>CAZBBT010000102.1:0-9715 GCA_964490065.1 uncultured Mesorhizobium sp. | reverse complement strand
GCACCATGGTGGTGCGCGCCACCTCGCCGAAGGTGCCGATATGCGGCAGGCCGGAAGGACCGTAGCCGGTTTCGAACAGCACCGTCTCGGGAAAGCCGGTCTTCTCGTAGCGCTTGATGATCTTTTTGGCTTCCTCGAACGGCCATGCCTTGCTCTCAGCCGCGGCGGCGAGAATCTGCGGGTCAAGATCGGGGATGGGCTGTGCGGTCATGATCGTCTTTCCGGGAATTCACGGTTGCTCTAGGCCGCGTTCCGCGGAGCGTCAACGACCGCAAGGCTTTTTCCTTGCGCACGGGAATGACCCTTCCTACCTTCAATCGCCCATCCTGGAGAGCCTGATGTCCCTGCCCGGTATCCACGAAGCCATGATCCATCTCATGGTCATCACCTCGGCCTCCGACCGCGACATGACCGATGTGGAACTGGCGCGGATCGGCGAGGTGGTGCGATCGTGGCCTGTGTTCGAGGATTTCAATTCCGATCGGCTTGTGGCCGTGGCGCAGGACTGCCAGAAGCGCCTGCATGCGCCCGACGGGCTGGACGGCGTGCTCGACGCGGTGGCCGAGGCGCTGCCCGCCAGATTGCATGACACCGCCTACGCCGCCGCCTTCGAGGTCGCCTCGGCCGACCTTGAAATCAGGCTGGAGGAGATGCGCGTGCTGCAATTGATCCGCCGGGCACTCGATCTCGACACGCTCATCGTCGCGGCCATCGCGCAGGCGGCCAAGGCGCGGCTGCGCACCCTGACCTGAAGGCCGAGCGGGTCAGTAAAAGCTGACCGGGAAATAGCGCAGATAGAGTTCGGCAAAGGTGCCTTTGATCGAAATCTGCTGCAGGGCGTAATCGAAGGCCGCGGCCAGCGCCTTGTCCTGCGGCTTGACGGCGATGGCCATGCCGGCGCCGAAATATTCCGGCGCCAGGTAAGGTCCGCCGACGAAACGGCAGCAACCGGCGGCGTCCGCCCCGTCCAGCCAGAACGACAGCCTCATGCCGTCGCCGAAGATGGCGTCGATCTTGCCGCCCTTCAGTTCGGCGCGCAGTTCTTCGGGCTTCCGGTAGGCGACAGGCTGCGCTTCGCCGAACTCGTCGCGCAGCATGCGCTCGTGGGCCGAACCCGCCAGCACGCCGACGCGCTTGCCCTTGATCGTGTCGTAGATCGGCTCGGTGATTGCCTTGGCCTTCGCCATGACGAAGCGGGCCGGAAACTGCAGATAGGCGCGCGAGAAGGCGTATTTCCCGCGCGTCTGCGGTGTCACTGCGATGCCCGCGAGGATCGCCTCCCCTTCCCCTTTTTGCAGGGCCGCGTCCAGTTCAGCCCAGGGCAACGCCTGGATCTCGCATTTGTCGGCAAGGCCGAGTTCCGCGCAGAGGGCGCGCGCCAGGTCGACATGGAAGCCGGACAGGCGGCCCTGGCCGTCGAGGAAATTGAAGGGCGTGAAATCGGTCGTCGTCAGGAATCTCAATCGCGGCAACGCCGACAGATCGGGCTTCGGCAGAAGCTCTTTCGAATCCCAGAAATTCGGCGCGCGCGGCTCGGCCGCCCGCGCGAAGCCGGTTGCAACCAGCATCGCGACAAGAACCGAGGCTATGAATCGAAGCGGCAGGACAAGGCTCTTCGCCGTCATTCTTGGCTTTTCGTCCAATATTGAGACAGTCATACTCGTTTTTGATTTAAACACGCGAAATTGAGCGTATGGTCAATCTGGAATGGAAATATGCTGTGCTTGCCGACGGCTTGGAGTCGGCAACCCGGCGGATGGTTTGCAGATGGGAGCTCATGGCGACATGTAGGTTGGCCACCTAGCATCGATTTCGAAAATCCAAAAGCAACATGGGGTGGATGTTGCGATGAGTCAGTTCGATTATATCCTGGACTTTATCGATCAGTTGCGGAACGCGGCGACGCCCGCCGAAGTTTGCGGAAGATTGCTTTCGTTCATCGTCGGGCTTGAACCGACAGCGGCAATTGTCGAGGGGATGCCCCCCCAACGAAGCGGTTGGTCGGGCGGATGGCTGGAGCGCAAAGGGGCCGGCCACCGTCCCGATCGCGATCCCGCGGCGGGCAAGACAGGGCAGCGCCAGAGATCGATCCAATGCCGCAAGGACTGCCGGTCGATCGGCGTCGAACCGGACGGCGACGAGGATGATATCGCCGCAATCGGCGCGCCGGCCGGCACCGCTTTTCCGTCGGTCAACTTCCCCGGCCGGACGACGACGGTATCGCTCGGCGGCGAAGCGGTCGGGCTCTCCGCCACCGAGTTCGGCCTGGTCTCGTTGGCCGCGACTTGTGCGATCGACCGCGCAATGCAACTGCAAAGCAAGCAGGTACAGCAGAGCGACCGCATCGATCTGACGCCGCGCGAGCGCGAATGCCTGCAATGGGCGGCGACCGGCAAGTCGGAATGGGAAATCTCGCAGATTCTCGGCATTTCCGAGCACACTTCGGAAAAGCATCTGCTCAACGCGAAAACCAAGCTCGGCGCCGTCAACCGCGTCCAGGCCGTCGCCGAAGCCATCCGGCGCGGCTACATTAGCTGACTGGACTTGTTCGGATTTCGCGGAGGAAATGGAGAGGGACCGGTTGCCCTGCGTGCGATAGGCACGCCGGACGACGACACCGATGCCGACCTCGACTACGGCACCCGCCTGTCGGAAATCTTCTTTCCCGTGCTCGCCGAATGGCGCTCTATCCTGGCCCGGCTTTCGATACCGCCCGAAGCGGCATTCGAAGCGGCAGCGCATGCCCAGGCGAGCGGCGGCGACTTTCCGTCGGCCCTGCTGGCGAGCGGACTCGTGCGGGACCGCGACCTGCTAGCGGCCGTCGCCGAAGAACTCGGCCTCGGCATCGCCGGGACGATCGATCCGGAACGATTGATCCTTACGGACGAGCATGCGGCGGCGCTGCTGCGCGACCGGACCCGCCACGTGCCGGTCAAGCTCATGGAAAAGGATGGCCGCATCTCCTTCCTGATGACGCCGCAGCGCATCCTACTCGATTTTCTGCGCGCCCGCTTGAGAGCCAATCCGGCGCTGGCCGCGCGGATGAAGATGGCGGACGCAACGCGTCTGCGCGCGGCGATCCTGCAACGCTCCAGACCGGCCCTGGGGAGAACGGCGGTCGGCGGATTGTTCGAGCGGTTTCCGCAAATGTCGGCCCGCATCGTCGCCAACGCCTGGCAGGGAACCGTGATCGGCGTCGTCATCACCGCCCTGCCCGTCGGGCTCGTGCTCGCACCGATGCAAATGCTTGCCGTGCTGCACGGCCTCGCCACCTTTTTCTTCTTTGCCTGCGTGGCGCTGCGCTTCGCGGCCGTCGCCTCGCTGAAACCGTTGCCTCTAAACAGCCCGGTCGACCCGCCTCCGGCTAACGCCCCACGCTTTTCCGTGCTGGTGGCGCTCTACCGGGAGGCGGAGATCGTGCCCAACCTGCTTGAAGCGCTGGAACGGCTGGTCTGGCCCCGGGACCGACTCGAGATCAAGCTGGTGTGCGAGGCCGACGACACGCCCACGCTGGCCGCGATCCGTGCCCGCAAGCTGCCGCGCCATATCGAAGTGATCGAAGTGCCGCCGGGAGAGCCCAGGACCAAGCCGAAGGCGCTCGCCTACGCGCTGCCGCTTACCAGCGGGGAATTCGTCGCCCTCTACGACGCCGAGGACGAGCCGGACCCCATGCAGCTTGCCGAGGCCTGGCAGCGCTTCCAAGGCAGCGGCCCGGACCTTGCCGTGGTGCAGGCGCCGCTGGAGATATCCAACCGCTCGAGCAGCCTCATTACGCGCATGTTCGCATTCGAATATGCCGGCCTCTTCCGCGGGCTGCTGCCGTGGCTTTCGGGCAGGCGCCTGATGCTGCCGCTCGGCGGCACCTCCAACCATTTCCGGCGCGCCGCGCTCGACGCGGTCGGCGGATGGGACCCGTTCAACGTGACGGAAGACGCCGACCTCGGAATCCGGCTCGCCCGCTTCGGCTACCGGGCCGAGACGATCTCGCGCCCGACATACGAGCCGGCGCCGGACCGCATAGGCGTCTGGATGCCGCAGCGCACGCGCTGGTTCAAGGGCTGGGCGCAGACCTGGCTGGTGCACATGCGCAATCCGCGCCGCCTGATGGCGGACCTCGGTCCGGCTTCCTTCGTCGTCGCGCAGGTGCTGTTCGCGGGGATGCTCGCCTCGGCCATGCTCCATCCGCTTTTGCTCGCCACCTTCGTCTTCCTCATCCTGGAATTGCTGTCGACCGAGCCGATCGGGCTGTTGCGCTCGGCGCTGCTTTTGTTCGACGTCGTCAACATCGCCTGCGGCTATCTGTCGTTCCTGCTGCTCGGCTGGCAGACATTGAACAGGCAGGAAAAACGCGGCTTCTGGAAAACCGTGCTGCTCACCCCGCCCTACTGGCTCATGCTGTCCTTCGCCGGGTGGCGGGCGATCTGGCAGCTCTGGCGCGAGCCGCACTTCTGGGAAAAGACGCCGCACGAGGCGCCGCGGCCATGGCCGCCGGCACCGCGGCGAAGCTCCAACGGCGATGGGCGGTGAACGTCACTCGTGCAGCAGGGCAGGCCCGCCGATGATCTTCTCGTCCTGCTCGCCGATGGCGTCGGCATCGCGACCGGCATAAGGCAGCGACAACAGAACGTGCCGGATGGCCGCGAGTCGCGCCCGCCGCTTGTCGTTGGCGCGGATGACGGTCCATGGCGCTTCCTCGCTGTGGGTGCGCTCCATCATCCGGTCGCGGGCGCTTGTATAGTCATCCCACTTGGCGACGCCGGCGATGTCGATAGGCGAGAACTTCCAGCTTTTCAGCTTGCTGTGGCGGCGGTCATGGAAGCGGTCGAGCTGCATCTCCCGGCCGATGTTCAACC
Source organism: uncultured Mesorhizobium sp. (assembly GCA_964490065.1). Lineage (GTDB taxonomy): Bacteria > Pseudomonadota > Alphaproteobacteria > Rhizobiales > Rhizobiaceae > Mesorhizobium. Next base: position 4,862 of record CAZBBT010000102.1, on the reverse strand, counting down.
AGAACTTGAAGAAATGGATGCCGTCGTTGCGGATCATGCGCTCGAAACGCGGAACCTCGTCGAGGAACCGCTCGTGCTGTTCGGGCGTGCAGAAGCCCATCACCGGCTCGACGCCCGCGCGGTTGTACCAGGAGCGGTCGAAGGTGACGAATTCCCCCGCCGTGGGGAAATGGGCCACATAGCGCTGGAAGTACCATTGCCCCTGCTCGGTCTGGGTCGGCTTGGGCAGCGCCACGTTGCGGGCCGTGCGCGGGTTCATGTACTGCCGCAAAACGAAGATGGTGCCGCCCTTGCCGGCGGCGTCCCTGCCCTCGAACAGCGCCAGCACCCGCTCGCCGCTGGTCTGCATCCAGGCCTGCGCCTTGACCAGTTCGATCTGAAGCCGCTCCAGCGTCTCCTCGTAGTCCTCCCGTTTCATCTTCTTGTCGTAGGGATAGCCGCCCGAACTCAGCTTGTGCTTCTCGATCCAGTCGGGAAGTTCCGGATCGTCGATATCGAATTCGCGCTCCTTGCCGTTCACCCGGAGCTTGATGGCTCCGGTTTTCCCGGATGGCTGATTCCGCCTGGCTTTTTTCATCAAGATGAACCTTTCCGGCTGTACGGTTCATGCTATTGGGAGGCCTGAACAGGGTCCAGCGGAAGTTTCAGCCAGGGTTACGGAGCGCCGGAGCGTGGCGGCCACATCGAGCGAATCCAGCACGAAAACCATCCTCGGGCGGCTTGCCCGCTGGCTGGGCACGGCGCGCTCCGGCGCCTCGGACCGGTCGACCGGTCCCGCTTCCGCAAGCGGCGGGGAGTTGAACCGCCTTTCCGGCGAAGCGCTCGCCGCGGCGGTGACCGATCCGCTGATCGTCTTCGACCATGCCGGCGTCATGGTGCATGCCAACGGCGCCGCTTACGCCGCCTTCGGCGGCCTCAGGGACGGCATGTCGCTGGCGCTCAGGTTCCGAGCGGCGGAAATGCAGGCCATGCTGGATGCGCTGACATCGGGCACGGTCACCTCCGCCACCATCGACTACAGCGAGAAGCTGCCGGTCGAGCGGGTCTTCCGGGTCAGCGCGGCGGCAATCGGCCATGGCACCGACCTCGGCGTCCTCGTCTTCAAGGACCAGAGCGAGGTGCGCCGCATAGACCGGATGCGCGCCGATTTCATCGCCAATGCCAGCCACGAACTGCGCACGCCGCTCGCTTCCATCGCCGGCTTCATCGAGACGCTGCGCGGGCCGGCGAGAGACGATGCCGCGGCGCGCGAGCAGTTCCTCTCCATCATGCAGGACCAGACCGGCCGCATGGCGCGGCTGATCGACGACCTTCTCTCGCTGTCGCGCCTGGAGATGAAGCCTTACCTCAGGCCCGGAACCCGCGTCGATCTCAACCGCACGCTGGATGCGGTGATCGATTCGCTCGCGCCGCTGGCGCAGGATAGCGGGGTGACGATCGAACGCGTCTTTCCCGATGAGCCGCTCACCGTTCCCGGCGAGCGGGACGAGCTGTTCCAGGTCTTCCAGAACCTGCTCGAAAACGGCTGCAAATACGGCCGGTCCGGCGAACGGGTCGTCGTTTCGATCGCCGAAGGCAGGGACGGCCCCGAACCGACGGTCGACGTGACGGTCAGGGATTTCGGACCGGGCATCGCCGAGGAGCACATCCCGCGCATCACCGAGCGCTTCTACCGGGTGGACGCGGACACCAGCCGCGCCCAGAAGGGGACGGGTCTCGGCCTCGCCATCGTCAAGCATATCCTGACCCGCCACAAGGGATGGCTGTCGATCCGTTCCGAACCCGGCGAGGGCGCGGCCTTCACGGTTCACTTGCCGGCAAACTAGATTTGCTCGGCAAGCCGGCCTATGTCTGGCTGACAGGGTTCGTCTTTCTGTCATGCAATCAGCGTATCGACACGCATTCGTGCCGGGCGAATCATCGGCATAGGGAGAGGCAAAGCGCCATGCAGTCCGTGCATACCGTCAGCGCCTATGACGGGGATCTCAACTACCTGGCCAAGCGGATCGCCGTGATGGGAGGGCATGCCGAGCGCATGGTCGAGCAGGCGATCGCCGCGCTGATCCACGCCGACGCCGGCCTTGCCCAGAAGGTCATCGGCGACGACGTCGTGCTCGACGACGCGCAGCGCGAAATCGACGACAAGGCGATCGTCGTCATCGCCAGGCGCCAGCCGATGGCCACGGACCTGCGCGAGATCATCGGCGCCATCCGCATCTCAGCCGACCTCGAGCGGGTCGGCGACCTCGCCAAGAATGTCGCCAAGCGAGTCGTCGCCGTGACCCAGGGCCATCAGCCGACCAGCCTGTTCCGCGGCATCGAGGCGCTTGCCAACTTGGCGTTGACCCAGCTCAAGGAAGTGCTCGACGTCTACGCCTCACGGGCGGTCGACAGGATCGGCTTCGTGCGCGACCGCGACGACCAGATCGACGCCATGTACACGTCGCTCTTCCGCGAATTGCTGACCTATATGATGGAAGACCCGCGCAACATCACGCCCTGCACGCATCTGCTGTTCTGCGCCAAGAACATCGAGCGCATCGGCGACCACGCCACCAACATCGCCGAAACCATCTACCATATCGCCACCGGCGAGCAGATGCCCGCCGATCGGCCCAAGGGCGACAAGACCGACCGCGTGGGCGCCCCGAAAGGAATCCAGCCGATTTGAAGCCATGCACTCGCGGCCGCGCGCGGTTTGAGTTAGGCTGAGGAAATTGCGAACCCGGAGTTCCCGGCATGGAGGCGAAGCCTCCGGGAGGTTGCCATGGACCATGTCCGCGAGTTCACGCCGGCGCCGCTCGAAGCCGGCATCATCGCTTCCAGCGTCTATCAGGCGGGACGGCGCGTCGCCGACATTCCGATCGAGGAAGCCGGCGCCTGGGCAGGCAAGGACGGCCACGTCGTCTGGATCGGCCTTTTGGAGCCGAGCCGCGAGCTTCTTTTGAGGGTCCAGGCGCAATTCGGCCTGCATGATCTCGCCATAGAGGACGCCGAGCATCCGCACCAGCGGCCGAAACTGGAACAATATGGCGATGCGCTGTTCATCGTCGCGCGCACGGCGCAACTGATCGATGGACGCGTCACCTTCGGCGAGACCCACCTGTTCGTCGGCAAGGGCTATATCGTCAGCGTGCGGCACGGTCCCTCGACCTCCTACACGGTGGTGCGCCAGCACTGGGAAAGCTGCCCGCATGCGCTCGCCAAAGGCGAGGACTTCGTGCTCTACGCCATCCTCGACTTCATCATCGACAACTACATGCCGGTGCTGGAGCAGATCGAGGACGAGGTCGAGGAGATCGAGGACAAGGTGCTGGTCAAGCCGATGAACGCGACCGACATCGAGCGCCTCTACATGCTGCGCCGCGACCTCCTGCGCCTGCGTAACGCGGCGCTGCCGCTGGTCGAGGTCTGCCGGCGGCTGACCGGCGCGGACCTGCCGCAGATCCACGCCGGGATGCACCCGCTGTTCCGCGACGTGACCGACCATATCCGCACGGTGCAGGAGAAGATCGACTCGCTGCGCGAGGTGCTGGCCTTCGCCTTCGAGGCGAGCCTTCTGGTCGGCCAGAGCCAGGAAACGGCGATTTCCAAGAAGCTTGCCTCATGGGCAGCCATCCTGGCGGTGCCGACCGCCTTCGCCGGCATCTACGGCATGAACTTCTCGGACATGCCGGAACTGCACATGGAATACGGCTATCCGACCGTGCTCGCCCTCATCGCCGGCATCTGCGGCGTGCTCTACTGGCGGTTCAGGAAGAATGGGTGGCTGTAAGGAAGTAGGGGAGTAAGGGAACAGGACGAAGCCCGCTTCAAATGTCCCCTATTCCCTTATCTCGCCCTGCGCCTCTCGGCCGCCGGCTGGAAGGCGACGCGGGAATGATAGGAGCAGTACGGTCCGCCTTCCTTGGAATCGTTGCCGCAGAATGAGAAATCCTCGGCCAGCGGGTCTCCGTTCGGCCATTTGCAGGTGCGCTCGGTCAGTTCGACCAGCTTCAGCCGGCGCGAAATCGGCACCACGACGTTCTCGACCGGGCGCAGATGATGGCGCGCGACCGGCTCGGCGTCGAATTGCACCTGCAGCGCGGTGGCGCCGATCGTGGCAGTGACATGGCGATGCGCGGCGGCGGGACGGGCAGCCGTCTTCGATGCGCCGCCCGAGGAACCTGCCTTCTTCTTGTGGGCCGGGGCAGCGGTGGCGCGGCCTCGACTCGACAGCTTCAGCCGATGCACCTTTCCGATCACCGCATTGCGGCTGACCCCGCCGAGTTGCGCGGCGATCTGGCTGGCCGAGAGCCCCTCCGACCACAATTTGCGCAGAAGTTCGACACGCTCGTCAGTCCAGTTCATGAGACTGCACTCCTTTGAACCGCACGGTGATCAGAATCCTTCCACGTCCCGGCTTTCGCCGGGCGAACACCACATCTTCCGGGGTGATTAGATCCGCCGCACGAAATCTAGTTATTTCCTGCTCACAATTACCGTATGCGCTGACTCGGTGACAAGAGTCCCGGCTGCAACACCGATTCGGTTTTTTCGGTTTTCCCCAACTTGCCTGTTCACTGATGTGAAGACTTGATGTCGGGTGGACCGGTGCTCGACCGTGGTTTTCGTTGACTTCGCGAATGAAAACCACGATAAGCCGCAAAAGGCCGCCGCGTTTGGCGGCTTTTTGATTTTTCCGGTTCCGGAGACGCATATAATGAGCGGTTCGGCGCTTTACGAGACCTTTGCCCGCGCACCCCTGGCCTTCGATCGTGGCGAAGGCTCATGGCTGGTGACGGAGCGAGGCGAGCGCTATCTCGATTTCGCCGCCGGCATCGCCGTCAATTCGCTCGGCCACGGCCATCCGCATCTGGTCG
>CAZBBT010000101.1:0-9761 GCA_964490065.1 uncultured Mesorhizobium sp. | reverse complement strand
CGCCCTCGGTGATGAGGCAGCCGGCGCCGTAGATGCCGGTCGGGTGGAACTGAACGAATTCCATGTCCTGAAGCGGCAGGCCGGCGCGCGCGACCATGCCGCCGCCGTCGCCGGTGCAGGTGTGCGCCGAGGTGGCGGAGAAATAGGCACGGCCGTAGCCGCCGGTCGCCAGCACCACCATCTTGGCCGAGAAACGGTGGATGGTGCCGTCATCGAGGTTCCAGGCGACGACGCCGGTGCAGGTGCAGTCCGGCTCCATGATGAGGTCGAGCGCGAAATACTCGATGAAGAACTGCGCGTGGTGCTTCAGCGACTGGCCGTAGAGCGTGTGCAGGATGGCGTGGCCGGTGCGGTCGGCGGCCGCGCAGGTGCGCTGCACCGGCGGGCCGTCGCCATAGTTCATCATGTGGCCGCCGAACGGCCGCTGGTAGATTTTTCCCTCCTCGGTGCGCGAGAAGGGCACGCCGTAATGCTCGAGTTCGTAGACGGCGGCCGGCGCCTGGCGCACCATGTACTCTTGGGCATCGATGTCGCCCAGCCAGTCCGAACCCTTCACCGTGTCGTAAAGATGCCACTGCCAGCTATCGGCCCCCATGTTCTGCAGCGAGGCGGCGATGCCGCCCTGCGCGGCGACCGTGTGCGAGCGCGTCGGGAAGACCTTGGTGATGCAGGCGGTGCGCAGCCCCTGCTCGGCCATGCCCAGCGTGGCGCGCAGACCGGCGCCGCCGGCGCCGACGACGACGACGTCGAACTTGTGATCGACATAGGTGTAGGCGCCTGCCGCCTTCTTCGATTGTTCGGCCATGCTCAGCCTCCGAATGCCAGCTTGGCGAGCGCGAAGAGCGAGACGACGCCGACTGCTATGGAAAAGAACGTGTTGAGGACGAAGAGCGCGATCTTGCCGCCTTCGGCATGCGCGTAGTCCTCGATGATGTCCTTCATGCCGAGCCGCATGTGGTCGAGGCTGACGACGAGGAACAGCGCGACGATCAGCGTCACCAGCGGTCGCGACAGCGAAGCCTGCACTTCCGCGTAGCCGGCGCCCTTCAGCGACAGCACCCAGCCGATGACGAAGAGCGAAAGCGGGATGAGCGCGATGGACGACAGACGCACGCGCCAGAAATGGCCGGTGCCTTCGCGCGCGGAGCCCAGGCCGCGCACCTTGGCGAGAGGGGTTCTCATGTCGCTCATGGCAGCCTCACGCGATGGAAAGATAGATGGCCCAGACGATGATCGTCAGCAGGATCGAGCCGGCCAGCGTCGCCCAGCCGAGTTTCGAGGCTGTATGCTTCTCCAGCCCGGCGCCGGTGTCCCAGATCAGGTGACGCAGACCGCCCAGCATGTGGTGGAACATCGCCCAGGTGTAGCCGATCAGGACCAGCTTGCCGAACCAGGAGCGCACCAGCCAGTCGACGAAGCCGAACTGGCTCTCGGAGGTGGCGGCGGCGACCAGCCACCAGGCGACCAGCACGGTGCCGACATAGAGCGCGCCGCCGGTGATGCGGTGCAGGATCGACATCGTCATGGTGATCGGCCACCGGTAGACGGTGAGGTGAGGCGAAAGCGGCCTTGCACGCATGGCCGGGCCTCGGGTGGCTGGTGATTGGCTCATGGCTCCCCCAGTTCGGCGCCCTTCCACGCCTCGCGGAAAGCAGCACGGCCATTTCCGAAGGCGACATGGGACGGCGGTTTTCTAGACCTCTTTTTGCACCGCGTCAAAGCCGGAAAATCGAGGCGCCAACATCATTTAGTCTGATTTAATCGGCCGGGCGGCGTTCAATCGGTTGAACCGCTCTGGCGTCGCAGCAAAGCCAGGGCAGTCGCCGAATCAGCGCCTGCAGGTGATCGGCGTGTGGCCGCCCTTCATGACCAGCGCCTCGCGCCCATCGATGACGATGGCGTCGTGCTCGGCGCCGAATCGGCTGCTCTGGTTGGCAGGCGACGCAGGCAGTTCCTCGTCGATGGCGCCGTCCTCGCCCATCACACGGATGGAACTGCCGCGATTCTCGATCGTCATCCTGTCGCCGCCGGCGCAATTGTAGGTCGCGGTACGCGGCTGCGGCGACCGGTCCTCGGTCACGCTGATGGCCGGCGAGCCGTCGCTCAGCGTCGTGGCGCCGGTCTTGCCGTTTTGCCCCGCCGGACCGGATTGCGACTGGCAGGCGGTCACCAAAAGGGCTGTCAGGAAAACGGGCGTCACCCGAGACATCCGGCTGAGCGCCATATGAGATCCTCCTGGCCGCGAAACTAGCCGCCGCGACTCGCCAAGATCAAGGGCGGAAGCGGCAACCGGCGGCGAAGGTCGCGTTTTTCCAATGTATTCCCGCGGCCGGGCATGGCTGAAAGCTGGCCTGTATCGCGCTCGGCGAGCCCGGCAGGAGGGCGCATCCTTGCGGATATTAACCATGTTTGCCGAACAGGACTGGCGCGCCGGCGCCGCCTCTTAACAAAGGTTAAGAAAAGGTTAATTTATCGATTCGAGGAGGCACGCCTCACACCCCAAGGAGACGCGCCATGCGTTCGCAGACTGGATTTCTTGTCGCCGCCGCCCTGCTTGCCGGATCGACCGCTTTGGCCGTAGCGTCGGCCGACGCCCGCACGCGCGACCATGTCTATGCCGATTCCTTCGGCAACCTCGTCATCGAAAGCGCTGCCGGCTACAAGCGCATCCTCGTCGGCGAAGGCAAGCTGGCCAGGGAATTGTCCGGCTATGTCGGTGCCGGCCAGCCCGAAGTCGAATATTACCGGGAATCGGACTCGACCGTCGAGCGCGACTGTTACCGTCCGCCGGTCTTCGTCAAGGGCCGCAGCTATATGTACGGCCTGTCCGACGGCGAGATGCCGGAGCTCAGCCCCTGCCGTTAGGTTCCGCCGTTCTCGGCCTTGCTTCGTCGGCGGCTTCGATGGCGACGCGGACCTGGTCGCGGCCGCCCTTCTTGGCCTGGTAGAGCGCGCGGTCCGCACGTTGCATGAGGTCGGCGACGCCGTCGCGCGGCAACAGTTCGGTCACGCCGAAGCTTGCGCTGCAACGATGATCCGGCGGCAGGCCCTCGATCGCGAGCACGCCGAAGGCGCTGCGCGTCCCTTCCGCGAACAGGCGGGCACCGGCGAGGTTGGAGCCCGGCAGCAGGATGGCGAATTCCTCGCCGCCGATCCGGCCCGCGACCTGGTTTGCCGCCGCGGCTTCACGCAGCAGGCCGGCGAAGCTTTCGATGACGCGGTCGCCGCAGGCGTGGCCGAATCCGTCATTGATCGCCTTGAAATGATCGAGATCGGCGATCACCAGCGCCAGCGGCACGTGCTTTCGCTGGGCTGCCTGCAGGACGACTTCGGCCTGGCGCTGGAAGCCGCCCCGGTTGAGCAGCCCCGACAGCGAGTCGGTTTCCGACCGCGAGGTCGCCTCCGCCAGCACGTCGCGCACCAGGATGACCAGCGTCAGCAGCGCCAGCGCGATGGCCAGCACGGTGCCGAGCGACTGCGACACCATGGCGTAGGGGCTGGTCAGATAGGATTGCGGGTTCGCGCCCCAACCGCCAAGCGCGTGGGCGATGAAGGGTTTGGCGAGGAAGTGCAGGCTGCTGGCGGCGAGCGCGGCCATCAGCAGGCGGTCGAGCCGGTCGTGTTTCTGCGGCGAGCGCCAGACGATGCCGAGGCCGACGGCCTGCATGACGGCGTAGGGCAACTGGTAGGCCATCATGCGCGTCAGCGACTGACGCGGCAGGTCCTGCGTCAGCCAGACCGCGCCGGAAGCGACGACGAGAAAGACCAGCATCGGCCACAACGGCAGCCGCACCTCGTATTTGACGGCAAGCGCCGCATTGAAGGCCATCGTCGCAACGAGGAAGACGGCGAACGCGGCCGTCACCGGCGCGCCGGCGTTGCGGAAGGCGGGAATGGCGAATTCGATCGCGAGATAGGCCACGCCGATGCCATAGGCACAGGCCAGCCGCAACGCCGGCGGGCGCTGCGCCTCGTAGCGCGCGATCGCCATGAACGCGGCCGCGAACAGGCCCGCGACCAGCAGGTTGATGCCGAGTATGAAATCCGCGCCGCTCATGACCCGAATACCAAAGCATCGAGGCGCGAAGAACCCGTTAACGATGGCGCGATCGGGTCCGACGGCTTGGCGGTTTTCCGCTCGGCCAGCCAGCGGCGGGCCCCGCATCCGGCTGCCAGGCCTGTTCGACTTGAAGTTGGGTCGCGAAGCGCCGCTCATGGCGCTTCCAGTGCAACGGGCGACATCGGAGTTTCCGTCGCGATGACCGCCGCCAGGCCATTGATTTTCGGGTTGGCGGAGTATTGACTTTCAGCGACGCCGGTACGCACGGGCGCACTTCTCGGGAAGGCGGGCAATGCAACGACTATTCGCTTACTGGGTGTACGGAGGCGCTCTTTCCGGCCTCATGCTGCTGGCGCTGTTGCCGGTCCTGGCAAGGGATTGGAGCCCGGCATTCACGGCTATTTTTCTTCTGTTGCCGATCTATATGCTCCATCAATACGAGGAGCACGATGACGACCGCTTCCGGCTCTATGTCAACCGCATGATCGGGCATGGCGCGGAAGTGCTTACACCGGCGGCCGTCTTCGTCATCAACATCGGCGCGGTCTGGCTTCTGGATGTTGTCGTCATCTATCTGGCATGGGGCGTCGGCCTCGGACTCGGGCTGATCGCGGTCTATCCGATGCTGGTCAACGCCGTCGTCCATATCGGGGGCGCCGTTCGCGCCAGAGGCTACAATCCGGGCCTTGTCAGCGCCGTTGTCCTGTTCCTGCCGGCGGGCGGCTACGCCTGGTGGCGCATCGTTGCGTCGGGGACAGCGACGACGACGGACCATGTCGTCGGCATCGTCGTCGCCATCGCGGTGCACGTCGCCATCGTCGGCTACGCCGTCCGGCGCCGGGCGTCGCTGCCCCTTACGGCGTCTTGACTGCCCTGTTACGCCAAACGCGAGGTTTGGGATGCGGCGGACATGACCGGCCGCTCATAAGAGAGGCGCACGCTGTCGCGCCCGCTCTGCTTGGCCTTGTAGAGCGCCTCGTCGGCGCGGCGCAGCAGCGGCGCCAGCGGCTCTCCTGCGGTGCGCGCCGCGACGCCGAAGCTTGCCGTCACGCGTGTTCCCGTCGGCAGGCCGGCCACCGTTCCGGCTGAAAAGACGCCGCGCACCGCCTCGGCGAACAATCGCGCCGCGGCGAGATCGGCCAGCGGCAGAAGCACGGCGAACTCCTCGCCGCCGAGCCGCCCCGCGACTCCGCGCGTGCCCGCGGCCAGCCGCAGCCGGTCGGCGAAATCGGCGATCACCCGGTCGCCGGCCTCGTGGCCATGGACATCGTTGATCGACTTGAAATGGTCGAGATCGGCAAGCACCAGCGCGACGGGGAAATTCACCGCCGCGCAGCGGTCGAGAAGCAGCACCGCGCGCTCCTCGAAGCCGCGCCGGTTGAGCAGACCCGACAGCGGATCGGTGTGGGAATCGATTCTGAGCGCCGTCACCGTGTTGAGCGCCGCCGCCGTCAGCAATGTGAGGGCCAGCATCAGCGACAGCAGAGCATGCGACAGCAGCGCCGTAGTCCAGTAGACCGAGCCGTGGAATTCGGCATAGGAGCCGAACGGGCCATGCGCTGCGACGACCAGCAGCGTGCGCACGATGAAATTGCCGGCGATCAGCAGCGACAATGCGAAGAGGAACCGGTCGACGAGCCCCGTTTTCGGAACCGTTCTCAATTCGGCGGCGACGACGAGGCTGATGGCGCCAAAGGCGAAATTGACCACCAGGATGCGCCAGGTCAGGTCCGGCTGCACAACCAGGAACCATGAAAAGACGCATAGCCCCAGGACTGCCGGGACGCCGATGCCGAAGCGGGGCACGGGCCGCCCGTGGAGCAGGATGATCGCGCTGCCGACACCGCCGACGCCGATTGTGAAAGCCGTGACGGAGAGCAGCTTGGTTGCGATGAAGCCGACCGGAAGGGTGAAACTCTGCAGCAGGAAGCCGACCGCCGAGCAGGCGTAGCCGATCGACAGCGCGGCGAGATACGGTTGGTTGCGCTGATGCAGCCACAGCGCCAGGAACGCGCAGGCAAGCACCAGCGCGATCCCTGGATTGAGCAGGGCAATGAAAGGGCTCGTGTCCAAGCAGCCGCCTTGTATCTTCCGCACGGGAAACCCTAGACTCCATGCGCAAACAAGGCGTTAAACTCGGACGGACGGACCGGCGCCTGGAACCTGCCGCCACCCGGCGGCGTTTCGGCGCGATACCGAGGAGAATGCGGATGACCAGGACCGTTACCCTGACCGATCACGAGGCGATCCGCGACTGGGCGGCCGGCCGCGCCGGCCATCCGGCGATCGTCGACGTTTCGCCCGAGGCGGGAACGCAGCCGATGCTGCGCATCGTCTTCGGCCAGGAAGCCTATGAAGACGTCGACCGCCCGGAACGTCCGCCCAATTCCGGCGGCTACGATCTCGTGGAATGGGACGATTGGTTCCAGCTCTTCGACCGGGAGGAACTGGCGTTGGTGGTGGCGGAGGACCAGCCCGGACGCCGAGAGAGTTTCTACGAGATCGTGCGTCGCGCGGCCTGATTCGCCGGCAAGAAAGATCAGGCATGGCGCCCGGCAGGGCCTGTCTTCTTCGAGATATCGTTCACTGCGCCTTTGGCAGGTCTGCCAGCGCCTCCTCGACCGTCGGCAGGATGCGTTCCACGATGCGCGCGACGCCGGCGGCGTTCGGATGCATGGCGTCTTCCAGTTCCAGCGTGGTATCGCCGGTGACGCCGTCGAGAAAGAAGGGATAGAGGGTGACGCCGTATTTCTCGGCAAGCCGCGGATAGATCGCACCGAACGCCTCGCCATAGGCGTGGCCGAGATTGGGCGCCGCCACCATGCCGGCGAGCAGCACCGCGATCTTGCGCTCCTTCAGCCGCGCCAGCATGGCGTCGAGGTTCTTCTCCACCAGCGCCGGATCGATGCCGCGCAGCATGTCGTTGCCGCCGAGTTCCAGGATGACGAGATCGGTGCCGTCCGGCACCGACCAGTCGAGGCGGGCCAGCCCGCCGCTGGTGGTGTCGCCCGACACGCCGGCGTTGGCTACCGTGACGTCGTGGCCGTTCGCCCGCAGCGCCTTTTCGAGCTTGTCCGTAAAGCCGTCCCCGGGCGGCAGGTCGAAGCCGGCCATCAAACTGTCGCCGAAACCCACGATCTGGATCGGCTTTGCCTGTGCCGGCCACGCCGGCGTCACCAGCGTCGCGCAAACCAGCAGCAGTATGGAGAGGCCATGTTTGAAACGCATGTGACGAAACCCATATGAGCAGGGCCATTTTGCCCCGTTCTCCCATATAGGATCGCCCCGCCGTGCCGGAAGCCGTGATCGAGCTGAAAGACGTGTCGCTGACGCTGGGCGAGGGCGCCTCGCGGGTCGAGGTGCTCAAGAAGGTCGACCTGACCGTGGCCGCCGGCCAGGCGACCGGCATCGTCGGCCCGTCGGGTTCGGGAAAGTCCACGCTGCTGATGGTGCTGGCCGGGCTGGAAAAAGTCGATTCGGGCAGTGTGCGGATCGCCGGCGAGTTGCTCGAAGGCAAGAGCGAAGACCAGGTCGCGGCCTTTCGCGGCCGGAACATCGGCATCGTCTTCCAGTCCTTTCACCTCATCCCCAACATGACGGCGCTGGAGAACGTCGCCGTGCCGCTGGAGCTCGCCGGCCATGGCGACCCGTTCGGCGTCGCCACGCGCGAGCTCGAGGCGGTGGGTCTCGCCGATCGCGTCACGCATTATCCCGGCGAACTCTCCGGCGGCGAGCAGCAGCGCGTGGCGATCGCCCGTGCGCTGGCGCCTTCCCCGCGCCTGCTGATCGCCGACGAGCCGACCGGCAATCTCGACCAGGCGACCGGCAAGCAGATCGCCGACCTGATGTTTTCCAAGGCGGCCGAGCGCGGCATGACGCTGGTGCTGGTGACGCACGACGCAGCACTCGCCGCCCGCTGCGCAAGGCAGGTCTCGATGCGCTCGGGGCGGATTGAGGAAGGCCATATCGCAGCAAAGGCTATTGCCTGATGCGAGCTGGAAATATCGATCGCAGCATTCCTTCGCGCCCCCCTCTGTCTTGCCGGACATCTCCCCCACGAATGGGGAGATTGGCAGCTCCGGCTTCGCCGCTTAATTTCCACCGTCGGAGATTGTCGCAAGCAAAGCGGGCGGCTGATCTCCCCCCGTGTGGGGGAGATGCCCGGCAGGACAGAGGGGGGCGCCGTAGAGCGCGACCTTCACAATTGCCAGTCGTCGGGACACTTGACCGGTGATGGCGTCTGTCCCCCTCCCCCTCCGCTTCGCCCTGCGCGAAATGCGCGGCGGCCTGTCCGGCTTCTTCATCTTCATCGCCTGCATCGCGCTTGGCGTGGCGGCGATCGGCGGCGTCAATTCGGTGGCGCGCTCGATTTCCGCAGGGGTCGCCGGCCAGGGCCAGGTGTTGCTCGGCGGCGATCTGCGCTTCGAGCTGAACCAGCGCGAAGCGACGCCGGACGAACGCACTTTCCTCGAAGGACTGGGTGCGGTTACCAATGTTTCCGGCATGCGCTCCATGGCGCGCTTGCCCGACGGTTCCGATCAGGCGCTGGTCGAGGTCAAGGCGATCGACAACGCTTATCCGCTTTACGGCACGCTCAAGACCGAACCTGCGCTTTCCAGGGAAGACCTGTTCGGCGAGCGTTCGGGCATCTATGGGGCCGCCGCGCCCGACCTCCTGTTCGAGCGGCTCGGCCTGAAGCCTGGCGACGGGCTCAAGCTCGGCAACGCCACGGTCGAGTTGCGCGCGAAACTCCTCGACGAGCCGGACGCCGTCTCCGACGGCTTCGGCTTCGCGCCGCGCCTGATGATCTCTCAGGCCGCGCTTCGTGCATCCGGGCTGGTGCAGCCGGGCAGCCTGGTCGAGCACGCCTACAAGGTCCGCCTGCCCGCCGGCACGAACGATGCGGCGCTCAAGGCGATCCGGGACGAGGCCGCGAAGAGATTTCCCGAGGCCGGCTGGTCCGTCCGCAGCCGCGCCAACGCCGCGCCCGCGCTGTCGTCCAACATAGAGCGCTTCTCGCAGTTCCTGACGCTGGTCGGGCTGACCGCGCTGGTCGTCGGCGGCGTCGGCGTGGCGAACGCCGTGCGCGCCTATCTTGACGGCAAGCGCGGCGTCATCGCCACTTTCAAGAGCCTCGGCGCTTCCGGCGGTTTTGTCTTCGCCGTCTACCTCGCGCAAATTCTCGTCATCGCAGCCATCGGCATCGTCGCCGGCCTCCTGCTCGGCGCCGCCATGCCCTTCGCGGCCGCCGCGGCGCTGCAATCGGTCATTCCGGTGCCGGCCGAAGGCGGCTTCTATCCCGGCGCGCTGGCGCTGGCCGCCTTGTTCGGCCTGCTGGTCACGCTGACCTTCGCCATATTGCCGCTCGGCCGCGCCCGCGACGTGCCGGCGGCGGCGCTGTTCCGGGAGATGGGCTTCGAAAGCCGCGGCCTGCCGCGCCTCGCCTATGTCGCGACGGCGCTGGCGATCGCCGCCGCTCTCGCCGCCATCGCCATACTGGTCTCCGACCAGCGCCGCATCGCCGCGATCTTCGTCGGCGCGACGATCTTTTCCTTCCTGGTCCTGCGCATGGTTTCGGGATCGGTGCAGTGGCTGGCGAGGAAAAGTCCGCGCGTCTCCTCCACAGCGCTGCGCCTGGCCATCGGCAACATCCACCGGCCGGGCGCGCTGACGCCTTCCGTGGTGCTGTCGCTCTGGCTAG
>CAZBBT010000100.1:0-9795 GCA_964490065.1 uncultured Mesorhizobium sp. | reverse complement strand
GTCGGACCCGAAAGTCCGCGTGCCCGACTCGACGCGCAAGGGGCCGCGCTACACGCCGGTTTCGAAGCGCCAGGACCGGCCGAACGCCATTCTGTGGCTGGTGCGCAACCACCCGGAACTGAAGGATGCTCAAATCTCGCGCCTGGTCGGCACGACCAAGTCGACCATCGAGCAGATCCGCAACCGCACCCACTGGAACGCGGCCAATCTGGTGCCGATGGATCCGGTGACGCTGGGCCTCGCCTCGCAGATCGACCTCGACCTGGAAGTGCAGCGTGCCTCGCGCGGCCGCGAGCAGCCTCAGCCGGTCGGCGACACGCTGCTGCCGGCCTCGCTCACCGAGCGGCTCGTTCCCGAACAGCCGAAGCCGAAGAGCGAGGACGATGAGCTCGATGCCGATGCCGTCTTCGCCAAGCTTTCCGCGCTGAAGTCGAAGGACGGCGACGAAGAGGAATAGGCTTCCCATTGCCGGTCAAGGTTCTGGCTTGCGCGGCGTCTGCGGCCGCGCGACGGTCGCTGCGCTATTTCAGGCAGCCGATATAGCCGCCCGACCGCGCCGCGCGGCGCTCGATGATGTTGGCCAGTCGCCGCAAGCCAGGGCCCGGCTTGGCGGGGTTGCGCGCATAGGGATTGGGCAGCGTCACCGCCAGGAGTGCAGCCTGCCGGCGGGTCAGGTTCTTCGCCGAAACGCCGAAATGGTACTCTGCCGCCGCCTCGACGCCGTAGATGCCGGGGCCCCATTCGGCGATGTTGAGATAGATCTCCATGATCCGTCGTTTCGACAGCACCGCGTCGAAATAAACCGCCAGCGGCAGTTCGACGATCTTGCGCAGGCCGGCCAGCGGCCGCGACCAGAGGAAAAGATTCTTGACCGTCTGCATGGTGATGGTCGAGGCGCCGCGCGTTGCCTCGCCGTCCATCGCGGCGTCGAGAACGCCCTTCAGTT
Source organism: uncultured Mesorhizobium sp. (assembly GCA_964490065.1). Taxonomy (GTDB): domain Bacteria; phylum Pseudomonadota; class Alphaproteobacteria; order Rhizobiales; family Rhizobiaceae; genus Mesorhizobium. The sequence goes on along the minus strand of CAZBBT010000100.1, from coordinate 8,849 downwards.
CGACGATATCGACGCCGCGGTGGAAGCAGAACTGCCCGTCTTCCGACATCAGCACGGAATTGGCCAGTACGGGCGCTACGTCATCGATCGGCACCCAGCGCCGGTCATAGCCGCTGAAGGTGGCGATGTCCTTCAGCATCAGAGTCGACACCGGATGCACGAAGGACGGGATATAGAGGAAGGTCAGCACCGCCGGCACGAGCGCCAGAACGATCGCCGCCAGCACCCCACGTTTCAGCCAGCGCCCAAGACCGGTGCGCCTGCCGCCTCTCGGTCTCGACGCCATTTCCAGCCCTTCGCGCTTCCGGTCGACAATCGGTTCGGTCACGTCCGTGCAAAACCTCGGTGACGACCCAATCGCATAACGGCGCTTGGCTTCTTGCGCAACGCCTGAGTGTCGGCTACCGCTCGCCGCCATGACCGGGGACAGTGCGCAAACTTTCGAAACGGCCCTTGCCGCGCGGGCGCGAACCGTGGAGGCGCTGCTTGCCCGGCTGCTCGATGCGCGCCCGCTCACCGGCGAGATCGACAGGCCGGCAACCCTGGTGGCTGCCATGCGCCACGGCGTGCTGAACGGCGGCAAGCGCATGCGCCCCTTCCTGGTGATGGAGAGCGCCGCGCTTTTTTCCGCCGACGGCGAGGCGGCACTGCGCGTCGCGGCGGCCCTAGAATGCGTGCATTGCTATTCGCTGATCCACGACGACCTGCCCGCGATGGACGACGACGACCTCCGCCGCGGCCAGCCGACGGTTCACAAGGCCTATGACGAGGCCACCGCGATCCTGGCCGGCGACGCGCTGCTGACGTTCGCCTTCGACATACTGGCCGACGAGGCGACGCCGCTGCCGGCCGAACGCCGCGCCGCGCTGGTGCTGACGCTCGCCCGCGCCGCCGGCATCGGCGGCATGGTCGGCGGCCAGATGCTCGACCTCGCCGCCGAGAACAGCCGGCCGGGCGAAGCCGACATCATCCGCGCCCAGGCGATGAAGACCGGCGCCCTGATCCGCTTCGCCTGCGAGGCCGGCGCCATTCTTGCCGGCGCACCGGCCGACGACCGCGCGCGGATGAGCGAGTTCGGCGCGGCAATCGGGCTCGCCTTCCAACTCGCCGACGACCTTCTCGACCTCACCGCCGACGCGAAAACCATGGGCAAGGCGACCGGCAAGGACGCCGCCGCGGGCAAGGCGACGCTGGCGGCGCTGCACGGCGAGGCCTGGACGCGGCGCCAGCTTGGCGGACTGATCGACCAGGCGCACGCGCTGCTCGACCCCTATGGCGCGCGGGCGGACCTGCTGAAAGCGGCCGCGACCTTCATTGCCACGCGCGGCAACTGAGGCCGCGCCGCCACACGAAATATTAATGGTAATGGAGCGTAATCCCGACCGTTAAAATTGTGCGTATGGGTCTGGGGTTACGCATGCCTGATTATTCGTCTTTCATCCGGTCGATCCGGATACGCTATTTGTCTGGCCTGCTGGTCTTTGCCCTCGCCGCCGCCGCGGCGATCCTCGCGCTCAACAAGATCAATTCCTTCCGCCATGAGGTCGATGCGCTGAGCGGCGACCTCGTCGCCTTCACCCGCGACCTGCGCAACGCCACCGACTTCGCCGAGACAGCCACCCGCACCTGGCGCCCCGAGACCCGCAACGGCCTCGCCACCGCCGCGCGCGGCCATGCCGAGCGCCTCACCGCCGGGATCGACAATCTGACGGCCGAACTGGCGACGATCGCGCCACGCCTGTCGCACGAGACCGCCAGCGAACTGGGATCGGCTTCGGTCAACGGCGACCTGTTCTGGTCGGCGCGCGACATGGTGCGCAATTTCAACCTGATGGCGGTCGCGCAGAAGTCCGATGACTGGAGCTATCGCGAAATCCGCAACCAGAACAACCTGTTCGCGCAGCCCATGCTGGTGCGTGCCCGCGCCGCCATGGATGGTGAACGCCATTTGGCCGATGCCGCCAGCGACCGCCTGCTGCTATGGGCAAGCGGCGTGCTCACCCTTGTTCTCGGCGTCGTCGCCTTCTGGATCTTCCGCCCGATGGAAAAGGCCATTCGCCGTGCCTTCACCGAAACCGCCGAGTCCCTGTTCAAGGCCGAGGCGGCCGACCGTGCCAAGTCGGAATTCCTCGCCAATATGAGCCACGAGATCAGAACGCCGATGAACGGCGTGCTGGGCATGGCCGAACTGCTGGCCAAGACGGAACTCACGCCGCGCCAGAAGACTTTCACCGACGTCATCGTCAAATCGGGCAACGCGCTGCTCACCATCATCAACGACATTCTCGACTTCTCGAAGATCAACGCCGGCCAGTTGACCCTCGACCCCGCGCCCTTCCGGCTGGCCGAAGCGGTCGAGGACGTGGCGACGCTGGTCTCGGCGCGCGTGGCGGAAAAGAACCTCGAACTCATCGTGCGCGTCGACCCGCGCCTGCCCGCTTTCGTCGTCGGCGACGCCGGACGCTTCCGCCAGATCGTCACCAACCTTCTGGGCAATGCGGTGAAATTCACCGAGAAGGGACATGTGCTGATCGACGTCGGCGGCGAGGTGGCCGACGGCGTCGTCCAGCTCAAGGTCCGCGTCGAGGACACAGGCATCGGCATTCCGGCAGAGAAACTGCAGAGCGTGTTCGAGAAATTCGCGCAGGTCGATTCCTCCTCGACGCGCCGCCACGAGGGAACCGGCCTTGGGCTGGCGATCGGGGCGCGGCTGGTCGACCTGATGGGCGGCAAGATCGGCGTCGAAAGCGAGATCGGCCGCGGCTCGGTGTTCTGGTTCGCGGTGCCGCTGCCGGTGCATGAGGCCGGCGCGCAGGACGAGATCGTGCCCGGCGACGTCACCGGCGCGCGCGTCCTGGTCATCGACGACAATCCGGTCAACCGCGAGATCCTGCTCGAGCAGTTGCGGAGCTGGAGCTTCGACTGCGCCGCCGCCGAGAGCGGCGCCGTCGGCCTCGCCTTCCTCGACCGCGCCTGCCAGCTCGGCGCCTCCGTCGACTGCATCATCCTCGACTATCAGATGCCGGGCATGAGCGGCGCGGACGTGGCCCGGGCCATCGCCGCCGACAGCCGGTTGTCGTCGATCCCGATCGTGCTGCTCACCTCCGTCGACCAGGTCGATTTCGGCAGGCTGGTGCTCGAATACGGCATCGCCGCCCATCTCACCAAGCCGGCGCGCTCGGCGATCCTGCTCGGCACGGTGATCTCGGCGATCCAGAAGGCGCGCACCCAGGCAGGTAAGGTGCAGTTCGTGCGCGAACCGGCACCGCAGCCGCAATCGCCGCCTGCTTTCACCGTCATCCGCGGCACGGCGGAACAGGACAGCGCACAGGATGCACCCGTGAACGCCTCGCGCTCGATAGACATCCTGATCGCCGAGGACAACGAGGTGAACCAGCTCGTGTTCGGCCAGATCCTTTCGGGACTGGGCCTGAGCTACCGCATCGCCGGCAATGGCCGCACCGCGGTTGAGATGTTCCGCACGCTCAGCCCCCGGCTGATCCTGATGGACGTCTCGATGCCCGAAATGAACGGCTACGAGGCGACGCACGCCATCCGGTCCGCCGAGGCAGCCACCGGGACGCGCATCCCGATCATCGGCGTCACGGCGCACGCACTAAAGGGCGACCGGGAGAAGTGCATCGAGGCCGGCATGGACGACTATCTCTCCAAGCCGATCTCGCCCGATAGGCTCGGCGCCAAGATCGGCAACTGGCTCTCCGAGACGGTGGCGAAGCGGGCGTAGGTTTTATCCCGGCGGCAAGCGCCCGATCGGAATGATCTCCGCTGCGCCTGCGCGCCACTCGCCGCCCTGCCAATCGCCCAGCCAACGATCGACGACAAGCCCGGCCTCGTCGATCAGTGCGGCGACTAGATCCCGATCGGGAAAGGCGATGCGCGACGAGGCCTTGAACAGCCTGCCGTCCGAGGTCGCGCGATAGACGGTTTCGTAGGCGACCACGCCTGTCTTTTCATCGCGTTCGATGTCGTTCCAGGCTTCGATACGGCCGAAAACCGGATGATCGAAGAACCGGCGCGATTTTTCAGGCACCCACTCCTGCCACTCGCGCGCAGCGGGGTTGCGGGTATCGAACACGAAGCGCCCTTCCGGCGCGAGGTGACGCGCGATGATGCGCAGCACCGCCGACTGGTCGTCGCGCGTGAGGAAGACCTGGAAGGCGTGGCCGGTCAGCACCACCAGATCGTAGCGCCTATCAAGCCGCAAGGTCCGCGCATCCGCCGCGACCCATTCCACTGCCGCGCCACCCGGCCGATGCCGCGCAATCTCCAGCATGGCGCCGGCCGAATCGACGCCGGTAACGTGGCGCCCGTCGGACAATGCAGCGGCAAGCTGGCCGGTGCCGCAGCCGAAATCGAGCACCGAGCGGGCCTCGCGCGCCAGGTCCAGGCAGAACGTGAAATCAGCCCCGGCCTCGTTCTCAAGATCGTAGAACTGGACGAGGTCGGGATCGTGATAGAGGCGGTCCGTATCCGGTTCGGTCCTGCTCATTTCGTGCGGCTTCCTGCATCCGGCTCAACGATTTCTTCTCACGATGCACGAGCCGCCCGCGCCGCGCAGCTCGCGGCAGATGTCGTCCGCGACCTTGCGGCTGTCGGCCCCGATCCTCACCGCATAAATGCCGCGGCGGGCATAGCCGACCCGCACCCGGCTGACCACGGGGTCGTAGGAAGAAAGCAGCGCCGGGAAGCGGCCCTGCAATCGCTGCCATCGCCGGATCGCGGCGGCGCGGCGGAAATTGCCGGCCACCTGCACGCCCCACGGTTTGGTCGGGATCGTCGCCATGGCGATGACGGAGGGCTCGAGCACCGGCAGCCGGCGGCAGGCCACCGCAAACGGCATCTTCTTGTCCAGCGGATGGATCGTGCCCTGATAGGTGGCGTCCATGAACTTGTCCGACGGCTCGCCCATGATGTCCAGCACGTAATCCTCCGTCTCCAGCGGCAGGAAGCCGCCGGAATTCAGCCAGCGGGACACGCGCGTCTCGCCGGCATTGTAGGCGGCGGCCGCGAGGCCGAGATTGCCGTAGCCGGCGCGCATCTCGGCGAGATAGGCGGCGGAGGCGGCAATCGCCTGCTCGACATTGAACGGATCGGCGAGATTGCGCAGCTTAGCCGTGCCGGGCATGAACTGGGCGATGCCCTCCGCGCCGGCCGGGCTAACCGCATTGGGGTCGAAGCGGCTTTCCTTCCAGATGAGCCGTGCGAAAAAGTCCTTCGGCAGGCCGTTGCGGTCGGCCTGCGCCCCGATCAGGTCGCAGACCCTGCCGATCAGCCGCTCTCGCGCCGAGCGCGAATGCGGCGGATCGGCACAGGCCGTGCCGCTCCACGCAAGCAAGATCAGGCAGAAGAGACAGGCGACGAACGCCCTCGCCATTTCCTATTCGGCCGCCCTGGCCCGGATGCCGCTGCCGAAACGCTCTTCGATATAGTCGGCGACCATCTTCTGGAAATCCTGCGCGATACGCGGGCCGCGCAGCGTCGCCGCCTTCTCGCCGTCGATGAAGACAGGCGCCGTCGGCGTCTCGCCCGTGCCGGGCAGCGAGATGCCGATATCGGCGTGCTTCGATTCGCCCGGCCCGTTGACGATGCAGCCCATCACCGCGACCTTGAGCTGCTCGACGCCGGGATATCTCTCGCGCCAGACGGGCATGTTGGCGCGGATGTCCTCCTGGATCGCCTGGGCGAGTTCCTGGAACACGGTCGAAGTCGTGCGGCCGCAGCCCGGACATGCCGCCACGATCGGCACGAACTGGCGAAAGCCCATGGTCTGCAACAGTTCCTGCGCCACCTGCACCTCGCGCGTGCGGTCGCCGCCGGGCTCGGGCGTCAGCGAGATACGGATCGTGTCGCCGATGCCCTGCTGGAGCAGAATGCCCATCGCGGCGGAAGAGGCGACGATGCCTTTGGAACCCATCCCCGCCTCGGTCAGGCCGAGATGCAACGCATGGTCGGAGCGTTTCGCCAGTTCCGTATAGACGGCGATGAGGTCCTGCACGCCGCTGACCTTGGCCGACAGGATGATCTTGTCGCGTCCGAGCCCGATGTCTTCCGCCATGTGCGCCGACAGGATCGCCGACTGAACGATCGCTTCGCGCGTCACCTCGATCGCCGTCAGCGGCGAACCGTTCGCCTGATTCTCGTCCATCAGCCGGGTGAGCAGGTCCTGGTCGAGCGAGCCCCAGTTGACGCCGATGCGCACCGGCTTGTCGTGGCGGATCGCCATCTCGACGATCGCCGCGAACTGGCGGTCGCGCTTGTCCTTGAAGCCGACATTGCCGGGGTTGATGCGGTATTTCGCCAGCGTCTCGGCGCAGGCCGGATGGTCGGCCAGCAGCTTGTGGCCGATATAGTGGAAATCGCCGACGATCGGCACGAAGATGCCGAGCCGCTCCAGCCGCTCGCGGATTTTCGGCACGGCCGCAGCACTTTCGTCGCGGTCGACGGTGACGCGCACGATTTCCGAGCCTGCGCGGTGCAGCGCCGCCACCTGGCGCACGGTGGCGTCGATATCGGCGGTGTCGGTGTTGGTCATCGACTGCACGACAACGGGCGCCGCGCCGCCGACCACCACGCCGCCGACGTCGACGCCGACCGATTTCCGGCGCTCGAAGGGAGAGGAATAATATCCGGTCATCGCCGGCGGTTCCGATCCTCGATCTGCTGCCGCGTTCAGCCCAAAACCGTCATGGCCGTGAAGGCCGCGCACGCACTTGCGCATGAGGTGGCGGACACGGCCTGACTTGTCAATAATTCTATCCCGGCCGGAGCGGCAAATCGCGCCGTTTCGGCCGTCCTGTCCCCAAACGTCACCGAAGGGGCAACATTATGTCGCATCCCCAAAAGCGGTCGGAGCATCGTTCGGCGATTTGAAACCCGGGAGCGGACAAACGCGGCAATGACCAGCGGCAAGGCCTGCCGCCGGCAATCCATTGCGCGTTCAGCGCGACCGAAAAAAGTACGTCAGTGGGTCGTGGGCTGGGTTTTCAGCTTCTCAATCTCGTCCTTGATGGCCAGCTTGCGCCGCTTGAGGTTGGCGATCTCCAGATCGTCGACCGAAGGATGCAGCATCGCTTCATCGATCTCGCGTTCGATGTCGCCATGCTTCCTCTGCAGCTCTTCAAGATGGGATGCAAGAGACATGATTGGTTCTCCCTTTCATGGTTTCCTCGATTGCAACCGCCGAAGGCGCATCCACCGCAGGTTCCGCCTTCATGACGGCTGGATGACAGTGTGCCACCAACACCCGCCGATGTCGAATGCTGCTTGGTAGCATTTCCCGACATTGTGAAATGTGATAAGGCGTTCGCGCCGGCGGGATTGCTTCGGGCCGGTCCCGCCCCTGGGCGCGACCCTCGCGCCGGAGACTGCAGAACGGTGGACATGTCGGAACAGGAACAGGCCGAGATTCGTCTCGAATTCGCGCGGCTGAAACAGGAGCATGCCGATTTCGACGCGGCCATCAACGCGATGATCGCCGTCGGCTGCGACCCGCTGCAGATACAGCGCATGAAAAAGAAGAAGCTGTTCCTGAAGGACAGGCTCAGCGCGCTGGAAGACAGGATCATTCCCGACATCATCGCGTGATCTCCGTTATCCTTGCGACGCGCCGCCGTTTCCGCTAAGGCGCGGCTTTTCCTGATCGGGAGACAGCGCCTTTGACCGACCAGCGCGCCGACGTCGCCATCATCATGGGCAGCCAGTCCGACTGGGCAACGATGCGCCACGCCGCGGACACGCTTGCCGCACTTGGCGTCTCCCATAAGAGCCTGATCGTCTCGGCCCACCGCACGCCCGAACGGCTTTACGATTTCGCCAGAGGCGCCAAGGCTGCGGGCTACAAGGTCGTCATTGCCGGCGCCGGCGGTGCCGCCCACCTGCCGGGCATGACGGCGGCGCTCACGCCGTTGCCGGTGTTCGGCGTGCCGGTGGAATCGAAGGCGCTGTCGGGTCAGGATTCTTTGCTCTCCATCGTCCAGATGCCGGCCGGCATTCCGGTCGGCACGCTGGCCATAGGCAAGGCCGGCGCGGTCAACGCCGCCCTGCTTGCAGCAGCCGTGCTGGCGCTGTCCGATGCCGCGCTCGCCGCCCGGCTCGAAACCTGGCGGGCCGAGCAGACGGCGAAGGTCGCCACAGAGCCGACGGACGCCCCGTGAGCGGCCCGCTGCCTGCCCACCCTCTTCCTACCGGGTCTACCATCGGCATCGTCGGCGGCGGCCAGCTCGGCCGCATGCTGGCGATGGCGGCCGCGCGTCTCGGCTACCGGACGATCATCCTGGAACCGCAGGCGGATTGCCCGGCCGCGCAGGCCGCCAACCGTCAGATCGTCGCCGCTTATGACGATCCGGTCGCGCTTCAAGAGCTTTCCGCCGTTTCGGCCGTCGTCACCTACGAGTTCGAGAATGTCCCGGTGGCGGCCGCCACCGCGCTCGCTGCCCGCGTTCCCGTTTTCCCGCCCGAGCTGGCGCTGGAGATGGCGCAGGATCGCGTCACCGAGAAGAGTTTTCTCAACGGTATCGGCATCCCGACGGCGCGTTTCTGTCCGGTCGACGACGACGACCAGTTGGCCGCCGCGCTCAAGACCTTCGAGGGTAGCGGCGTCTTGAAGACCCGACGCCTCGGCTATGACGGCAAGGGCCAGCGCGTCTTCCGCAACATGGAGACCGGCGGCTTTGCCGGCACCTGCGAAGCGATGGGCAACGTGCCGCTGATCCTGGAATCGCTGGTTCCCTTCGAGCGCGAAATCTCCGTGATCGCCGCGCGCGGCCCGGACGGTGCCTTCGCCGCCTACGACCCGGCCGAGAACGTCCACCGCGACGGCATCCTGCACA
>CAZBBT010000099.1:0-9853 GCA_964490065.1 uncultured Mesorhizobium sp. | reverse complement strand
GCCACCCATACGAACGGCCGTTCACCGATACACTCAATGGCGACATCTCGTTCATGAGTATTCCCTCGACTTGAGGCGACTTGGCCCAGTTGGGTTCGAAATCCATGGACTGATGAATGGATTATTCCAATCCATTTGCCAAATCGCAATTCTGAATTGAATCGATAGGCCTGATCTATATTCGGACGCATTTGGCAAGCCGGCTTCGGGCAATTCGCCGTCTTAAGGCAGGGGTGACATTGCCAATGAAGGAGCCACTTACGGGGCCAGCACAGTTTGCATGAAAGCTTCGATCTTCGGCGAAAGCCGTCGTTCCTGCAAACAGGCCAACCGGTATTCCGTATAAATCTCGGCATCTTCTATATGGACGGTGGTCAGACGAGGATGGGCGACAAACTCGAAATCCGCCACCACACCGATGCCGAGACCGCGCTCGACAGCCTTCCAGACACCCTCGCGGCTACCGATTTCGAGCAGCGGTTTGATCTCGATGCCTGCCTTTCCGGCGGCACGTTCGAAGGCCCGCCGTGTGGTCGACCCAGTCTCGCGCAGGATCAGCGGCTGGCCCTCAAGGTCTCTGATGCGGACGCTATCGCGTCCGTACCAGGGGTGCTCGGCGTTCACAAACACGACGACTTCGTGCGTACTGAACGGCACCGAATAGACACGTGGATCGTCGACGACATGCGCCAAGATGGCGATGTCGGACTCTAGGTCGAGGATGCGCTGGAGCGTCTGGTCCGAGTTGCCGAGCAGCATATTGACCTTGATCGAGGGGTATTTCGCCAGGAAGCGTGCGACCATTTCGGTCGCATGAAACGGTCCCACTGCGGCAAGGCGTAACTGCCCGGTCGTCAGCCGACCACTGCTCAGCATCAGTTCCTCGGCCTCCTCGCTCAGGCTCATGATGCGCCGGCTGATATCGAACAGCGCCGCGCCCGTCTCGGTCAGTTCGACGCGGCGGCCGCGCCGTACCAGCAGTTCCACGCCATAGCGTTCCTCCAGTTCCTTGACCTGAGTGGTTACGGTCGGCTGGCTGATGTGAAGTGCTTCTGCCGCGGCGGTGAATCCGCGGTGCTCCGCAACCGCGTGAAACGAGCGAAGATGGGTAAAAACTATAGGCACAGCCTATGATAAGCGACGAAGATTTGTATTAGTCAATGGATTTGCGGTTTGACAGACTTCCTGTCGCATATCGAGTTCAAACAGGAAGCTGCCGTGTGGTCTTATCGCAACCCCGTTGACGTCCGCTTCGGCCGTGGCAGTTTTTCACTTCTGAGCGATGTTCTGAAAGGTCGCAACTACGCGCTCGTCACTTATGGCGATGCCTATTTCCAGGACCTTTCCGATGATTTGGCTGCCAAGGCCGGCCAGCCACTTCTGGTCGTCGACGACATTGCGCCCAACCCCGATATTGCTCTGCTTGAGGTTCAGACGGCTCGCTTTGCGAACCTCTCAAAGGCGCCAGACGTTGTCGTGGCGCTGGGCGGCGGCTCGGTCATCGATTCTGCCAAGGTCTTCGCAGCGGCACGCGGTGACTTTGCCGCGATGGATGCCTACCTGAAGAAGCGTGCCGACGCCGGGACGATCAAGCCATGGCCGCTGATCGCGGTGCCGACCACTGCAGGCACTGGCAGCGAAGTCACCTGCTGGGGGACGGTGTGGGACAATGTCGGCGGCGTGAAATTCTCGCTCGCTCATCCCGGTCTCTATCCTGAATTCTCGATCGTCGATCCCGACCTGATGATCGGCAAGCCACGCGACCTGACGATCCAGACCGGTCTGGACGCGCTGTCGCATTCGCTGGAGAGTCTGTGGAACCGCAGTGCCAATCCGGTTTCTATGGCGCATGCCATTGCCGCCGCGCGCGGCGTGCTTGCCACGTTGCCGCTGCTCGCAGAGGATCTCGGCAATGCGGAATTGCGCGAGCACATGGCGCGCGCCGCGACGCTCGCCGGCTTTGCCTTTTCCAATACCAAGACAGCCATTGCGCATTCGCTGTCCTATCCGATCACGCTGCGCCACAACGTGCCGCACGGTATCGCCTGTTCGTTCAGCCTGCCGATGATCGTCCGCAGCGTTGCCGGGGAGGGCGGTATCTGCGCCGAGGGTCTGAATGCGGTATTCGGCTCTGATTCGGAGGCTGCGACCGAACGACTGTCGGGATTCCTGGCGGGGCTCGGCGTGGCCACCGACTACCGGCAATACGGCATTGACGAGAAGGAATTCCGCAAACTCGTCGATCTCGCCTTCGACGCCGAGCGCGGCCAGAACTTCATCGGCAACAAAGGAAACCTGCTGGCGGCGGCCGGACTCGGCGCGGAGGAGCGCAAGGCCGTCGCATAGCTGTCATCTGGCGGCGTTAGGCGGCAACCATTCCGTCCACGTCGTCCCATTAAACATGTTCAAGGGAGGAACACATGACTGTTTTGAAACGCTTTCTGGCAGGCCTGGCCACGGCCGGCGCCATCGTCGTCTATGCAAGCAGTGGCCAGGCCGCTGAAGACTGCAAGAATCCCGACCAGCTTGTCTTCTCGATCATCCCGACCGAGGAGACGACGCAGGAGCTCGGCATCTACAAGCCGTTGATCAACAAGATCAAGGAGAAGACCGGCAAGAGCGTCGAGTTCTTCATGCCGACCTCCTACGCTTCCGTCATCGAGGGTATGGTCAATGGTTGGGTGCAGATCGGCGTCCACGGCCCGAACTCGTATGTTCTCGCCAAGGAAAAGGATCCGAAGCTGGAGGTCTTCGCGACCTACACCAAGGCCAAAGGCCATTTCCAGGAAGAGGGTCCGGGCTACAAGGCCGTGCTGGTGGTCAAGTCCGGCTCGAAATTCGACAGCATCGAGAAGCTGAAAGGAACCGTGCTGGCTCTGGCCGATCCGGCCAGTACCTCGGGCAATCTTCTGCCACGCATGGTGTTCGGACCTACGGTTGGCGTCGGGCCCGATCTCGAGAAGTATTTCTCCAAGGTTGTCTACTCCGGCGGGCACGACCAGTCGGCACTCGCCGTCGAGGAAGGCCGTGTCGATGCAGCGTTCGTCGCCACCCACAGGCTCGACAACGTCATCGATCGCGGTCTCGCAAAGCCGGAGGACTTCAAGGTCTTGTGGACATCAGAGCTGATTCCGCAGGATCCGATGGTCTATGACGGATCGCTCTGCGAGCCACTCAAGGTGCAGATCCGCGAAGCTTTCCTGACGCTGCACGAGGATCCGGACTCCAAGCCGTTCTTCGATGGCATCAATTCAACCAAATTCGTGCCCATGAAGGACAGCGACTACGATATCATTCGCAAGTTCGTGGAAGCCGAAAAGGCTGCGGGCAAGTGAGACACGAAGCCATCGTCGCCGAAAGCCGCGCTCCACGCGGCTTTCCGGCCAGCCCGGCGGATGCCATGTCGATTCTCGAAGTCCATAATCTCAAGGTCAGATACGGGTCCAATGGCCCGCAAGTCCTCAAGGGCATCGACTTCGAGGTTGGCGGGGACGATTTCTGCGCGGTCATCGGACCGAGCGGCGCCGGCAAGTCGACGCTGATCCGCTGCATCAATCGCCTGGTCGAACCTACCGATGGGGAAATCATTCTGTTCGGCCAGAACGTGCGCGCGCTGCACGGATCGGATCTGCGCCGTCTGCGGTGCAGCATCGGCATGATCTTCCAGGAATTCAACCTCGTGGACCGCATGTCGGTGATGGATAACGTGCTATCCGGCCGGCTTGGCTACACCGGGGCGTTTCGTTCGTTCTTCAAGGCTTTCCCGCGAGAGGATATCGATCGCGCGCTTCACCTGTTGGAGCGCGTCGGCCTTCAGGAGCATGTCGACAAGCGGGCGGACGCGCTTTCCGGTGGCCAGCGCCAGCGTGTCGGCATTGCCCGCGCCTTGATGCAGCAACCGGAAATCTTGCTGCTCGACGAACCGACCTCGGCGCTCGATCCGAAGATCTCGCGTGACGTGATGGCGCTGATCCGCGAACTGGCGGACGAGTTCAAGGTGCCGGTGCTGTGCAACATCCACGACGTGCAGCTCGCGCTGGAAACCTGCAACCGCATCATCGGAATGCAGGATGGCTACAAGAAGTTCGACGGCTCGTCGAAAAGCATGCGCAAGCAGGACCTGGAGGAAATCTATTCCATGGAAGTGCTGTGATGAGCATCGCGGCCGCCTTAGAACATGGCTTTGACGCCTGGCGGGCGCACAAACGCAGCCGTCGCGTCAAGAACTGGGTGCTGCTCGGCGCGACGCTCGCGGTTCTGGCCTGGTGTTTCTGGGACACGATCATGGTCGATACCGACTGGGCGCGCATGGGCGGTGCTCTCGGGATCGTCGGCACCGTCGCGCGGTTCTTTCAGATCGACTGGTCGCTCGTTCCGAAACTGGTGGTGCCGGCGCTGGAAACGCTGATGATGGCGACGCTCGGAACCATTCTCGGCTGCGTTTTGTCGCTTCCGGTTGCCTGGTTCGGGGCGCTCAACGTGACACCGAACAAATACATCTTCTACCCTGTCGGCCGTTTCCTGATGGTGCTCAGCCGCTCCATCCACGAGATCATCTGGGCGCTGCTCTTCGTCGGCGCCGTCGGGCTGGGCGCGCTGCCCGGCATCCTGGCCGTGGCGATGCGCTCCATCGGCTTCATTTCCAAGATCACCGCCGAGGCGATCGAGAATATCGACCACAAACCGGTCGAGGCCATCCGCGCCGTCGGCGGCAACCAGTTCCAGGTGATGTATTACGGCATCGTGCCTCAGATCCTGCCCGTCATCATCGGCACGGTCATCTTCGAATGGGACATCAACATTCGCCGCTCCGCCATTATGGGCCTGGTCGGCGCTGGCGGGCTAGGCCTGGTGCTGTTTCGTCAGATGGCGATGTTCAACTATGGCGGTGTGACGCTGGTGGTGCTGGCCGTGCTGGTGCTCATCGGCATCGGCGAAGTCATTTCCCACTATGCCCGCAAGGCTGTCATCTAGGGAAGCATCCATGTCCGCTTCAGTCGATGCCTTGAATACTCCGAAGCGCCAGTGGTCGCGCTACCGCCACCCGGAATCGACCATCCGCTTTGCCGTCATTCTCGCGATCCTGGTTTTTCTCGGTTATTCAGTCGCCTTCCTCAACATCGACCTGTACCGCATCCTCGGAGCGTTTCCGCGGCTGGCCGGAATCCTGGCGACACGTTATTTTCCGCCCGACCTGGAGTACGTAACCGACGTCGAGTTCGTCCAATCGGTGATCCGCACGCTGGAAATGTCGCTGCTCGGCGGCTTCTTCGGCGTCGTCTGTTCCATTCCTCTGGCCTGGCTCGCGGCCCGCAACATCACCGTCAGCAGACGCATCGCCTATCCGTTCGGCCGCCTCGCCATCATCGGCTGCCGGTCGATCCATGAGACGATCTGGACGATCCTGTTCGTAACGATACTTGGCTTCGGAATGCTGGCCGGCACGCTTGCGCTTACCGTGTTCTGCATCGGCTTCGCCGGCAAGCTGTTCTCCGACGAGTTGGAGGCGATCGACATGGGGCCGGTGGAAGCCATGCGATCCGTCGGCGCCAAACCATTGCAGGTCTTTCAATATGCCGTGCTGCCGCAGGTGCGCGTGGCCTTCACTGGAATCGCCATCTACACTTGGGACGTCGCCTTCCGCGCTGCGACCGTGGTCGGCTTCTTCGGCGGCGGCGGCATGGGCTGGTATCTGAAACGCACGACCCAGCAGCTCGAGAACATCCGCGTCGCCGCGATCCTGCTGGTCATTGTCGGCTTGGTGCTTTTGGCTGAAATCGGCTCCGGCTGGCTGCGCAAGAAGATCGGCAAAATGCGCTGAGTCGTTCCACCCAGCGAGCAGCAAAAGTCTCAAACAGATCGGTATCTGTCCAACACCTCCGAAGAGCGGGCCACAATCGCCATGCTCGGAATGTGCGTGGACTATTCCTTGACCGCGCCGGTCATCGACGAAACGTAGTGCTCGACGAAAAACGAATAGAGGATCACCACCGGCAACGAGCCGATCAGGGCGCCGGCCATCAGCGAACCCCATTCATAGACGTCGGAGCGCACCAGTTCCGTCAGCACTCCAACCGGCACCGTCTTGTTCTCCGACGACTGGATGAAGGTCAGCGCGTAGATGAATTCGTTCCACGACAGGGTGAAGGCGAATATGCCGGCTGAAATCAGTCCCGGCACCGACAGCGGCAACACGATCTTGGTCAGCACCTGCCAGCGGCTGGCGCCATCGATGAGCGCGCATTCCTCCAGTTCAAACGGAATGGAACGGAAATAGCCCATCAACAGCCAGGTGCAGAATGGCACCAGGAAGGTCGGATAGGTCAGGATCAGCGCGAAGGGCGTGTCGTAGAGACCGAGCTTGAACACCATGACCGACAGCGGAATGAACAGGATCGACGGCGGCACGAGGTAGGCCAGAAACACCGCGAGGCCGACCTGGCGCGAGCCGGAAAAGCGCAGCCGCTCGATCGCGTAGGCGGCAAGCACGGCGGCGATGAGCGACAGGATGGTCGCGGCGACCGAAATGATCATCGTGTTGAGCAGCCAGCCCGGATAGGAGGTCTCGAGCAGCAGATAACGAATGTTCTGCAAGGTCGGATGGACCACCCAGAAGGGACTCGACGTGTCGTAGCTGGTCATCTCCTCATTGGGTTTGATCGACGTGATCGTCATCCAGTAGAAAGGAAAGAGCAGCACGATCACGAAGATAGCCAGCGGCAGGTAGATCGTCACCACGCGGCGCGGCACGCTTTGCAGATAGCCCATGCCGCCTTCGTCGCCCGCGGCGGCTTTTAATTCGCGATCGGTCAGTGCCATTTCAGTCTCCCCCGCCCTGCTGCCATCTGCGCCGCTGCAGGCCGAAATAGCTGAACAGGATCGCCGCGAGCAGGAAGGGGATCATCGCCACGGCGATCGCCGCCCCCTCGCCGAGTTGCCCGCCCGAAATGCCGCGCTGGAAGGAAAGCGTCGCCATCAGGTGGGTGGCATTCACCGGTCCGCCGCGCGTCAACACATAAATCAACTGGAAATCGGTGAAGGTGAACAGCACCGAAAAGGTCATCGTAATCGCAATGATCGGCGTCAGCAGCGGCAGGGTGACATGGCGGAACAGTTGCCAGCGGCTGGCGCCGTCCAGCGTTGCAGCTTCGTAGAGCGATTGCGGGATTGTCTGGAGGCCGGCCAGCAGGGTTATGGCAACGAAGGGAATGCCGCGCCAGACATTGGCTGCGATCACCGAAGCGCGGGCGTTCTCCGGGTCGCCAAGGAAATTGATGTTGCGCTCGATCAGGCCCATCTCACGCAACGCCCAGGAAATGATCGAAAACTGGGAATCATAGATCCACCAGAAGGCGATCGCCGACAGCACCGTCGGCACCACCCAAGGCAGAAGCACCACGGCGCGAAAGAAGGATTTGAACGGCAGGTTCTCGTTGAGCAGCAGCGCCAGCCACAGCCCAAGCGCGAATTTCAGGATCGACGCACTCACCGTGTAGAGCAGCGTGTTGAACACTGATAGCCAGAAAACGCTGTCGTCCCAGAGATATTCGTAGTTCTCGAAGCCGATGAAGATACCCGGCCGGCCGATGCGCGCATCCGTGAAGCCGAGCCAGATGCCGAGTCCCAGCGGATACGTCAGGAAAACCAGCAGCAGCACGGTCGTGGGCAACATAAAGCCGAAGCTCAGGAGCCCACGGCTTTCCGCAATGCGCGACAGGATCGATGGACGCGGTTCCGTGGCGTCGGTCGTCACAGCCATTGAGCGGCTCCTCCTGGAGTACAACTTCGTCGCGGCGCGTCCAGACGCCGCGACGATCTGGTCAGAATCGCGCGGACCAGCAAGTCCGCCCGGTTCGCCTGCGGTCCTAGACGCGGTAGTAGCGGTTGGCCCGCTTCTCGGCCTCTTCCATCGCTTCCTGCGGCGTCGCTTGGCCTGTCACCGCCTTGGCGAACATGTCGACCAGCACATAGTCAGCCATGGTTGCCGCCGAGGCATAGCCGAGCGAGCCCGCATAGCCATTGTTGCGCAGCGTCGCGGATGCCTTGGCATAGGGCGCGTAGTTCGGGTCTTTCGTCCAGATCGGGTTGCTATCGTAAGCCTTAAGCGTCTGGCAGCAGTAGCCGGAGGAGCCCTTGATCCATTCCGACATCTGCGGTTCCTCGAACATGAACTGCAAATAGGCTTTGGCGGCGTTCGGATAGGGCGTGTAGTTGAAGATCACCGCCGAGGTGACCTGATAAAGTTCCACTGCCTCGCCGACTGGTCCGATCGGCAAGCTGGCGGTACGGATGTCCTTGACCATTTCGGCCAGCTTCGGGTCGTTGTCCTTGTTGACCCTGGCCGTCTCGTAGGCCGAGATGCCGTTGGCGATCACACCCAATTCGCCCGCCAGGAAGGCACGGTTGTTGTTGACGTCAAGCCAGCTTTCGGTGCCCGGGATGAACGTCCTGTAAAGTGCCTGAGCGTATTCGATGGCCTTGAGCGTCTCGGGGCTGTTGATCACCACCTTGTTGCTTTCGTCGACCATCTTGCCGCCATGGCTCCACAGCAGCCAATGGGCGTAATTGTTGCCGTCGCCGACGCCGTGGCCATGGGTAAAGCCGGCCGGATGGCCGTTCTTCTGCAGCGCCTTGCAGAGCTCCAGGAAGCCGCCGGTATCCTTCGGGAATTCGGAGAAGCCAGCTTCTTTGACCCAGCTTTCGCGATAAACGATGGCGTTGCCAATGGTCGCAAGGGGTAGGCCGATGAACTTGCCGTCCTTGGTGGCATAGCTCTTCGGCCCGTCATGCCAGCCGCCGTATTTCTTGCCCAGATAGTCGCCGAGGTCGGTCACGTCGAGCAGTTTGTCCGGATACTGGAACGGGTCGTCGAACCAGACGAACATCAGGTCCGGTCCAGAACCGACATTGGCGGCGACCGCGGCCTTGGGCCGGATGTCCTCCCAGCTTTCCTTGTCGACCCGAACCTCGACACCGGTGGCATCGGTGAACTTCTTGGTCATGGCCAACCAGGCGTCCTCATCGCCCTGGACAAAGGGCGACCAGCGCAGAAGCCGCAGTTTCGCGCCCTCTTCGGGCGTGAATTTCGGCGCATCCTGGGCAAAGGCCGGCGTGCTGAACAGCCGGCTGCCGATCGCCCCGGCCGCAGCGGCGCCGGCCGTTGTGCGGATCACGTCGCGTCTGGTAAACTTCATGGCCATTTCCTCCTGTTTTGATGAGTTGCTACGGATCTGTCAGAGCCTGCGCCCCGTATCCGCGTCGAAGAGATGGATCAGCCCAGGCTCGGGCGCCAATTTGACGGTCTCGCCGGGCTGAAACGGATGGCGCTCGCGGAAGTTGGCGACAATCTCATCGCCGCCAGGCGTGCGGCCGATGACCTGCAACTCCGACCCGGTCGGCTCGACGACGGAAATGGTGACGGGAAAACCCTGGTCGGACAGCCGCAGGTGTTCCGGACGAATGCCGAGCACCACCGGACCGCCGTTCAGGCCGGCTGGCCTCTGCGTCAACGGCAGTGCGATGCCGCCCTTGCCCTCGAAGCCGCCGGCGCCGACACGGCCGGTCAATGTGTTCATCGCCGGCGAGCCGATGAACATCGCCACGAACAGATTGTCCGGGCGATCATAGAGGTCTAGCGGCCGCCCGATCTGCTCGACATTGCCGTCATGCATCACGACGATCTTGTCGGCCATGGTCATCGCCTCGATCTGGTCGTGGGTGACGTAGATAGTGGTGGTCTTCAGGCGCTGATGCAGTTCCTTAATCTCGGCGCGCATGGCGACACGCAGCTTGGCATCGAGGTTCGACAGCGGCTCATCGAACAGAAACACCTGCGGATCGCGCACGATGGCGC
>CAZBBT010000098.1:0-9910 GCA_964490065.1 uncultured Mesorhizobium sp. | reverse complement strand
CTCGTAGACGCCGCGGCTCTTCATGCCGACGAAGCGGTTTTCCACCACGTCGAGCCGGCCGATGCCGTTGTCGCGGCCGAGGTCGTTGAGCGCGGCCAGCATGGCGGCCGGCGAGAGCGCCTTGCCGTTCAGCGCGACTGGATCGCCCTTGAGGAACTCGATCTCGATCTCGGTCACCTTGTCCGGCGCGTCCATCGGCGAGATGGTGCGCTGGTGGACGAATTCCGGCGGCTCGCTCCACGGGTCTTCCAGCACCTTGCCTTCCGAGGACGAGTGCAAAAGGTTGGCATCGACCGAGAAGGGCGCGTCGCCGCGCTTGTCCTTGGCGATCGGGATCTGGTGCTTTTCGGCGAAGTCGAGCAGGTCGGTGCGCGACTTGAACGACCAGTCGCGCCACGGCGCGATCACCTTGATGTCGGGATTGAGCGCATAGGCGGCGAGCTCGAAGCGCACCTGGTCGTTGCCCTTGCCGGTGGCGCCGTGTGCGATGGCGTCGGCGCCGCTCGCCTTGGCGATTTCGACCAGATGCTTGGAGATCAGCGGCCGTGCGATCGAGGTGCCGAGCAGATAGAGTCCCTCATACTGCGCGTTGGCGCGGAACATCGGGAAGACGAAATCGCGCACGAACTCCTCGCGCACGTCTTCGATATGGATCTCCTTGACGCCCATCATCTCGGCCTTTTTGCGCGCCGGCTCCAGGTCGCCGTCGCCCTGGCCGAGATCGGCGGTGAAAGTGACGACTTCGGCGCCGAGCTCGGTCTGCAGCCATTTCAGGATGATCGAGGTGTCGAGACCGCCGGAATAGGCGAGCACGACCTTCTTGACGTCTTTCGGTTTCGACATTTTTCAGGATTCCACGGCAGGATTTGCGTGGCGAGGTATCACGTCGCTTCCGGGTTCGGCAAGAGACGAACCGGCGGTTGCAGCCCGCGCGCCCGGCAACCCAATGCCGCCGCATTTGCCGGCCAGCCTGCCCTGGGGTGAAGCGCGGAGTCGCGCGCATTCGTTTGGGCTTGGCAAGAGGGGACCGTTGATGCAGGCTTCGCTATCCGACCGCAGTGCGCGACGTTATCTTTTGCCGGCGATGATTTTGGCCGGAGCGCTAACGGCTGCGACGATGGCGCAGGCCGACACACGCTGGCAGGAAGCGGGGAGCGGCGCGGTCGCCATCCTGCCGGCGCCGTCGAACGCCAAGGGGGTGGTCGGCGGCTCGCTGTCCTGTGCCGAGCAGCGCTGGGGGTTCATGCTGCGCACCGAGCCCGGCTCGATTGCACCCGGCACCGCCGCGCCGGTGAAGCTGGTGATCGGGGATGCCATTTTCGAGGCCGAGGGACATGAGGTTTCCGGGACCATCCAGTTCGCGGTCGACAGGGCCGTCCTCGATCCGATGCGCCGCGGTGCCAGGCTCGGGTTTTCCATGGGCGAGAAGGGATCGATCGCCAGGGCGGTCTTCTCGCTTTCCGGCTCGCGCGCCGTCATCGATGCGATTGAGCCCCGCTGCACGCCAATCGACATGTCCGGCTACGAGCCCGTGACGCTCTCCGACACGGTTCCCGGCGCCACGGAAGCCGCCGAACTCATGGCGGGCGAGGCCAAGCTTTTCACCGCGTTCGCCGGCAAGAAGCCGACCTTCTCGGCCGCGACACTCGACCTCGACGGAGGTCGCCGCCTGCTGTTCGCTTCTCTCTGCGGCTCTACCGCCTATTACGGTCCGTCGGGCTGCACGCTGAGCGGCTTCGCCAGCGAGGCAACCGGACCGTGGCGCGAGGTCTACAACACCGAGGGCATGGCGCTCTACATCGACGCCGCGGCCACCAGGGACGGTTGGCCAGGCCTGGCTACCCTGGCGGACGGCGGCGACGAAAAAGGCCTCTGGACGTGGGACGGCGACGGCTATTCCCTGGCGGACGGCACGAGGCAGGCGGCGCGGCAGGACGTCGTCGCGCAATAGTCGGGACGTGGCACTCCTGGCTCAGCCATGGCCGGCCGCAGCCTTCTGGCTCCGAACCGGAGTTTCCGCTAAAGCGACGCATATCCGAGACAGCTCCACCCGCGGGTCACGCCATGTCCTTCATCCCAGACGTCACCACGCTCATCCAGTTCACCATCGCCTCGATCATCCTGGCCATCACGCCGGGACCGGACATGTCCCTGTTCGTTTCCCGCACGCTCAGCCAGGGTCGCGGCGCCGGCCTCGCCTCGATGTTCGGCGCGCTCTTCGGCACGCTTATCCACACCACCCTTGTCGTGGTCGGCATCTCGGCGCTGATCGTCGCCTCGCCCTATGCCTTCCTGGCGCTCAAGCTGTTCGGGGCCGGTTATCTGATCTTCCTGGCCTATCAGGCCATCACCAAGGGCTCGGCGTTCTCACCGGAAAAGAAGATCGGCCCCAGGATTTCGCTGAGACGGGCATGGCTGGCGGGGCTGGGAGTCAATCTGCTCAATCCCAAGGTCATCCTGTTCTTCATGACCTTCCTGCCGCAGTTCGTCTCGGCGCACGACCCGCATGCACCGGGCAAGCTGCTCTTCCTCGGCTTCATGTTCGTCGTGCTGTCGATACCGGTGACCCTGCCGATGGTTCTGGCGGCGGACAAGTTCGCCGCGGCGATGAAGGCGAGCCCGCGCGTTACCCGGGTGGTCGACTGGCTGTTCGCCGGCGTGTTCTCGGCGTTTGCCCTGAAGATCCTTACGGCTCAGGCGAAGTAGGCGCCGCCGGCGGTCTCGTTCCCGCCCAGCGTCCCGCCGACAGCCAGTAGAAGAAGCCGCCGACAATGCCGCCACCGATGACGGAAAGCATCGGCCCGGCGCCTGTCACCGCGAAGTCCGGATTGGTCGTCCCATGCAGGATGGCGAGGACAATCGCAGCCACGACGCCGCCGCCCAGCGCATAGAACAGCCAGTCCCGACGTGCCAGCACCTCGGCTGCCAAGATCACCGCCGCCGAGGGGAAGAAGGCGAAATAGGCGACGAACAGCGCGACGAAGGGAATGGAGAAGATGAAGGAGCCCGGCACCAGCGAGGGCATGTCCTGCGCGTCTCTCGGCTCGCCACCGGCCCATGCAAAGACGATCAGGTGGATGAACGCGCTCGCCGCCAGCGACGCCACCGCATAGCCGACGAGAATGACGACGCAGCGTAGAAGATAGGCCAAGACGCGGTTCACGCCGGCGACCTGCGCTTTGCAATGAAGCGGCCCGCGCCGACCCAATAGGCTGCCCCGCCGGCGAAACCGCCGGGAAAGGCACACAGCACCAGTTCGGTCATTCCGGAGAGCGAACCGGTCAGGCCGCCGAAAATGGCGAAGGACGGGATGACGTCGAGCAAGCCGGCCACCGCGTAGATCGTCCAGCCCCGCCAGCGGGAACGCTCGCCCAGCACCACGGCGACGACGAAGCCGGGCAAGGCGCAGATGAAAGTCCAGAAGAAGCCGATGACGACGATGGCGGGCGCGTCCGCCAGCGCGGACCGGAAGGCGGCGAGCGTGCCGCCCGACCAAGCCGCCGGCGCCAGCAGAAAAGCGACGGTCACCACGGTCGCCGCCGCGACGGCGAGGAAATAGCCGGCGGCAATCAGGACCAGCCTCACCAGCACGGACGGCGCCTCGCCGGCCCGCCGCTCCGTCGCGCGACGTCGTCGCTCACGCCTCGCCGTGCCCCGCGATCATCATCGCTTCCAGCGCCAGCCGGTCGACCTTGCGCATCCGCTCCGATTCCGACTTGAGCTGCCCGCAGGCGGCGAGGATGTCGCGGCCGCGCGGCGTGCGGATCGGCGAGGCGTAGCCGGCGTTGTTGATGAAGTCGGCGAAGCGCTCGATCGTCTCCCAGTCGGAGCACTGGTAGTTGGTGCCCGGCCAGGGATTGAACGGGATCAGGTTGATCTTGGCCGGGATGCCCTTCAGGAGCTTCACCAGCGCGCGCGCGTCGTCGAGGCTGTCGTTGACGTCCTTCAGCATCACATATTCGAAGGTGATGCGGCGCGCGTTGGACAGGCCGGGATAGGCACGGCAGGCGGCGATCAGCTCTTCAAGCGGGAACTTCCTGTTGATGGGGACCAGCAGGTCGCGCAGGTCGTCATTGGTGGCGTGCAGCGAGATGGCGAGCATCACGCCGATCTCCTCGCCGGTGCGGGCGATTTCCGGCACGACGCCGGAGGTCGAGAGCGTGATGCGGCGCTTCGACAACGCCAGCCCGTCGCCGTCGGATGCGATCAGCAGCGCCTTCTTCACCGCCTCGAAATTGTAGAGCGGCTCGCCCATGCCCATCATGACGATGTTGGACACCTTGCGCCCTTCGGAGGGCACGATGGCGCCGGCCGGCGTGTCGCGGTCGGGAAAATCGCCGAGGCGATCGCGCGCGGTCAGCAACTGCGCGAGGATTTCCTCCGCCGTCAGGTTGCGCACCAGCTTCTGCGTGCCGGTGTGGCAGAAGGAGCAGGTCAGCGTGCAGCCGACCTGGGAGGAGATGCAGAGCGTGCCGCGCCCTTCCTCGGGAATGTAGACGGTCTCGATCTCGACCGGCCGGCCGGCGCCCCGCGCCGGAAACCGGAACAGCCACTTGCGCGTGCCGTCGGAGGAAATCTGCTCCTCGACGATCTCCGGCCGGGCGACGGTGAAATGCCGGTCGAGCGCGCTGCGCAACTCCTTCGAGATGTTGAACATCTGCGCGAAATCGGAGACGCCGCGGACATACAGCCAGTGCCAGAGCTGGCTCACCCGCATCCTGGCCTGCTTCTCCGGCACGATGCCGGCAGCGACAAGCGCCGCGGCCATCCCGGCGCGGTCCATGCCGATCAGCGACGGCTTCTCGGGCGCGGGCGAGACGCGCAGCGCGTCGCGCGCGCCGAGGGCGGTGAGGTCGAGTGAAAGGGACATAGCCGGCCCAATATAGACAATTTGCGGCCGATTTCAGCAGCGGCCACCTGGAAAGTGCGGCGCATAGCACGGATGCGCCGGCGAGTCATGCCGGCGCGTTGCGCACGCCTGCGTCGAGGCATTCAGTGTAGCCGAGGTTTCGTTCGTCCGGTGCCTGTGTTACGGCAGCCCGGCAGGTAATTTGGGAATTTGCGAATGGCAAGCGCGTCGCGACGCCATCCGATGCTGAGGCGCACGCGCGCCATGTGGGGATCGCGGCGAGTCTGGCAACCGCGCCTGGTGTTCTGGAGCGGCGCGATCGCCGTGGGCCTTATCAGCGTGCTGTTCGCCAGGCTGGCCGACCTGGCGCAATCGGGTTTCCACCTGCTCGTGAACGACGGCCAGGGCTGGCGCGGCTGGCTACCGCTGGTCGTGACGCCACTCGGCTTCACCGCCAGCGCATGGCTTGCCTATGCCTGGTTTCCCAATTCGCAAGGCAGCGGCATTCCGCAGGCGATTGCGGCGCGGCATCTGCGTGACGACGAGGACCGCAGCCGCCTGCTGTCGCTCAAGATGGTGATCGGCAAGATCGGCCTGACCCTGTTCGGCCTGTTGTGCGGTGCCTCGATCAGTCGCGAGGGGCCGACGGTGCAGGTCGGCGCCTCGGTGATGCTGCAGGTAGCGCGCTGGGGCGGCATGGCGCAGGCGAGGGGCCTGATCCTCGCCGGCTCGGCCGCCGGCGTCGCTGCCGCCTTCAACACGCCACTGGCCGGCATCGTCTTCGCGATCGAGGAGATGGGACGCACCTACCAGACCCGCACCAACGGGTTGGTTCTGACGGCGGTCATCTTCGCCGGCCTCGCTTCGCTGGGGCTGGTCGGCAACTACACCTATTTCGGCGTGGCCAACCAGAGCGTGACGCAGGGCGACTGGCCGCTGGTCATTGCCTGCGGCGTCGTCGGCGGCGCGCTCGGCGCATTGTTCTCTTTGCTGACATTGAAGGCGACACGCCGCATCCGCCGCTGGAACGGGCTGGCGCCGGTGCAGCGAACGCTCGCCGTGGCGGCCCTGTGCGGCCTCGGCGTGGCCGTCATCGGCCTGGCGTCGGGCGGGCTGACCTTCGGCACCGGTTACGACCAGGCGCGCGGGGCGATCGAGGGCACACCGCTGCCATGGTATTTCTTCGCGGCGAAGCTGGCGGCCGGTGTGCTGTCGACGGTCTCCGGAATCCCAGGCGGGCTGTTTGCTCCATCGCTCGCCGTGGGCGCAGGCGTCGGTTCGACGCTGGGACTGGTCTTCGGCTCAAGCGCGGGCGTGGCGGCATTGCTCGGCATGGCCGGCTACTTTGCCGGCGTGGTGCAGGCCCCGATGACCGCCTTCGTCATCATCCTCGAGATGACCGGCAATCATGACAATGTCATTGCCCTGATGCTGGCCTCGATGCTCGGCTACGGCACGGCCCGACTGATCTCGCGCGAGCCGCTGTATCATGCCATGTCGCGCGTCTTCATTGCCGAAGCGATCCGCCGCAAACGCGCGGAGACGGCCGCTCAGGAATGAAGCGACGTATCCTGTCGCCGGCGCTACTTGCAGTTCTTGATCGAATCCAGCGCTGCCGAGATGCCCTTCAGGGAAAACACGTAGCTGGTCGAATTGCCGCGCGAGGATTTGGCCTGCACCTTCATGTCGGCACCGGCCTTCATCGCCGCGATCAGTTGCGGCTCCTCGGCCGCGTTCTCCACCCAGGCCGACTTGCCGCGGGTGAACATGGAAAAACTCTTGGCGCCGACGGTGACGGTGACCTTGGAATTGTCCTGCAGATTGTAGCCGGCGATGAATTGCGGCTCGTAGGACACCTGTTGGCCGGGCCGCTGGCTGACGAAGAAGAACATGTCGCCGTGATCCAGATTGGCCGGTTGCTTGTCTGTGGGGACGGTGAGCACATAGCAGACCTTGCCGCCCGAGGCCTGGTAACTGTAGGTGCCCCAGGCATTGTGCTGGCCGAGCTTTGTCGCCTGCTGGGCAAGCGCCGGGCCCGCCATGGCGAGCAGCACCAGGCTCGAAAGGGTGGCTATCAATACGCGCATCGTCTTTCCTGTATTCCAAATGAAGCCTGAGACAGGCCGACCCCGCGTGCCGCCCGTTCGCTTCATTTTGATTTAATCTGGGTTACCAAAGGGTGAACTTCCTTGAGAAAGGAGTCGCTCCAAAGGAACCCGCCGCCAATCTTCGCGCCACCGCCTCAAGCGGCCGCGCGACGTCCCTTGCCCGAGTTGGAGTGCAGGAAAGCGGCAAGAGTTTGACTGCGCGGCGCGGCGGCAGCTTCAACGAAGCGACCGGCCCGCAGTCAATCCAGAATCAACTTTCCTCGGCGATGGCTTCCCGCGCGGCCAGCCGGTGCGCCGGGGTGATGTGGGCGCGCACGGCCGTGATCGCCGCCGTCAGCACCGCGATGTCGTCGGTGAAGCCGAGGCCGAGGATGAAGTCGGGAATGGTGTCGGTCGGCAGGATGAAATAGCCGAGCGCGGCAAGCAGGATGCCCTTGGCGCGCAGCGGCGTATTCCTGTCCATCGCGCAATAGTAGGCCGCGACCACGTCCTCCATGAAGGGGATGCGCCGCGCCGCCTTCTTGGCGGTGCGCCAGAATTTTTCACGCACCTCGTTCTCGTCGCCCAGCTTGCCGCCGAGGCCGGAGAAATCGAAGTTCTTGTCCTGCGCCATCTGCCTTTCTCCCTGCGAGGAGCGTCATATGGCCTGCCCTCGCACGCCGAATGTGGGAAAAGCGCGCGCCCGCTGCAAGGCGGGAAGCAGAATCAGACGCCGAAAATACGGTTCATCCTGCCGGCCAGTTCGAAGTCGAGCGCGGTCAGCCCGCCGGCGTCATGCGTGTTCAAGGTCACCGCAACGATCTTGTAGACGTTCGACCAGTCGGGATGGTGGTCCATCTGCTCCGCCGCCAGCGCGACCCGCGTCATGAAGGCGAAGGCCTCGGAGAAATCGCCGAAGGCGTAGGTACGGCGGATCGAGCCGCCGTCTTCGGCCAGCGTCCAGCCTTCCAGTGCGGCCAACCGGTCCTCGATCTCCAGTTGCGAAAGTTTTTCGCGAGACATCACCGCACGCCGCGCGACAGGTCACGGAGATCAGCCGAGCGGCTTGCGGCGCGTGCATCTCCGCCGGCGAGCGGCCAGGCCTCCTCGACGATGTAGGGGCCGCCGCCGACCGAATCGCGCGACGACATCAGCACGAAGCGGCCGACCTTGAACGGCATGGCGGCGAAATTGCCGCGCGCCGACAGGTAATGCGCCACTTCGGCCGGGCTGGAATTGCGCAGCCGCGCCAATGTGACATGCGGCGTGAACTTGCGTGGGTCGGAAGGCAGACCGAGCCGCTGGCAGATGCGCTCGATCTCGCTCTGCAGCGCGTTGAGGTCGGGCGAGGCCGCGACGCCGGCCCATACGGCATGCGGTTTCTTGCCGCCGAAGGCGCCGACGCCTGACAGGGTGAGCGAAAAGGACGACCGCCGCACCCGGTCCAGCGCATTGGCTATCTCGTCGGCGACATGGCCCTCGACGTCGCCGATGAAGCGCAGGGTGATGTGGTAGTTCTCCACGTCGATCCAGCGCGCGCCCGGAAGTCCGCCGCGCAGGAGGGACAGCGAAAGGGCGGCGTCACGCGGAATCTCGAGGGCGGTGAAAAGACGTGGCATGGCAAGCCTCCTGTCCTCGAATCGAACTCCACATCCGCAGCGAATCATCGAAGGACAGATAGGGCAAGCGCTTTATTGATCCAGCCGTACATGGCGCCGGGTCGGCGGGAACGACGAGGCGTTCCCGCACCCTATCTGCATTCGACCTGCCGGATTCCGCGGGTCAGCTATTTCCAGTCGCGGATGTCGACGAAGTGCCCGGCGATCGCCGCCGCCGCCGCCATGGCCGGCGAGACGAGGTGCGTGCGGCCCTTGAAGCCCTGGCGGCCCTCGAAATTGCGGTTCGAGGTCGAGGCGCAGCGCTCGTGCGGGGAAAGCCGGTCGTCGTTCATGGCAAGGCACATGGAGCAGCCCGGCTCGCGCCAGTCGAAGCCGGCCTCGATGAAGATCCGGTCCAGCCCTTCGGCCTCGGCCTGCGCCTTCACTAGGCCGGAGCCCGGCACGATCATGGCGTTGACCCGCGGATTGACCTTCCTGCCCTTGGCCACCGCCGCCACGGCGCGCAGATCCTCGATGCGGCCATTGGTGCAGGAACCGATGAAGACGCGGTCGAGCTCGATATCGGTGATCTTCGTGCCGGCGGTCAGGCCCATATATTCCAGCGCGCGCTTCTTGGAATTGCGCTTGTTCTCGTCCTCGATTGCGTCGGGGTCGGGAACCGCGCCGAGCACGGAGACGACGTCCTCGGGCGAGGAGCCCCAGGTGACGATGGGCGGCAGTTTCGCGGCATCGAGCACGACGACCTTGTCGAAATGCGCCCCCTCGTCGGACTTCAGCGTCTTCCAGTATTCCAGCGCCGCATCCCACGCCTCGCCCTGCGGCGCGCGCGGCTTGTCCTTGACATAGGCGAAGGTCGTCTCGTCCGGCGCGATCAGGCCGGCGCGGGCGCCGCCTTCGATCGACATGTTGCAGACCGTCATGCGGCCTTCCATGGAGAGCGAGCGGATCGCCTCGCCGGCATATTCGATGACATAGCCGGTCCCGCCGGCGGTGCCGATCTCGCCGATGATGGCGAGGATGATGTCCTTGGCGGTGACGCCGGCCGGCAACTGTCCGTCGACGCGCACCAGCATGTTCCTGGCCTTACGCTGGATCAGCGTCTGGGTGGCCAGCACGTGCTCGACCTCGGACGTGCCGATGCCGTGCGCCAGCGCGCCGAAGGCGCCGTGCGTGGAGGTGTGGCTGTCGCCGCACACGATGGTCATGCCGGGCAGCGTGAAGCCCTGTTCCGGGCCGATGATGTGGACGATGCCCTGGCGGCGGTCCTTCTCGGAATAGTATTCGACGCCGAAGTCGGCGGCGTTCTTCGCCAGCGCCTCGACCTGGATGCGGCTTTCCTCGTTCTTGATGCCGTT
>CAZBBT010000097.1:0-10050 GCA_964490065.1 uncultured Mesorhizobium sp. | reverse complement strand
TCATCACCCTCAACGCACGCTTAAGAGACGCTGAACTCCAACAGAGTTGATGACGAATCCGTGGTTCGACCTTGACGGCAGGCTGCACCTGTTGGGAAAAAACGGGGCGTGCGGCATTCCTCTGAGCAGTCGAAGCCTTGTTTCCATTGAATTTTTCGGAACGCCGCAAGAATGTCCGTGCTCGTTTTGTCCACACCCCCTGCACCTCCCCCATACTTGACCCGACCGAAATGGAGACCGGAATGGCTGGTTGGGACAGGAAAGCAGATTGGAACCGCGATGTGCTGGAGCGCATCGTGGCTCTGCTGTTTTCGCTGGCCTGCCTGGCCGAGCTTGCCGCCTGCCTTCCCTGGCTGCGTCGCCAACAGTTGCTCGGGATTCTCAGCCACGGCGAGGCCGAGGCCTGGGCTTATGTCATGGGCCTGCCGCCCGATGTGCAGGTTGCGGCGTATGCACCGGGAGAAACCGATGACGCGGAGCGACTTGCTGCGAGTTTCCGCGCGCTGGCGCTGATGCTGTGCGCCGTGCTGGCGAGGACAGCACTGTTCGCCGGCGCGGCCGGCCCACGAGCCGATCGGCCGTCGCACGGGATTTCCGGCATCGCGGTTCACCGGCCGGGTGCCCCGGCACCGTCCGCGCCCGACACGTCGTAGAAGTAAGTTCGGGGTTTCGTTGCCCGACTTCTCCTCGGATCCAGCACGGACCGGAGCGTTCCTTGACAATAGCCAGGGCGGATTTCCGCAGCGTGGCAACGAATAAGTGTGTTCGAAAGAACCTCTCTCCGTCACGCTTCGCGTAGCGCCCTCCCGTCAAGGGGGATCAGGGCGCCGCATCCGCAGGCAAAACCGCCTACCTCACCCCATGCTTCCCGCCGAAGCCCGTCAGGAATGCGGTCAGATTGTCGCCGAGCGCATCGCACAGATAGCCGCCCTCCTGGACGATCACCGTGGGCAGGCCGAGACCGGCGATCGCCTCGCCGATGCGCGAGAATCCGGGCGTCGAGACGGACAGGCCGCCGAACGGGTCGCCCTCGAAGGCGTCCAGCCCCAGCGCCACCACCAGCGCGTCGGCCGAGAAGGCGCGGATGCGGCGGAACGCGGTCTTGAGCGCTTCAAGGAAAGCGTCGTCGCCGGATTTGCGCACCAGCGGCAGGTTCAGATTGTAGCCCAGCCCCGGTCCTTCGCCGCGCTCGTCGGCATGGCCCCAGAAGAACGGATAGAAGCGGATGGGATCGGCATGGAGCGAGACGGTCAGCACGTCCGGCCGCGCATAGAAGATGCCCTGCGTGCCGTTGCCGTGATGCAGGTCGACGTCGAGGATCGCCACCCGAGCCGCCTGCCTGCGCAGTGCCTGCGCGGCGACCGCCGTATTGTTGACGAAGCAGAACCCGCCGGCCACGTCGGCGAAGGCATGGTGGCCGGGCGGGCGGCAGAGCGCATAGGCCGCCGGCGCGCCCGCCATCACGGCTTCCGCAGCCTCCACGGCGCTCCAGGCACTCCACAGCGCGCTGTCCCATGTCTCGGCCGAGATCGGGCAGGCGGTGTCGGCCATGTGGTAGCCGGCCTGGCCGACGGCGGAGGCGGGGTAGGAGCCGCCGCGCGCGATCGGATGGATGTTGGGGATAACCTCTTCCGATGCGCCGTCGATGCGCTGCCAGCGCGTGAAGATATGCTCCAGGAAATCGAGGTATTCCGGCGTGTGGACGGCCGCCACCGGGCCGAGCCCGTGGTCCCGCGGACGCTCGACCGTGCAGCCGGCGGCCCTGGCGCCGGCCAGCAATCGCTCGACGCGCTCCGGCTGCTCCGGGTTCGGCTGCTGCGCGCCGCTGGACAGGAACATCTTCGGGTTATGCCGCTTTTGCTCGGCGGCGTAGAAGGCTTTCATGGGTCCTCCCTGTCGGTGTCGGCGAAGGCGAAGAACGCATCGCCGGTGATCCGGTGGATCTGGTCGTCGCTGCGATGGGTGACGCCGATGCGCTCGTAGAAGCGCTGGGCGGCGACATTGCCGCTGTCGACGGCAAGCTCGATATAGGCACCGCCACCGTCGCGCACCTCGCGCGCCAGCCGGCTGAGCAGCTTCTCGCCGACTTTCGCGCCGCGAAATCCTTCCGCGACGAAGAGGTCCTGAACATAGGCGCCGGGCCTGCCCATCCAGGTCGAATAGATCGGGAAATACAGGCACATGCCGGCGAATGTTGAATCGATTTCGGCAATCAGCGTCGAGAAGTGCGGCCGCTCGCCGAAGCCGTCGCGGCGGATGTCGCCCGGTGTCGATTTGATCTTGTGCAATCCGCCGATCGTTTTTCCGATGCCGAGCAGGGCGGCGTGGATGTTGTCCGCATCCTCGGGGCGGGCGGGGCGTATAGTGAGTTTCGCCATCTCAGCCTCCCTGCCGGGTTTGCGCGGGCATTGCCGCCATGATCGCGCCCCTCAGCGGTTGACCGGAAGGTCGAGTTCGGCGGCCAGCGCTTCCAGCGTATCGCCGAGCAGGCCCATGATCTCGCCGATCTGGTCGCGTGTCACGATCAGCGGCGGAGCGACCATGAAATTGTCGCTCTCCGGTCCGCCCTTCACGCGGCGGGAGTAGACGATCAGCCCACGCTCGAAGGCGAGGTCGATCAGGCGCACATTGGCGTTCAGCTCGCGCGGCAGCGGCACTTTGGCCACCGGATCGGCATAGAGTTCGGCGCCCAGCAGCAGGCCCTTGCCGCGCACGTCGGCGACGAAGGGGAAGCGGGAGGACAGGCCTTCGAGTTCGGCTTTCAGCACCGCGCCCATGGCGGCGGCGTTGTCGACCAGGCCGAGCCGGTCCGTCTCGGCCAGCACCGCGCCGCCGGCCGCGCAGGCCACCGGATTGCCGCCATAGGTGTGGCCGTGGAGAAAACCGCCCATCCCGATCACCGGCCCGACGATGCGCTCCGACGCCGCCAGCGCTCCGAGCGGGGCATAGCCCGACGACAGGCCCTTGGACAGCGAGACGATGTCGGGACGGCAGTTCCAATGGTCGCCGCCCAAAAATCTGCCGGTGCGGCCGATGCCGGTCATCACCTCGTCGTGGACGAGCAGGATGCCGTAGCGGTCGCAGATCTCGCGGACGCGGGCGAAATAGCTGTCGGGCGGCACGAGGGCTGCGGTGGCGGCCCCGCCGATCGGCTCCATGATGAAGGCGAGCACGCTTTCCGGCCCTTCGGCGAAGATTTTTTCCTCCAGCATGTCGGCATAGCGCAGGCCGCGTTCCTCGGGCGAAAGGTTGTCGCGGTCGCGGTGGACGAAGGGCGCCGGGATCAGCGGCATCGCCCGGCCCATCGCCTCGAAGGCGGGGGTGAGCACGCCGTCGCCGGTGACGCCGAGCGAGCCGATGGTGATGCCGTGATAGGAGGGCATGCGGCCGATGATCTTCCAGCGGTTCGGTTGTCCGGTGGCGATCGCCCATTGCCGCGCCAGCTTGAGGCAGGCTTCCACCGCCTCCGAGCCGCCGGAGACGAAATAGATGCGGTCGAGCCCCGGCAGGCGCCCGGCGAGGTCACGCGCCAGATCGAGCGCCGGCTGGTTCTCGAAATGGATCGTGTAGGCGAAGGAAACGCGGTCCATCTGCCGCTTCATGGCGTCGATGACGGTGCGGTTGCCGTGGCCGATGTTGACGTTCATCGCGCCCGACGAGCCGTCGATGTAGCGCTTGCCGGTGGCGTCCCACATGTAGATGCCGTCGGCCCGATCGATCAGCGGTCGAGGCGCGCGGGTGAAGTGGAAGAGGTTCGGCTTGGTCTGGACGTTCATTCGATCCTCGTTCAGGCGCGGCCGAGATAGCGGTCGAGCACGTTCCTCGTCACCCGCTCCACCATGGCGTCGCCCCGCAGCAGCCCGGCAACCCACTCGCAGGTGCCGGCGTGGAAGACCTCGCCCTTGCCGCGCCTGAAATTGACGATCATGCCGTTGGAGTAGCGGACCTTTTCGAGGTTCTCGTCGCTGGCGGAGCCATGGAGCGTCTCGGCGATGAAGCGGCCGTCCTCGTCGCCGAAGAACTGGTCCTCCGGCGGCACTTCGGCGCTTTCCTCGACCTGGCTGGCCATGCCGAGCGCGAGGATTTCCAGGCCCTCGGGAGCGCCGCTGGCGGCGCTGGGGTAGGGCAGGCCGTGGCGGATCTCGTAGTCCAGCCCGTCCACCTCGTAGCCGTAGATGTGGCTTTCGGCGCCGAGCAGGTCGCCATAGTAGAGGCCGGTCCCGGCAAAGGCCCAATGCCGCGGCCGGTAGACGGGGAAGCCGCGCACGCCGCGCGGCGCGCAGCCGCCCCAGCCGGCATAGACGCCGCTGGAGGCGTTGAGCCCGAAGGTCCCGCAGCCGGGCCGGCCGATCTCCGGCGCTTCCCAACTGTTGGTGACGCGCGTCACGTCACCGCTTTTGTAGGCGGGGTCCTCGGCGCGGGCGCGGTACTTGTAGCAGACCTGGCGTCTGCCCTCGTCCTCCAGCCGCGTCTGCCACATGAAGTTGCCGGCGAAGCGCGCGGCGCACCCACCCCCTTCCACGAAGGCGTCGACCGCGTCGCGCATTTCCCAGGTCCAGTATTCGTCATGCCCGACGAAGACGGCGCAGTCGTAATCGAGGAGGATTTCCGGGATGAAATGCAGATCGTGCTGGCTGGCGAGGTCGACCGCGTAGCCGGCGCGTTCGGCGAAGCGGAAGAAATGGCTGTCGTAGCTCGCCCAGCCGGCCGAGGCGTATTTCTTGGAATGACCGGTCGCATAGGCCCATTCCATATGGGGATAGCGCGGCACCGTCCTGGGCGGCATCGCCACTTCCAGCGGAACGCGCGGCGCGTCCGGTGGCAGCACGGCGAAACCGCGGCACCAAGGGCGCTGCGTCGAGACGACGGGCGAATACTGGTTGCGCTCCGGCCCGGTGATGCCTTCGTAATGGTTGGAGCCGCCCCAGGTGTTGTAGGCCAGCCAGGTGCCGGTCGCCGCCACCTGCAGGATACGCCCCGGCTTGCGGCCGGGCTTCGGCAGCACGATGAGGACATGATGGCACCGGATCGGCTGCCCGTCGCGACCCTCGGCCGTCAGCGTCAGGCGATAGCCGCCGGACGGCCAGTCCTCGCCGACGCGGAACTCGAACGCCGTTTCCCAGCCGCACCCTTCGACCGAGCAGTTTTCCGGCGTGTCCTGCCAGCGTGCCGCGATGCCGCTGCGTTCGAGAACCTTGGTCTCGGTCGCGCCGTCGCGGACGATCTCGATGGCGAAGTCCCTGGCGGTCGAGCTGACATGGAGCAAAACCGTCTCGCCTGGTCGATAGGAAAAACGGTCGCTGTAGCACCAGATTTCGCCGCGCGCGCCGTCCATGCCCGGCTGCTCGTAATAGTGGCTGCGCACGGCAAGGCGCCGCTGCTCGTGCGTCAGGCCGAAATCCGGAAACTCTGTGGGCAATCCGCTCATGGCGTCCCTGAAAGCTACGGTGCCATTTCGGCGATCCGGGCTCGCAACGTCAAGGAAGCGCATCGGGCCAGCGCCGGAGCTTCCATTGGCCGGAGCGCATAAAGGCTCTATGGATGACCGTCGAGAGGCAAGCGGAGGCGCAATGCTCAGGGTCCAGAAGGTCAAGATCGCCGACATCTACGTACCGACGGCGCGCCGCAAGCTGCTGCACCCCGAGACGGTGCGCTCGCTCGCCGAGGACATTGTCGACAACGGATTGAAGACGCCGATCCAGGTGCGCGAAGACGGCAAGCGCTTCGTGCTGGTCGAAGGCCAGCACAGGCTGGAGGCGATGAAATGGCTCGGCGAGGAAACCATCGACGCCTATCTCGTGCATGCGAAGCGGCATTGACTCAGGTTTTCAGTTCAAGCGCCTAACATGCTGGATTGAAAGGAAATCTCCGGGCTGGTCCTGAAATTTTCTCGGTCGCTGTCGGTTTTCCGCTGGATGGGCCGTCCTTGGGCTGGAAGCGATTTTAAACCCCAAGGAGATCTCGATGACCACCAGGATCGACATCGCCCCATCTTCCGACCGCGAGCTGGTGCTCGCCCGTATCATCGATGCGCCGCGACAGAACGTCTACCGCTGCTGGACCGAGCCGCAACTGATGACGCAGTGGTTCGCGCCGAAGCCGTGGACGACGCCGCGCGCCGAGATCGATGTCCGGCCCGGCGGCTCAAGCCTGATCGTGATGCGCGGTCCCGATGGCAACGAGTTCCCCAATCCGGGTGTGGTCCTGGAGGCCGAGCCGGGCAGGAAGCTCGTCTTCACCGATGCCTTCACGTCGGCCTGGGAGCCGTCGGCGCGGCCCTTCATGACGGTGATCCTGACTTTCGAGGACGAAGGTGAGGGCCGGACCCGCTATGTCGCCCGCGTCAGGCACTGGACTGTCCAGGCGCGCGAGGAGCACGAGAAAATGGGCTTCCACGAGGGATGGGGCACCTGCGCCGATCAGCTCGAGGCTCTGGCGAAAAGCCTGACCTGAACATGCGGATGACCTTCGCATCTGCAAAAAAATGCGCCGCCGCGAGGCCTTGTCTTGCGGCGGTGCAGCACATTTTTCCTGAATTTGCCGCAAGATAGCCGCCAAACCATCATTGGCGGGCCACGATGGTCTTCCTATCTAGGGTGCAAGGCGGGCAATGAGGAGGCGAACGATGGCCGAGGGTCTCAACACCCTGGACGAACTTCTGAGCGATCCGATGGTGCAAATGGTGATGGAGCGCGACCGCGTCCGCCCCGAGCACCTGCGCATGATGCTGGAAAATGCCCGCGATCGCGCCGAGGAGCCTAAACTTCCGCCTGCCCATGTCATTGACAGGACATGCGGTGCAAGGAGGCTGTGCCTGTAGGTGCAAATGGCCCCTGTCAATTCCATGCAGGCATCCCGTGGCCTAGCCTGCCTCGGGCGCGCGAGCATATGAAGGATTTTCCCTGATTTTCAGGTCTGCACTCCCGCGACGCACGCAATGCGCGAAAAATCCTGACAATTCGACTCGGATTCAGTCTTTCTTGGTAATTTCTCGTTCATAAATCGCCTGGTCTCGCCGGGGGCGCGTTTTGCCGCCGGTCTGTTTGGTTCTGCGTACAGGGTCGAGATGCGTTCTCCGGGCGTCCTTGCTTCACTTCTTTTGTCTCTGGGCGTGGCGGCCTGCACATCCAGCTCCGGCCTGGAAGACATGGTGCCGCGCCCTTCCATGGAGACGACAAGCTCCATTCCGCGTCCGGAAGCGCCGGTGCAGGTTGCCGCTGCCGGGACAGTGGCGGCCGATGCGACCGACGATCTGCCGTCTCCCGAACCGGCAGCTTTGGTTGAGACGGAGGAGCCCTCTGCCGCGAGTCTGGCGCTGGCCGTGCCGGCGCCGAAGCCCGCCGTCGTGGCCAAGGCCTTTCGACGCGGCGTCATCCACGAGCGCCGTTTCCGCGACGCCAAGCCGATCAACTTCGGCAAGCGTTCGCCCAAGCACCTGCCGGTTCACGGCGTCGACGTTTCGCGCTGGCAGGGCAACATCGATTGGGAGAAGCTGCGCTCGCAGGGCGCCAACTTCGTCTACATCAAGGCGACCGACGGTGGCGACCATCTCGATCCGATGTTCAAGAAGAACTGGCGCAACGCCGCCGATGCTGGCCTGCGTCGCGGCGCCTACCACTTCTTCTACTGGTGTCGTGTCGCCAGCCAGCAGGCCGACTGGTTCATCCGCAACGTGCCAAGGGATGCCGCCGCGCTGCCACCGGTGATCGACGTCGAATGGAACCACGACTCCTCCTGCAAGCGTCGTCCCTCCCGCGCCACCGTGCTGGAGAAGATGCAGGTGTTCATGGACAGGCTCGAACGCCATTACGGCAGGCGCCCCATCATCTACACCTCGCCTGACTTTTATAGCGATAACCTCAAGGGCGCTTTTCCGGATCATCCCTTCTGGCTGCGCTCGGTGGCGGCGCATCCGGCCAAGGTCTATCCCGGCCGCGACTGGGTGTTCTGGCAGTATTCCGGGTCCGGCCTGTCGCAAGGCGTTTCCGGCCGCATCGACCTCAACGTCTTCAACGGCGACAAGAGCGATTGGTGGGCGTGGCTCTCCGGTGGCTCGGCTGTGGCGGACGCGCGGTAGCGCCGGCTCCAGGAGCGCGGCCAGGGCTTCGCGCTCAGGCGGTCCTGCCGAACAACCTTTGGAAACCTTGGGCGAAGGCGGCGCGGCGCTCCGCCCACCAGGCGCGGTAACGGATGCGTCTGGCCAGCCCCGCTCCTGTCATCGTGCCGTTATAGTGGCAATCGCAGAGCAGGCGGTGCGCAGCCCCGTCGCTGAGGTCAAAGAACGCCATGATATCGCCGAGACTGTCGCCGGAGAGACCTTCGCGGCGCAGCGCCTCGTCGTTGAACGCGACGGTGAGCGGCGTGTTGTCGCGGCGGTAGGCTCTCAATTCGTCAGGCGGCAGATGCTCCAGCCGGCTCAGCGCGTTCAGCGGCCCGCCATGGCGTTCCAGCGCGGCGGCCCACAGTTTGAGGCGCGCGCCAGGCGTTTTCGCCGGGCGTTTGTCGATCAGCGGCATCAATTCGGCTGTCGAGATGATCTCGTCGGGGATTTGGTGTTTCATCACGGGCTCCTGTGGTAGCGGGATCAGGAAGTAGTGGATCAGGAAGAAGGTAGCGCTCCGACTCGCCGGGACAGGGGGCAGGCGAGGTTTTTTTCCGCGATGGAATCGCGCTGGCCCGAGTTGGATTATTCCTGAGTCGTGGTCGCGGCATTTCCCATTGATCCTCCATTTGTTCAAAAACTATTGAACTGGACCAATTGAAACGGTCAGGACGGTTCATATCTAGTCTGGGCGACACCGCTCATTTCTGAGGAATTCCGAACATGACCGAGACCTATACGCCGCCGAAAGTCTGGACCTGGGAAAAAGGCAATGGCGGCACGTTCGCCAACATCAACCGGCCGATCGCCGGTCCGACACACGAGAAGGAACTGCCCGTCGGCGAACATCCGTTTCAGCTCTATTCGCTGGGTACGCCCAACGGCCAGAAGGTCACCATCATGTTCGAGGAACTGCTGGCGGCCGGTCACAAGGGAGCCGAATACGACGCCTGGCTGATCGATATCGGCGAGGGCGACCAGTTCGGTTCCGGATTCGTCGAGGTCAATCCGAATTCGAAGATCCCGGCGCTGCTCGACCGCAGCGGGCCGACGCCGATCCGGGTCTTCGAATCGGGCGCGATCCTGATGCACCTGTCGGAAAAGTTCGGCGGCGCCTTCCTGCCGAAGGACCAGCCGGCACGGGCCGAGACGCTGTCCTGGCTGTTCTGGCAGATGGGATCAGCCCCCTTTCTCGGCGGCGGCTTCGGCCACTTCTACGCCTACGCTCCAGAAAAATTCGAGTACCCGATCAATCGCTACGCGATGGAGGTGAAGCGCCAACTCGACGTACTCGACCGGCGGCTGGCCGACAACGAATATGTGGCCGGCTCGGAATACACCATCGCCGACATGGCGATCTGGCCCTGGTATGGAGGCTTGGTCAAAGGCTGGCAGTACGGCGCGGCCGAGTTCCTCTCGGTGAATGAATACAAGAATGTGGTTCGCTGGGCCGACCAGATCTTCGCCCGCCCGGCTGTGACGCGCGGCCGCAAGGTCAACCGCACCTCCGGCGATCCTTCGAGCCAGCTTCGCGAGCGCCACGGCGCGTCCGACTTCGACACGAAGACGCAGGACAAGCTGGCGGCGGAGTAGGGGTTTCCTCGCAACGGAAGCGATACGCCATAGACGCTTCTCCCATGCCCGCGGGTCGTCCGCGGGCATTCTTGCCAGACCGGCGATGTGCAACGTTGCCGGTCTTGCCCAGCCCACTCTTTACCCGGCATGAGGGCGTCCCTATATAGCCGTCACATCCTCCCAGCCCGGACAGCGGTCAGGTCGAGCGGCGCGTCGCCCGGTCACAAGAGACTTGTGTTTTGGGGCCATTGTCGGTAATCGCCCCGCATTCGACTGAAAAGGTCGCGCCGTCCAAGGGAAAGCCTCAAGGAAAGAGACTATGGCAAAAGGTAAATTCGAGCGTAATAAGCCTCATGTGAACATTGGCACGATTG
>CAZBBT010000096.1:0-10089 GCA_964490065.1 uncultured Mesorhizobium sp. | reverse complement strand
ACGTTGAAGGCGTAGAGCCAGGAGAAGACCGCCGAGGCGATGACGATCCACCAGTAAATGTCCAGCGCGAGCACCAGGGTCTGAATGAGGGCGAGCATATCGATCTCCGATTGTCGCCGACATGTAGCCATTGGCTGGAAAACGGGCAAGTGCTGCTCGCACGGGCATCGCAAGACCGGGCCGGATCATGCCCGCGGGATCGGTGTTCGAGGGGACGACGGATCGATTTGCTCGCTTGACAGGCCATGGCGCCACCCCATAAATGCGCCATCCGCCGAACGGGGCTGTAGCTCAGCTGGGAGAGCGCGTCGTTCGCAATGACGAGGTCAGGGGTTCGATCCCCCTCAGCTCCACCATCGGCGGATCAGCAAACCCGGCGATATGAGTATCTCGATGGCGGTTTGAGGAACCGGGTCCGCCTAACGCCGCGCGGTGCCTTCCTGGTCTTTCGAAAACACAACCGGTCGATTCCCCGATGGCGGTCGGTGAGAACGGCGTTCGACGGTTGCGCTCGGCCGTGAAATTTCCTTCCAGGCTTCATGTCAATTTTGGATTATGGGTCATTGCTCATTCAAAAATCGCATGATTAACTCGCGCGATGGAGATGAAGCAGCTCGAGGCCTTTCTCGCCGTGCTTTCCGCCGGCAGCATCACCGCAGCGGCCCGCCTGCTCGACCGCTCGCAGCCGGCGGTGAGCCGGCTGATCCAGGAACTGGAAAGCGAGGTCGGCTTCGAACTGCTGCACCGCAACGGCCCGCGCATCACGCCGACCGAGCGCGGCGTGCGCTTCCACGGCGAGGCCGAGCGCCTGGTCACCGGGATCGGGCGGCTCCAGGAACGCGCCAGGGCCATCGCGACGGAAGAGGCGCTGCCGATCGAGATCGTCGCCATTCCAGCCTTCGCCGCCGGCTTCGTGCCCCTGGCGCTGTCGCGGATTCCGGAGCACCTCCTGCCGGCCCGGCTGCATTTGCGCAGCGCGCCGGCGGAAAGCGGCATCCAGTCGGTGCTGGCGCGCACGGCGGATTTGTGCGTCGCTTCGCTTCCCGCCGAGCAGCCGGGCCTGGAGACGCATGCGCTGGCCCAGGCGCCGTGCGTCGCAGCCGTGGCGACAGACGATCCGCTGGCGACCAAGAAAACCGTCTCGATCGCCGATCTCGCCGGCCGGTGCCTGATCACCATGGCCAATCCTTTCCGGCTGCGCCGTCGTGTCGACCAAGCGCTGGAGGCGCACGGCGTCAAGGCGTCGAGGGTGATCGACACCAACGCGGCCACGGTCGCCCTGCAATTGACGGCCTGCGGCGCGGGCGTCGCCATCGTCGAGCCGGTAACGGCTTACGGCGTCGCGCTCAAGGGAGTCGAGATCCGGCCCCTCGACGTCGACATTCCCTTCCTGTGGGGAGTGTTTTCGGCGGTTTCGCGTCCGCTGCCCGAGACGGCGCTGACCTTCATCCGGCTGTTCAACGAAACGACCGCTTCGGCAATTCCGGGTTTTGTCCGGCACGATCCGCGCAGGCCCGACGGGGTGACGGAGGCCATATTCGGGACCGGTTCCCGCAACCCGGCGGGGGCCGTGCAATGAGCATCGTGACATTGGGAGGATATGCCGGGGGCGGAAATGCGGGGCTGGCCGCGCTCGGAGAGCGCATCCGGCAGGATCTCGGCCTGCTCGAGCTGCCCGCCAAGTCCTGGGTGCCGCCGCGGGCCAGCAACGGCGAGCCGGTTCACGACATCGTCATCATCGGCGGCGGCATGTGCGGGCTGGTGGCCTGGTTCGCGCTGCAATGCGGCGGCATGCGCAACGCCCGCATCCTCGACCGCAATCCCGAGGGGCGCGAGGGACCGTGGGTCACCTATGCCCGCATGGAGACGCTGCGCTCGCCGAAGCAGCTTGCAGGCCCCGCTTTCGGCATGGGCGCGCTGACCTTCCGCGCCTGGTTCACGGCCCAGCACGGCGAAGCGGCCTGGGAGGCGCTCGACAAGATCCCCCGCCCGATGTGGATGGACTACCTGCGCTGGTATCGCGGGGCGCTGGACATTCCCGTCGAGAACGAGGTCGAGGTCACCGCGATCCTGCCAGAGGGCGACTATCTGCGCCTCTCCCTTTCCGGCAGCGGCGCCAGGGAGGAGACCATCCTGGCGCGCAAGGTGGTGATGGCCACCGGCCGCGACGGAACCGGCATTCCCAACATACCCGCCTTCGTCGAAGGCCTGCCGAAATCCTACTGGGCGCACTCCTCCGACGCCATCGATTTTGCCGCGCTCAAGGGCAGGCGGGTCGCGGTGGTGGGCGTCGGCGCCTCGGCCGTCGACAATGCCGCCGAGGCGCTCGAAGCGGGCGCGGCCGAAGTCCGTCACCTGATCCGGCGCAGGGAGATGCCGACCGTCAACAAGATGATGGGCATCGGCTCGTTCGGTTTCGTCAGCGGCTTTCCCGAGCTGCCGGACGAATGGCGCTGGCGCTTCATGCACTATTCCTTCGTCACCCAGACGCCGGCGCCGCGCGGCTCGACGCTGCGCGTCAGCCGACACGCGAATGCCTATTTCCATTTCGGCAAGGCGGTCGAAAGGGTCACGAGGACGGGCGGGGAACTGCTGATCGAGATGGCGGACGGAAGCCGGCTGACGACCGATTTCCTGATCCTCGGCACCGGCTTCACGGTGGACCCGCTCGCCCGCTCCGAAATGCCCGGCTATGCCGGCGAGATTCTGTTGTGGAAGGACCGCTACACGCCGCCCGAAGAGCTTCGCAACCGCGAACTCGCCAATTTCCCCTATCTCGCCGCCGATTTCGCCTTTCAGGAACGCACGCCCGGCAAGGCGCCGTGGCTGAAGCACATCCACTGCTTCAACTACGGGGCGACGGCCAGCCTCGGCAAGGTCAGCGGCGACATTCCGGGCATCAGCGAAGGCGCGCAATGGCTGGCGCGGGCGCTGGCGGCCCGGCTCTATGTCGAGGACGTCGCCATCCACTGGCAGGCCATGCTCGACTACACCAAGCCCGAGCTTCTCGGCGACGAATGGCAGGCTTCGGAAATCGAGACGGACGAAGGCGCCGCGCGGCAGGCCGCTGGAAAAGGGAGCTGACGCCAATATGGCGGAGATCGCAGATAATGACGTTGTCACGAAACAGGCCGGCGTGGTTGCCGGCGATGCAGCGGATGCGGCGCTGCTCGCCCGCGCCGAGATCGTCGCCATGACCCAGGCCACGCACGACGCGGCCTTGCAGCCGAAGGAGCCGGGCGGCCTGTCGCATGCCGTGCGCGCGGCGCTGGCCTGCCGCATCGCAAGGCTCAATGCCGATGCGGGGCTCGCCGCCCATTACGAGGCGCTGATGCGGGAAGCGGGGGCATCGCAGGACGAGCGGCGCATCGCCGATCCGGCCGTCAAGGGCGAGGGACGCATCGGCGCGCTGATCGCCTATACCGATCTGGTTTCGAAGGCGCCGAAGGATACCGCGCCGGGCGACATAGAGGCGCTGAAGCAAGCGGGCGTCGGCGATGCCGACATCGTCCGGCTCGCCGAACTCAACGCCTTCCTTGCCTATCAGGTCAGGGTGATTGCCGGGCTGAAGCTGATGAGGGGGACGGCATGAGCGAGGTGCTGCACGCTTTCACCACGCAGGTGCCGGAATGGCGGCCGCGCGTGAAGCCGGTCGACCTCGCCAGCGCCACGCCGGCGCAGCTCGACGCGCTGCAGGTGACGCCGTCCAACACCAAGGTGTCGGACTACGT
Organism: uncultured Mesorhizobium sp.; assembly: GCA_964490065.1. Lineage (GTDB taxonomy): Bacteria > Pseudomonadota > Alphaproteobacteria > Rhizobiales > Rhizobiaceae > Mesorhizobium. The sequence goes on along the minus strand of CAZBBT010000096.1, from coordinate 6,358 downwards.
GCTGGTGCTCGCCAACGACGTGGAGACGCTCAAGGTCCGCTCGCCGCTGTTCAACGCCATCATGTATGGCCGGGGCAGGCTGTCGCGGGCTGAGCGCGAGCTTGGCGCGGTCGGGGCCTCGGTGGTCAACCGCTGCGTCTACTGTGCCGCCGTCCATGCCAGCCGCTACAATCAGCTCACCAAGGACGAAACCGTCATCGCCCGCATCTTCGCCGACGGCGAGAATGCCGAACTCGAGGAGCGCCAGGCGGCGATATTGAACTTCGCCATGAAGCTCAGCCGGACGCCGAGCGAGGCCGATGCCGCCGACATGCGCAGGCTCCGGGATGCCGGACTATCGGAGGAGGAAATCCTCGACCTGATCCTGTCGGCTTCGCTGTTCGGCTGGGCGAACCGGCTCATGCACACGCTTGGCGATCCCGTTGCGAAGGACGAGCCGAATGGCGGGAATGGACGCTAGATGACGAATGCAAGCACAAGGCAACCGGATGGCGGGGTCGTGACGGTCGGGATTGCGGGCGCTGGCGCAATCGCCTTCGGCGCGGCGGCATTCCTCGATAATGCCGGTCACAAGCCGGTCCTGTGGTCGCCTTCCGGCGCGGGAACGAAGCGGCTGGCTGCGGGTGAACCGCTCACCGCCACGGGCGCCATCGAGGGCACGTTCCGGCCCGGCATCGCCGCTTCGGCCGAGGATCTGGCCGCGCGTTCCGACGTACTGATGATCGCCTTGCCGGCCTACGGCCACAAGCAGGTGATGGACGCGCTCGCGCCGCACATTCGCGGCGACCAGACAGTGCTCATCTCCTCGCACGCCTCCTTCGGCGCGCTCTATCTCTCCAGGCTGCTGGCGGCCCGCGGCATCGTCGTGCCGATCGTCGCCTGGGGCACGACGGTCACCACGGGACGCCGACCGAGCGAGGCCGAGGTTGCCGTCAATACCGTGCGCAGCAAGGTCGACATCGCCACCGTGCCTGCCTCGCGCGGTGCCGAAGGCCTGGCGATGTGCCGCAAACTGTTCGGCGACCGTTTCGTCGAGCGCGACGGCTTGCTGGCGATCGCGCTCAGCAACCTCAACCCGCAGAACCATCTCGGCATCGCGCTCTGCAACATGACGCGCATGGAGCATGGCGAGATCTGGGGGCAGGGGCTGAACGTGACGCCCAATGTCGGCCGGCTGCTCGAGGCGCTGGACCGGGAAAGGCTGGCGATCGCCGAGGCGCTGGGGCTGTCGGTGCGCACCATCTTCGAGCATTTCCATCTTTCCTTCCACGTGCCGGTGGACAGCATCTCGAACATGAACCAGCAGATGCACCGCGAGGGGCGCGGCGGCGTCGGCCCGGCTACTGCGGATTCGCGATATGTGACGGAGGACGTGCCCTACGGATTGCTCGCCACCGTCAAGCTGGGAACGCTGACCGGCAGGCCGGTCAATCTGCACAGGGCCGGCATCGAGACGTTCTCGGCGCTGTACGGGCGCGACTTCTTTTCCGAGAATGAGCTTCTCGGCGCGCTGGACCTGGACGCAATGCCGCTCGACGAACTGAAGCGGCTCTGCCGCGATGGATATGGTGCCGGCACTTCGCCGGCGGGCTAGAATGCGGGCAGCATCGCCCGCATGGGTCGCGGCAACCGACGCGGAATTCGAACTGAAACGGGAGAAGCGAAATGAAAACGATCACGACCAACAGACGCAGCATCATCAAGGCCGGCGCGGCCGGAGCGGCCCTGCTTGCCGCCCCCGCCATTTTCCGCGGCACGCCGGCACGCGCCGCCGGCGTGGTGAATGTGTGGACCTATGCCAACTTCCTGCCGGCGAAATTCAAGGAGGAGTTCCAGAAGGAAACCGGCATCCAGATCCAGGAGCGCCTCGTCGACGACCAGGGCAAGCAGTTCAACCTGCTGACCGCCGAAAAGGAGAAGCCGACCGTCGACATCGTCACCGTCGCCGGCCACCGCTTCCTCCAGTTCATCGACGCCGGCCTGCTGGCGCCGATCGACACCAAGCGGCTGAAGAACTGGGGCAGCATCAACCCGGTGTTCTCGGAGAGCGACTGGGCGATCATCAAGGACCAGAAATGGGGCGCGCCGGTGCTTTCGGGCGCCGAGGTGCTGGCCTACAACACCGAGGTCGTGACGCCGGAAGAAGCCAAGAGCTGGGACGTCATGTTCGACAAGAAGTACGAGGGCCAGACGGCCTACATCATCCAGGACATGATGTCGGTGATGATGCTGTACAAGGGCTATGACGGCAACATGGTCAAGTATATCGACCAGCCGGACAAGGCGGCCGAAATCGTCAAGGAAGTCCGTGACTTCCTGATCGCCAACAAGTCGATGGTGCGCAAGTTCTACGATGCCGGCGCCGAGATTCAGCAGATGTTCATCAACCAGGACGTCGTGCTGGCCCATGCCTGGAACGGTCCGATCTCCAAGCTCATCATGGACGGCTTGCCGGTGGCGATGACGATCCCCAAGGAAGGTTCCTACGGCTTCGTCTACACGTTCAACATCCCGGCCAACGCGCCGAATGCCGACAACGCCTATACGCTGCTGGACGCCTTGCTGGCGCGGCCGGAGATCGGCGCCGAAATGACCCGCGCCTCCGGGTTCATATCGACTATCAAGGGCGCGGGCGACCACCTCTCCGACCTGGAAAAGAAAGCGTCGTCCTTCACGGAGGAAGAGCTGAAGGGCCTGCAGTTCTTCCGCGCGGAAGCGAACGACATGAAATACAAGCTCGTCGACCCGGCGGTCGAGGAGATCAAGGCAGCCTGACCGGCTGCGGCGGCCGGCCTCCCGCCGACCGCCGCGCCTGCTATCGTCGCACGCACCGGAGGCTCGCGCCCATGCCTCGAGCACAGGAACGTACCCAATGACTCGCCAGGCGGCGTACGCCACAACAGGCCAGGGCGCGCAGTCGTCGCGGCGCGCCTTCTGGGGCGCGTTGCTGACCAATGGCGCGTACCAGGCGCTTACCGGCTTTCTCTTCGACAGCCGGCGCCGGCAGTTCGTCCTGCTGGCCAGCCTGCCGCTGCTGTGGATCGTCGTCGCCAATATCGGTCCCATCCTGCAGATGGTCCGCATCAGCTTCCTCGATTCCTATCCGCCGGCAACGGACTACGAGCCGCAATGGACGCTCGCCCATTGGAGGAAGTTCTACGAGGAACGCATTTTCCTCATCCCCTATTTCCGGACGCTCGGCTATTCGGTGGTGTTCACGGCCTCGACGCTGGTGATCACCTATCCGGTGGCCTACTTCCTCGCCAAGCACGTCAAGCGCAGGAGCCAGTTGCTGTTCCTGCTGCTGCTGCTCATCCCGTTCTGGGTCGGCGAGATCGTGCGCACCTATGCCATCATGATCCTGCTCGGCAACAACGGCGCGGTGAACCTGGTGCTGAAGTCGCTCGGCCTGATCGAACGGCCGATCCCGTTCATGTATACGAGTTTCTCGCTGGGCATCGGCATCGTCTACCTGACCGCGCTCTACATGCTCCTGCCGCTCTATTCGGCGCTGGAGAAGATCCCCGACAGCTATCTGGAAGCAGCCGCCGACCTCGGCGCCGGCGCCTGGACGCGCTTCCGCCGCGTGACGCTGCCGCTCTCCAAGGAAGGGATAGCCTCGGGCTGCACGCTCGTCTTCCTGATCTCGACCGGCTACTACGCGGCACCCGTGCTGCTCGGCGGCCCGAGTACGACGGTGTTCGCCGAAACCATCGCCGGCTTCTTCCACGTCGCCGGCGACCAGTGGCCGACAGGCGCCGCCTTCTCCTCGATCATGTTCATCAGCGCCCTCGCCATCACCGGCGCTTTCCTCAAGGTCATGGGGCGCAGCGGCAAGGGGTTGATGGAATGACCCGCAACACCCGCATCCTGATGTCGGTCATCTACTGGGCCTTCGTGGTCTATCTCTTCGTGCCGATCGTGCTGATGGTGGCGATGGGTTTCAAGGACTCGAAATTCATCGGCTTCCCGATCCGCAAGTGGACGTTCGACTGGTATTCGGAGATCTTCCGCAATGCCGACATTCTGAGCGCCTTCGCCTACACGATGGCCATCGCGCTTTCGACCACGCTGCTGTCGCTGGCGATCGGCACCTGGATGGCGTGCTTCCTGGGCCCGAACAAATTCCGCGGCAAGCTTATCGTCTTCGCGCTGGCCACGCTGCCGGCGGTCATTCCCGGCATCATCTCGGCCATCGCCTTCCGCATCTACATCCAGTTCCTGCAGATCGACACCGGCATGTTGGCGATCATCCTCAGCCACACGATCCACAACGTCCCCTTCGTCGCGCTGGTGGTAATGGCGCGGCTGGCCACCCTGCCGAAAAGCCACATCGAGGCCGCGCGCGACCTGGGTGCGGATGAGGCGGTCGCCTTCGTCCGCGTGACGCTGCCCTATCTCAAGCCGGCGCTGATCGGCGCCGGCGTCTTCTGCATGCTGCTCAGCTTCGACGATTTCGTGCGGTCGTTCTTCCTCGGCAGCTACCAGCCGACCCTGCCGGTGCTCATCTTCGCCAAGCTGCGGTCGGGCATGTCTCCCGAAATCAACGCCATCTCGACAGTCGTGCTGGTCATCACCGCCGTCCTCGGCATCTGGGCCGAACGCTCGATGCGGCGCATGAACAAAGGAACCTCCCGATGAGCCGCACCGACCAGCCCATCGTGCGCATCGAGCGCATGAGCAAAACCTTCGGCAACACGATCGCGGTCGACGACCTCGACCTGGCCATCGGCGCGGGCGAGTTCGTCACCTTCCTCGGCCCTTCCGGCTGCGGCAAGACGACGACGCTGCGCGTGCTCGGCGGCTTCGAAATGCCGACCAAGGGGCGCATCCTGCTCGACGGCGCCGACGTCACCCGGCTGCCGCCCAACAAGCGCGACGTCAACATGGTGTTCCAGGACTATGCGCTGTTTCCGCATATGAGCGTCGGCGAAAACATCGCCTTCGGCCTGGAACTCAAGGGCAAGACCCGGTCCGAGATCGACCAGCGCACGCGCGAACTGCTGGAATTCCTGCAACTCGGAGGTTTCCGCGAGCGCACGCCGGACCAGCTTTCGGGCGGCCAGCGGCAGCGCGTGGCGCTGGCGAGGGCGCTCGCGCCCGATCCCAAGCTGCTTCTGCTCGACGAGCCGCTCGGCGCGCTCGACGCCAAGCTGCGCGCCCAGGTGCAGGTCGAACTGAAGGACATCCAGCGGCGCACCGGCAAGACCTTCGTCTTCGTCACCCACGACCAGGAGGAAGCGTTGACGATGTCGGACCGGATCGTCGTCATGAACCGCGGCAAGGTCGAGCAGGACGGGACTCCGGAAGACCTCTACCATCGCCCGCGCAGCCGTTTCGTGGCCGAATTCATCGGCGAGACGAATCTCATCGGCGGCACCATGCGAGGCGTCGACAACGGCGCGGTTCTGATCGACTGGAACGGCGTGCGTGTGCGTGGCGCCGCCCACGGCTTCCCTCCGGCGGAAGGCTCCGACGTGACCGCTTCGCTGCGGCTTGAAAACGTGCTTTGCCATGCCGAGAAGCCCAAGGGCGGCGACGCGATCGAAGGCACGATCGTCAGCCGCCTGTTCAAGGGAAGCCGCACCTCCGTCGACATAAGGCTGGGCGCTGCGGAGGGGCCGATGCTCAAGGCCTATCTGGACCCGGACCATGCCGCGCGGGTCCGCGACGACCGGCTCTGGGTGAACTGGCGGCCGGAGCACCTTTCGGTCCTGCAATCGTGAACGATCAACCGGCTCGACGCGCCGGGCTTTGAGTTGACACCTGTGCCGGAGACGCTAGGCTGACCTAAATACCGGCCTCGTGACGCCGGACGGCATTCGTGCCCCGTATGTCCCAACCGCCGAGGTTGGCGACTGCGGGGCATTTTCGTTTGGGGCTTGGTCGTGAAGCGCAGGATCGAGATCGGCATCCTCTTTTCCCGCTCCGGGAACTATCAGCTCATCTCCGATTCCTGCCTTTCGGGCGCGATGCGTGCAATCGCCGACATCAACGCCGATGCAAGCCATCCGCTCGAACTGGTCGCCGTCGCCCGCGACCCTGAGAGCAATGCCGACCGCTATGCGGCGCTGTGCGAGGACATCTTCGCCACGAGCGGCGCGCGCCATGTCGTCGGCTGCGTTACCTCGTGGAGCCGCAAGGAGACGATCCCCGTGCTGGAGAAGGCCGGTGGCATGCTCTGGTACACCTGCCCCTATGAGGGGTTCGAGGCCAACGAGCATGTCGTCTACATGCACGCCTGCCCGAACCAGCATCTCGTGCCGCTGATGGCGCATGTCGTGCCGCGCTTCGGCGCTGACGGCTTCCTGCTCGGCTCGAACTACATCTGGGGCTGGGAAACCAACCGGGTGGCGCG
>CAZBBT010000095.1:0-10220 GCA_964490065.1 uncultured Mesorhizobium sp. | reverse complement strand
GCACGGTGACCTGGAAGACCTTGCGGTTCACCTTGCCGCGCAGGTCGATCAGGCTGACACCGGTGATGAGCTGGCCGTTGCCCGCGGTGGTGATGTTCTGGACATTGCAGATGTCGACATCTTCCTGCTTGGTGCAGGCCTTGAACCAGCCTTGCGGAATCTGCTGCTGCTGGGCCGACGCGGCGGGAACACCGGCGCCGACCACGCCCGCCACGCCGGCGGCCATGATGGACAGGCGGAAGGCTTTGCGGTTCAGACTCTTCATATGGTGCATTTCCTCTGAGTGATCCCGGGGCGGCTGCTGCTCGCGCCTTTGTCACCTGCTACCTCTTGCCCAAATGAGGCAACAGCATGACTTCGTCCGGCGTGTTACACCCCCGGTCCCGCCGAATCCAGCCCGGCGCACGGATTTCTTGACTGTGAACACGCTGCGCGGCCGCTCATGTTACGTTGCCCGGCGAATCACGGAACCATCGACAGGAAAACCGGTCATGCGCCGCATCCTCATCTGGCTGACCACCGCCTTCGTCGCGATGGCCGTCTCGACCGCCGTCGCGAAGCCGCGCCATGCCATCGCCATGCAGGGCGAACCGGCCCTGCCTGCGGATTACACGCATTTCGACTACGCCAATCCCGATGCCCCGAAAGGCGGCGAGATCACCTATTGCGTGGTCGGCTCATTCGACAATCTCAACCCCTTCATCCTCAAAAGCCTGCGCACCACCGCACGCGGCATGATCGACACGATCTTCGGCAACTTCGTGTTCGAGCCGCTGATGCAGCGCAACATGAACGAAGCCTTCTCACTTTACGGCCTGCTCGCCGATACAGCCGACATGAGCGAGGACCGCAAGACGATCGAGTTCCATCTCGACCCGAAGGCAAAGTGGTCCGACGGGAAGCCGGTGACACCGGACGATATCCTCTTCACCTATGACGTATTCACCGAAAAGGGCCGCCCGCCCTATTCCGACCGCATGAAGAAGATCGCGAAACTCGAAAAGACCGGCGAGCACAGCGTCAAATTCACCTTCAACGACCTGGCCGACCGCGAATTCCCGCTGATCGTCGCGATGACGCCCATCGTGCCGAAGCACGCTTTCGACAAGGAAACCTTCGACCGGACCACGCTGACGCCGCTCATCGGCTCCGGGCCGTACACGGTGGCCGAGGTCAAGCCCGGCGACCGCATCGTCTTCAAGCGCAACCCGGACTATTGGGGCAAGGATATTCCTTCCAAGCGCGGCTTCGACAATTACGACAGGATCGTCATCCAGTATTTCCTCAATGCCAACGCCCAGTTCGAGGCCTTCAAGAAGGGGCTTTGCTCGGCCTATGCCGGCTCGTCCTATACGGGCATGGGGCCGCTGCAGGCGGAACGCGACTTCGATTTTCCGGCAGCCGAACAGGGCAAGGTGATCGTCAAGGACTTCCCGGTCGGCATACCGCCGGTGGTGAGAGGCTTCCTGTTCAACACGCGGCTGAAGAAATTCTCCGACCCCGTCGTGCGACGCGCGCTCGGGATGCTCTACGACTTCGAATGGGCCAACAAGAACCTGTTCGGCGGCAAGTTCACCCGCACCACCAGCTACTGGCAAGGTTCCGAGCTTTCCGCGCTCGGGCATCCGGCCGGCGAAAGGGAGAAGGCGCTGCTGGCGCCCTTCCCCGGTCGCGTGCCGCCCGATGTGATGGACGGCACATGGCGGCCGCCGGTGACGGATGGTTCCGGCCAGGACCGCAAGGTGCTGAGGGCCGCCTACGACGTGCTGAAGGGGGCGGGCTACCACATCGCGGACGGCCGCATGGTGGACCCGCAGGGCCAACCCTTCGGCTTCGAGATACTGACTTCCGGCCAGGAGGAGGAACGCCTGGCCTCGCTCTACCAGCGCACGCTGGCGAAACTCGGCATCGGGGTGACGATCCGCGCGCTGGACGGCGACCAGATCCAGTCGCGCAAGCAGCGCTTCGACTTCGAGGTGCTGATCGGCTCGAGCGGTTTCAACAACTCGCTGTCGCCCGGCTTCGAGCAGATCGGCCGCTGGGGTTCCGAATATGCCAATGTCGAAGGCTCATTCAACCTGGCGGGCGTAGCCGATCCCGCGATCGACGCCGCCATCAAGGCAATGCTCAATGCCCGGACGAAGGAGGATTATGTCGCGGCCGTGCGCGTTCTGGATCGACTGCTGATCTCGGGGGCCTATATGGTGACCATGCAGCACGCCGCCGGCCAATGGATGGCCTATTGGGACTATCTGGACCACCCCGACAAGACGCCCTTGTTCGGGTTCCAGTTGCCGACATGGTGGCGCAAGGCGCAGTGACGCGCCGGAAAGGATGCCCATGAGCAGGACCCCGGTTTCCGTCGACGTCGTCTCGGACGTCGTTTGCCCCTGGTGTTTCCTTGGGCAGAAACGGCTCGAAGCCGCGGTTGCCGGCATTGACGACGTCGAGGTCCATATCCGCTGGCGGCCGTTCCAGCTCGACCCGACGATCCCGCCGGAAGGCAAGGACCGGCAGGCCTACATGAAGGCGAAATTCAGCGACGAGAACCGGCTGAGGCAGGTCCACGCCAATCTGGTCGCGCTCGGCGCGGCCGAAGGCATTTCCTTCGACTTCGACGCGATCGAGGTTTCCCCCAACACGCTCGACGCGCATCGCGTCATCCGCTGGGCGGGCAGCGCCGGCGAGGAGGTGCAGAACCGGCTGGTGGGCGAACTGTTCAGCCGCTATTTCGAGCGCGGCGAAAACACCGGCGACCCCGGCGTGCTGATCGAGGCGGCGCGGACGGCCGGAATGGACACCGCCGTGGTCGAAACCCTGCTGCCGACCGATGCCGACGCCGAAGCGGTGCGCGCGGAGATCGCGACGGCCTCGCGCATGGGCATCAGCGGCGTGCCCTGCTTCCTGCTCGAAGGGAAATATGCCGTGATGGGCGCGCAAGACACCGCCGTGCTCGCCGACGCGATCAGGCAGGTCGCAGCGGCGAAGGCCAAAGGGGAACTGGAAGGCGCGGAGTGACTCCCCTCGTCCCGTTCACAGGGAAAAGGTGCCCGAAGGGCGGATGAGGGCAGCACCCACTCTCGAAGGCTGGCGCTGCCCCTCATCTGCCTGCCGGCATCCTCTCCCCGTTCACGGGGCGAGGAAAGCTAAGCCGCCGCCAGTTTCGCCAGTTGCGTCATGATGACGGCCGAACCGGCGAGGCGCTTGTCGGCGTTCGGCCAGTCTCGCATGAAGACGACGCTCTGGTCCGGCCTGATCTTCGCCAGCGAACCCTGGTCGGCGATGAACTTCACCAGCCCGGCCGGGTTGGCGAAGGTCTTGTTGCGGAAGTTGATGACCACGCCTTTCGGGCCGGCATCCAGCTTCTCGACATTGGCCTTCAGGCACAGCGCCTTGATGAAGACGATCTTCAAGAGGTGCTGGACCTCCTCCGGCAGCGGGCCGAAACGGTCGATCAATTCGGCGCCGAAGGCGTCGATCTCCTCCGGCGTCTCCAGGTCGCCGAGGCGGCGGTAGAGCGCCAGGCGCAATTGCAGGTCGGGCACGTAGCTTTCCGGGATCATCACCGCCGTTCCGATGGCGATCTGCGGCGACCAGCCGCTGTCCTGCGCAGGGCCGGTATGCTTCACCTCGGCGACCGCCTCCTCCAGCATCTGCTGGTAAAGCTCGAAGCCGACCTCCTTGATGTGGCCGGACTGCTCCTCGCCCAGAAGATTGCCGGCGCCGCGGATGTCGAGGTCGTGGCTGGCCAACTGGAAGCCGGCGCCCAGCGTGTCCAGCGACTGCAGCACCTTGAGGCGGCGGTCGGCGGTGTCGGTCAGTTTCTTGTTCGCCGGCAGGGTGAACAGCGCGTAGGCGCGCACTTTCGAGCGCCCCACCCTGCCCCGAAGCTGATAGAGTTGCGCCAGGCCGAACATGTCGGCGCGATGCACGATCAGCGTGTTGGCTGTCGGGATGTCGAGCCCGGATTCCACGATGGTGGTGGACAAAAGCACGTCGTACTGGCCGTCGTAGAAGGCGTTCATGACGTCGTCCAGTTGCCCCGGCGGCATCTGACCGTGAGCCACGGCGACTTTCAGTTCCGGCACGTTTTCCCTCAGGAAATCATGGATTTCCGCCAGATCGCTGATGCGCGGCACGACGTAGAAGGAATGGCCGCCGCGATAGCGCTCCCTCAGCAGCGTCTCGCGGATCACCAGCGGATCGAAGGGCGAGATGAAGGTGCGCACCGCCATGCGGTCGACCGGCGGCGTGGCGATCAGCGACAGTTCGCGCACGCCCGTCAGCGCCAGTTGCAGCGTGCGCGGAATGGGCGTCGCCGAAAGTGTGAGCACATGCACGTCGCTCTTCAGTTCCTTCAGCCGCTCCTTGTGCTTGACGCCGAAGTGCTGCTCCTCGTCGACGATCAGCAGGCCGAGATTCTTGAATTTTATCGAGGACCCCAGCAGCGCGTGGGTGCCGACGACGATGTCGACCGTGCCTTCCTCCAGGTCCTTCTTGGTCTGCGCCAGTTCCTTGGTGCCGACGAGCCGCGAGGCCTGCGCCACACGAATGGGCAGGCCGGAGAAGCGCTGCGAGAAGGTCTTGAAATGCTGGCGCGCCAGAAGCGTGGTGGGCACCACCACCGCCACCTGAAAGCCCTCCATGGCGGCGATGAAGGCCGCGCGCAGGGCAACCTCGGTCTTGCCGAAGCCGACATCGCCGCAGATCAGCCGATCCATCGGCTTGCCGGCCGAGAGGTCGTCGGTGACGGCATCGATGGCGTTCTGCTGGTCGTCCGTCTCCTCATAGGGAAAGCGGGCGGAGAACTCGCCATAGAGCCCGTCCTGCGGGATCATGGCGGGCGCGGCGCGCATCTGGCGCTCGGCGGCGATGCGGATCAGTTGGCCCGCCATGTCGAGCAGGCGCTTCTTGAGTCTTGCTTTCCGAGCTTGCCATGCACCGCCGCCCAGCCGGTCCAGCGGCGCTTCGGCCGAATCCGAGCCGTAGCGCGACAGAAGCTCGATGTTCTCGACCGGCAGAAACAGCCGGTCGTCGCCGGCATAGTGGATTTCCAGGCAGTCATGCGGCGCGCCGGCCGCCTCGATGGTGCGAAGGCCAATGAAGCGACCGATGCCGTGGTCGGCATGGACGACGATGTCGCCGGCCGAAAGCGACGAGGCTTCGGCGATGAAATCGGCGGCGCGGCGCTTCTTCGAGCGCCGGACCAGCCGGTCGCCGAGAATGTCCTGCTCGGCGACGACGACCAGATCGTCGGTCTCGAAGCCGGTCTCCAGCGGCAGAACCGCAAGCGCGGCTTGCCCGGCTCCGAGCTTGTCGGCGCCTGCCAATGTCTCGACGCGCTTGAGATTGCCGAGATGATGTTCGACGAGAATCTGCCCTAGCCGATCCAGCGAGCCTTCCGTCCAGCCGGCGATGACGACGCGGCGCTTCTTCGCGCGCTGCTCGGCGATATGCCGGGATGCGACCTCGAACACGTTGGCATTCGGGTCGGCACGCTCCTCGGCGAAGCTGCGGCCGGCGCGCGAGCCGGCATGGAAGACTTTCCTGCCGCCGGCGTCCGGGGCCGCGAAGGGCGTGAGTTCGATCTGGACGCGGTCGGCCGTCGTCGCTTTCACACTGTCCGGAGAGAGATAGAGCAGGTCCGGCGGCACCGGCTTGTAGGGCACGGCGTCCTTGAGCGCGCCCTGGTTGCGGCGCGCCTCGTAGTGGTCGAGGATCAGCTTGTGGCGCTCGTCCAGCGCCTCATGAGCGAGATGATCGAACACCATCGGCGCATTCGGCAGATAGTCGAACACCGTTTCCAGCTTCTCGTAGAAGAAGGGCAGCCAGTGCTCCATGCCGGCGAAGCGGCGGCCTTCGCTGACGGCGGCATAGAGTGCGTCATCACGCGAGGGGGCGCCGAAAGCTTCGATATAGGCGCGGCGGAAGCGGCTGATCGTATCGGGCGTCAGCGCCACCTCGCTCATCGCCTGCATGACAAGCTGGTTGCGCTGGCCGGTGGTGCGCTGACTGGCCGGATCGAAGGCGCGGATCGATTCCAGCGTGTCGCCGAAGAAGTCGAGCCGCAGCGCCTCCTCAGCGCCGGGTACGAACAGGTCGAGGATGCCGCCGCGCACCGCGAACTCGCCGACCTCGCGCACGGTCGGCACGCGCTCGAAGCCGGAGGTCTCCAGCCGCTTCACCAGCCGATCCATGTCGATCTGGTTGCCGGGCCTGGCGCGCAGCGTCTGCGCCTCTATCGCCGCGGCCGGCGGAACCCTCTGCAAGAGGGCATTGGCAGTGGTCAGCACCACGGCCCGATGCGGCTTAGCCGCCAGCGCCGCCATGCCCGCCAACGCGTCGAGCCGCCGCGCCGCCGCGTCGGCACCGGGCGAGACACGATCGTAGGGTAGGCAATCCCAAGCGGGCAGGTCGAGAACCGGCAGGTCGGGCGCGGCAAAGGCCAACCCTTCGACAATGGCCGGCAGGCGCTGACCATCGCGGGCGACGAAGACGAGCGGGCCGTCCGGCGCAACCTCGCTCGCGGCCTGCGCAATCGCGAATGCCTCGTAGCCGTCGGCGACGCCGTCGACAAGAAAGGAACCAATGCCGCCTTTCGGCAGGCCGATCTTGGGAATGAGGCTCATGAAATCACGTTCGGGAATGCGGACGGCTCAGAAGGTCAAGGAACGCCCGGAAACAAGAATCCGTTGCAGGAGAGGACAGTCGAGACCGCCCGGCACCGGGCTTTCGCCGGTGACGAACTGGAGGAACTCGGTGTCCGGAATGTCGAGGAGCCTTTCATATTGGTCTAGATCGTCGCCGGTCAAGCCGTCGATCTCGGCATCGGCGAAACGGCCCAGCACGAAATCCATCTCGCGCATGCCGCGATGCCAGGACCGGAACTTCAGCTTCTTGCGGCGGGATTCCTGGCGGTCGCCGGCCGGAGCCGAGTCGGCACTTGTCGTTGCGGTCATGGCGATGTCCTCGTTCGAGGCGGCGATATAGCGTGGAAAGAGGTGGGAGTCAGCCTTGCAACGGGGGTGGCAGAACCTAATCTGCCTGCGATGGCCATGCCCTACGTTGCCCCCCTCTGTCCTGCCGGACATCTCCCCCACATGGGGGGAGATTGGCAGCGGCATTCTCCATGCCACTCCTTCAAGGTCAGAGATTGGCGCAGACCAAGCGGGCGCCCAATCTCCCCCCATGTGGGGGAGATGTCCGGCAGGACAGAGGGGGGCGCCGTGGAGCGCGCATCTCTGCCATGAGACCTTCCCTCCTCGACCCGCTGTTTTCTCCCATCACCACGCTCACCGGCATCGGTGCCAAGGTTGGCACTCTGATCGAGCGCGTGTTGCCCCTCGACCTCGGCGACCGTGCCGCACGTGTCGGCGACCTCATCTTCGTTCTGCCGAATTCCGTCATCGACCGACGCAGCCGGCCCGGCATCGCCGGTTCGGCGGAGGGCCAGATCGTCACGCTGGATCTGCGCATCGACCGTCACCAGCCGCCGCCCCGCGGCAACCGGACCGTGCCCTACCGGGTCTACGGCCATGACGAGACCGGCGAGATCGCGCTGACCTTCTTCCACGCCCATGCCGCCTATCTGGAAAAGCAGTTGCCGGAAGGCGAGCATGTCGTCGTATCCGGCCGCATGGAATGGTTCAACGGCCGGCCCTCCATGGTGCATCCCGACCACATGGCGCTCGCCGGCGAAGCGCAGAACCTGCCGCTGGTCGAGCCGGTCTATCCGCTGACGGCCGGGCTCTCGCCCAAGGTGCTGCGCCGCGCCATCGGCCAAGCGGTCGAGCGGGTGCCGGCGATGCCGGAATGGCTCGATCCCGCCTTCATGCGCAAGCAGAGCTTTCCGGCTTTCGAGGCGGCGCTTGCCCGCATCCACGATCCGGAAAACCCGCTCGACGCCTCGCCGGAAAATTCCGCCTGGCGCAGGCTCGCCTATGACGAGTTCCTGGCCGGTCAGGTGTCGCTGGCGCTGGTGCGTGCGCGTGTGCGGCGACTGTCCGGCCGGCCGCTGACCGGCGACGGCGCCATAGTCGAGAAACTGCGCGCCGCCCTGCCCTATTCGCTGACCCGCTCGCAGGAGGCAGCCCTTGCCGAAATCCTGGCCGATCTCGCCGAACCGGAACGCATGCTCAGGCTGCTTCAGGGCGACGTCGGCTCGGGCAAGACGGTGGTGGCGCTGCTCGCCATGGCCCGCGCGGTGGAGGCCGGCGGGCAGGCAGCGCTGATGGCACCGACCGAAATCCTCGCCCGCCAGCATCTCGCCACCATCGCGCCGCTGGCGGAACGCGCCGGGCTGCGCGCGGCGATCCTCACCGGCCGCGAAAAGGGCCGCGAGCGGGCAGAGACGCTGGCCGGACTGGCCGGCGGGTCGATCGATATCGTGGTGGGCACCCATGCGCTGTTCCAGGAAGCGGTGACGTTCCAGAACCTCGCCTTCGCCGTGGTCGACGAACAGCACCGCTTCGGCGTCCACCAGCGGCTCGCCATCACCGCCAAGGGCGATGCGCCCGACATGCTGGTGATGACGGCGACGCCCATCCCGCGCACGCTGGTGCTGACCGCCTTCGGCGACATGGACACTTCCAAGCTCACCGAAAAGCCGGCCGGCCGGCAGCCGATCCGCACGGTAACCCTGCCGATGGAGAGGCTTTCCGAACTCGTCGGGCGCATCCGCGACGCGGTGGCCGAAGGGCAGAAAATCTACTGGATATGCCCGCTGGTCGAGGAGTCCGAAGAGATAAAGCTGATGTCGGCCGAGGACCGCTTCGCCGCGCTGAAGCCGGTGTTCGGAGACCAGCTCGGCCTCGTCCACGGCCGCATGAAGGGCGCGGAGAAGGACGAGGCGATGCGCGCCTTCAAGGACGGCGAGACGCGCGTGCTGGTCGCCACCACCGTCATCGAGGTCGGCGTCGACGTGCCGGATGCCACCATCATGGTGATCGAGCACGCCGAGCGCTTCGGTCTTGCCCAACTGCATCAGTTGCGCGGGCGTGTCGGGCGTGGGTCGAAACCGTCATCCTGCGTTCTGCTCTACAAGGACCCGCTCGGCGAGACGGCAAAGCGCCGGCTGTCGGTGATGCGCGAGACGGAAGACGGCTTCGTCATCGCCGAGGAGGATTTGAAGCTGCGCGGCGAAGGCGAATTGCTGGGCACGCGGCAGTCCGGCACGCCGGGCTTCCAGGTAGCCCGCATCGAATTCCACGCCGATCTCCTGGAAGCGGCGCGCGACGACGCAAGGCTCATCCTGTCGCGCGATCCGGACCTCCAATCCGAGCGGGGCGAAGCGCTGAGATTGCTGCTTTACCTGTTCGGCAGGGACGACGCCGTCCGCTTGCTGCGCGCGGGCTGATCGAACGTGTCGGCTGCCTGTGGCAGCGTGCCTTGCGGCGGGTTGCCGAGGGGATGTTCGACGGGTACGCCATCGGGACTGAGAATTCTCGGTTTCACCTCGGGCGCCACCAGCCCGGCCGAGACGATCAGCTTGGCGCCGTCCTCGATACTCATGTCGAGCATGACGATCTCGGATTTGCGCACATACATCAGGAAGCCGGTGGTCGGGTTCGGCGTGCAGGGCATGAAGACGGCGATCAGCGGGTCGCCCGGCCTGTCGAGTTTCTGGCCGATCTCGGTTTCCTTCTCGCCGGCGACGAAGACCAGCGACCAGACATCCTTGCGCGGGTACTCGACCATGCCGACCTGGCTGAACATGTTGCCCTTGTCGGAAAACACGGTCTGGAAAATCTGCTTCAGCGAGCCGTAGATGCCGCGCACCAGCGGCATGCGGCCGAGCAGCCGCTCGCCGAAATTGACGATGGCGCGGCCAACGATGTTGGCGGTAAGGAAGCCGATCAGCGTGATCAGCACCAGCGCCACGATCAGGCCGAAGCCGGGAATGCGGAACGGCAGGTAGGTTTCAGGGCTGTAGCGGTCCGGAATGTAGGGCTTCACCCACGAATCGACCCAGCCGATGAACGACCAGGCAATGTAGGCGGTGATCGCCAGCGGCGCGCAGACGATGAAGCCGGTCAGGAAATAGTTCCTGAGCCGCGTCATCGCCGAAGGTTTCAAACTGTCCGACATGCCCAACCGCCCCGTTGCAATGCAACATAGGGGAGCGAGGTGAAGTTTGGAACCGGGAAGTTGTGGCGCTACTCCACCGTGACCGACTTCGCCAGGTTGCGCGGCTGGTCGACGTCGGTGCCCATGAAGACGGC
>CAZBBT010000094.1:0-10312 GCA_964490065.1 uncultured Mesorhizobium sp. | reverse complement strand
CAGCATCACTTCGGCGCCCTCGGCGAGCTTGCGCACGATGTCGTAGAGCAGATGAGCCGGCACGGTGGTGGCGCCGCCGCGCTCTACCTTGGCCGGCGTCGCCTCGGTCACTTCGAGGTCGAGGTCGGTCGCCTTCATCTCCAGGCTGGCGCCTTCGGCGGTCAGCAGCACGTTGGACAGGATGGGAATCGTATTGCGCCGCTCGACCACGCGATGGACGTGGTTCAGCGACTTGAGCAGGTTCGACCGTTCCAGGATGACGCGCATGACCAAAAGCTCGCTTCGACTAGGAAAGCGGGTCTCCGGTACGCGGACCCGCAACTTGCTCCAAACTCGTTTGGAATTCGGTCAAACTGACAAGAAAACCCCATGAAAAGCAAGCCCGCGACGCCGGTTGCGACCGAACGCGCGGGCTTTGTCGGGGATAACCGTCGCGGCGGCGTCGGGCCGCCGCCGGTTGCCGTCCAGGAACGCGGCGAAAGACCTTCAGGCCTGGTCGTTGATCAGCCTGCGCAGCAGTTCCAGTTCCTGCGCCAGCGTGTTGTCGGAGCCGGAAAGGTCCTCGATCTTGCGCACCGCGTGCAGCACGGTGGTATGGTCGCGTCCGCCGAAGCGGCGGCCGATCTCGGGCAGCGAACGCGGCGTCATCACCTTGGAAAGATACATCGCCACCTGCCTGGGCTTGACGATGGTGCGGGTGCGCCGGTTCGACAGCAACTCGGTCTTGGAGACGTTGTAGTGGCGCGCAACGACGCGCTGGATGTCCTCGATGCGCACCCGCTTCGGCTCGCCGCCGCGGTAGATGTGGCCAAGGATCTCGTCGATGCGATCGACGCTGATCTGCTCGAACGACTGCCTGAACAGCAACTGGTTGAACGCTCCCTCCAGTTCGCGGCCACTGGCCGTCACGGTGCGTGCGACATGCGCCAGTATGTCCTCGGAAATGTCGAGCGAAGGCTCGTCGTTCTTCGCAGCCGTCAATCTGAGCTTCAGCATGCCGAGCCGCATGGCATAGTCGGGCGCGCCCATTTCCAGCGCCACGCCGCCGTTGAGCCGCGAGCGCACGCGCGGTTCGAGCGATTCCAGTTCCGCCGGCGGCCGGTCGGCTGCCACCACCACCTGTTTGGCGCTGTCGAGCAGCATGTTGATGAGATGGCAGAACTCGTGCTGGATCGACTTGCCTTGCAGGAACTGCATGTCGTCGATGATGAGCAGGTCGATATCGCGCAACTGTTCCTTCAGCGTCAGCGCGTTGTTGTCGCGGATCGCAGTGGCGAAGCGCCACATGAAATATTCCGCCGTCAGGTAGACCACCCGCGACTTGGGGTTGCGCCTGAGCGATTCGGCGGCGATCGCCTGGAGAAGGTGGGTTTTGCCGAGGCCGACGGAAGCGTGCAGAAACAGCGGATTGAAACGCACCGCGCTCGATGCCTGCTCGGCGACCGCCCTAGCGGCGGCAAAGGCTACGCGGTTGGGCGGTCCCTCGATGAAGGAAGAGAACGTGTAGCGGGAATCGAGCGGCGAGCCGAGCACGCTGTGCCGGGCGTCACCCGCTTCCGCGATTGCCGTCCGCACCGCAGGCGCGCGTTCCGGTTTGCCGCCCAGCGTGCCGGAGGCAAGCGCCGTCTGCGCCTTGCTCACCGTCTTGCGTGTCGTTGCCGGCTCGATCTCCACGCCCTTGGCCATGCGGGTCGCCGTGCGCACGACGATCTCGACCTTGATGATGTCGGGGTCTTCCTGCTTCCAGAGTTCGGCGATGAGATCATGATAGTGACCCGTGATCCAGGAGCGCAGGAAGGCCGTCGGCACCGACAGCCGCACCACGCCCTTCGAGGTCTCGGCAAGCTTCATGCGGCCGAACCAGCTCGAATACACCTCGCTACCGAGCCGTGCCTTGAGCTGGGTCCTGACACGCTCGAAGCGGTGGTCGACGTCGTTGCCAGTGCCGTCTTCTCCAACCACCGATTCCGGGAAAGGGAAATCACCGCGCATATCCCTGTCGATGCCGCTCTGCATTTTTATTGTCCCTCGTTCGTGCCTCGTCCTCGGAACGGATGGCGTTGCACCTTCCGCCCGACCTGCCTGTCGGCTGTTACCCCGGCCGCCGCTGGCCGATGGTCACAACCCTCTCTTTCGCGAACGTCACCGGTCGCGACACCCAGCCCGGGGGATAGGCACGACAAAAACGCCCGACGAAATGCCGGTTCGCATGTCCTGTGATGTTACAGACCCCAGTTCCCCACCCGCATCGAAAGAGACATAGACCCGTCGTTCGCGGAATTGATCCGCGTTGCGAACTTCGCCGATTTAGGCTGGGTCGAGGGCCAAGGCCCGTCCCTTTCGATGGACCGACACTACAAAAATCGCTGTGGAGAGGGCAAGGTCGCCTATAACCTATTTTTAACGAATCTGGTTACCGCAAAGGGTTACCGAGCTGGTCTCGTCGGACAAAGCTCTTGTGATTCAAACCCTTTTGCCCGCAACATGGAAAAGGGCGCCTGACGGGAAAAATAATTTTATATTTCACTTGACAACGAGTTGTCCCCGTTCCGTCACACGCAATGTGAGCAAACTGTGGACGACCTTCCATAATCAATTGAAAATAAACGGATTTTTATGTCGTCAGACAAATCGAATTGCGTCGCCGAACATGAGAAAAGTCGCATATGCCGGCAAAATTTCGGACGCCGCGAAATCTGCCTCGACGGCACGTCGCGGGCCTAAATTTTTAAGTGCTTGCCGGCAAAAGAAAAACCCGGCGTTGCGCGCCGGGTTTCGGAAGTCCACGTGTTAAAAAAACGTCAGGCGCCGAGCGTCTTGACCCGCTGGGCGAGTCGCGAAACCTTGCGCGATGCCGTGTTGCGGTGCAGCACGCCCTTGGTCGCGGCGCGCATCAGTTCCGGCTGCGCCGCCTTCAGCGCGGCCTCGGCCGCGGCCTTGTCGCCGGAGGCGAGCGCCTCCTCGACCTGGCGGACATAGGTGCGAACGCGCGAGCGCCGGTTCTTGTTGATCGCGGCGCGGCGGGCGATCTTGCGCGTTGCCTTTTTGGCCGACGAGGTATTGGCCATGATGCCTCTCTTCTGATCTCGTTGGTGAACGCTTGCGGCGTGCCGCAGGGCGCAAAAACAAAACGGGCAGCCACGGGCCGCCTCGGTCGAAGCGGCTTATAGTGCAGCTTTGAAACGCCGTCAACGCTGGGGGGCGCTTTTTGCGCCGGTTTCGCGGGCGATGGTCGGCGCCGCCTCAGCGGTTCCTGAATTCCGCCTTCCGCTTCTCCACGAAGGCGGCCATGCCTTCCTTCTGGTCGTCCAGCGCGAACATGGAATGGAACAGCCGGCGCTCGAAGCGCAGACCCTCCGCCAGCGTCGTCTCGTAGGAGCGGTCGACGGCTTCCTTGGCCATGATGACGGCGGGCAGCGAGAACTCGGCGATCTTCTGGGCTGCCTTGACGGCTTCCTCGACGAGGTCCGCCGCCGGCACCACGCGCGACACCAGGCCGGAGCGCTCGGCTTCCGCCGCGTCCATCATGCGGCCGGTCAGCACCATGTCCATCGCCTTCGACTTGCCGACGAAGCGGGTGAGCCGCTGCGAACCGCCCATGCCGGGCATCACCCCCAGCGTGATCTCCGGCTGGCCGAATTTCGCGCTGTCCGCGGCGATGATGAAATCGCACATCATGGCGAGTTCGCAGCCTCCGCCGAGCGCATAGCCGGCCACCGCCGCTATGATGGGCTTGCGCGCGCGGGTGAGTTCCTCCCAGCCGACGAAGAAATCCTGCAGATAGGCCTCGACATAGGATTTGCTCTGCATCTCCTTGATGTCGGCGCCGGCGGCGAAGGCTTTTTCCGAGCCGGTGATGACCATGGCGCCCACGGCATCGTCGGCGTCGAATGCCTTCACGGCGGCGACGACATCGGCCAGGACCTGTGAGTTCAGCGCGTTGAGCGCCTTCGGCCGGTTGAGCGTGATCAGCCCCACCTTGCCGCGCGTTTCCGTGATGATGGTTTCATAGGCCATGCCGGTCCTCCGTCTCGAACTCTTTATATCGGCCTACATCACTTCTGGCAGGTCGGACAATAGAAGGTGGAACGGCCTGACTGGACGATACGCTGGACATGGTCGCTGCAGCCTGGCGTCGGGCACGGATCGCCCTCGCGGTCGTAGACGGCGAAGGAATGCTGGAAATAGCCGAGCGAGCCGTCGGTGTGGGTGTAGTCGCGCAGCGAGGATCCACCGGCGGCGATGGCGTCGGCGATCACCGCCCGGATCGCTTCGGCGAGGCGGTCGGCCATGACGCGCGCCTTCGCCGATGCCTTGCCGAGCGTGCCGGCAAGCCGGAGCGGCGACAGATGCGCCCGCCACAGCGCCTCCGACACATAGATGTTGCCGAGCCCGGCGATCAGCCTCTGGTCGAGGAGAGCCGCCTTCAGGGGCGTCTTCTTGTTTCGCAGCAATGACGCCAGCAGGTCTCCGTCCAGCGCGTTGCCGGTCGGTTCGACACCCAGCCCGCCGAGCATCGGATGTTCGTCCGGCCGGCTCTCGGCGAACAGCATGAAGCCGAAGCGGCGCGGATCGTTGAAGACGATGCGGGCGGGCGGGCCGTTCGTCGGCTCGACGTGGAACACGACATGGTCGTGCGCGGCGTCCTTGGAGCGCTCGTGATGGAAGACGCCCGGCGTTTCGCTCTGTTCGTCCTGCTCGATGCGGAAAGAGCCGGACATGCCGAGATGGCAGATCAGCACCGGACCGTCCTCGACATGGATCAATATGTATTTGGCGCGCCGGCCGAGTGCCGTCACTCGCCTGCCTTCCAGGCGCTCGGTGAAGCGCTCGGGAAACGGAAAGCGCAAATCCGGCCGCCGCGCCTCGACACGCACGATCCGGGCGCCTTCCAGTACCGGCTGGAGACCACGCCGGACGGTTTCGACTTCCGGTAGTTCAGGCATGGGCGGCCATGGCCGAAAGGAAAGACGTTCCGTATTTGCCGGGCGCCAGGCCGAGATGCTCGGCGACGGTCTCGCCGATGTCGGAGAAGGTCGGGCGCAGCCCGACATCGCCTCCCGCAAGGCCGGGCGCGACGCCGATGACTGGGATGCGCTCGCGGGTATGGTCGGTGCCGCGCCATGTCGGATCGTTGCCGTGGTCGGCGGTGAGCAGGAAGAGGTCGCCCGGTTTGAGCAACGCCAGCGCTTCCGGCAGGCGCCGGTCGAAGGCTTCCAGTGCGGCGGCATAGCCGGGCACGTCGCGCCGGTGGCCGAATTCGGTGTCGAAATCGACGAAATTGGCGAAGACGAAGTCGCCGTCGCGGGCGTCGGCGATGCCCGTCAGCGCGTGATCGAACATCGCCATGTTGCCGGCGCCCTTGCGCACCTCTGAGATGCCGCGATGGGCGAAGATGTCGCCGATCTTGCCGATGGCGATGACCTTGCCGCCATGATCGATGATCCGGTCGAGCAGGGTGGGTTCGGGGGGCGGCACGGCATAGTCCTTGCGGTTCGGTGTGCGCTTGAAGGTCTCGCGGCTCTCGCCGACGAAGGGGCGGGCGATGACGCGGCCGATATGGAGCGGGTCGCACAGGCGCCGCACCACCTTGCAGAAATCGTAGAGGCGCTGCAGGCCGAAATGCTCCTCATGCGCCGCGATCTGCAGCACCGAATCGATGGACGTGTAGCAGATCGGCTTGCCGGTCCTGATATGCTCCTCGCCGAAATCCTCGATCACGGTGGTGCCGGGCGCGTGCCGGTTGGCGAGGATGCCGGGCACCTTGCCCTCGCGGACCATCGCCTCCGTCAGCTCGGGCGGAAAGGCCGGTATCGTGTCGGGAAAATAGCCCCAGTCGAAGCGCGCCGGCAGGCCGGCGATCTCCCAATGGCCCGACGGCGTGTCCTTGCCGCTGGAGACCTCCTGCGCCGCGCCGTGGAAGGTCGAGGCCAGCCGGCTTGCAGCACTCCCGCTGAAGGAAAATCCGCTGGCTGTGCGGGCGGCATCGGCAAGCCCCAGCGAGACCATGTTGGGCAGGCTGAGCGGCCCCTGGCGCAGACCGTCGCGATCGCCCTTGCCGGCGGCGCAGGCTTCGGCGATATGGCCGAACGTATTGGCCCCTTCATCTCCGTAGCGTGCGGCATCGTCGGCACCGCCGACGCCGAAGGAATCCAGCACGAAGATGAAGGCACGCGCCATTGGGTCGGTCCGCCGGTTGATCGGCCCAGACATAGGACCGCCCGCCCGGCTTGGCAAATCGGAAACCGGCGTGAGCGGTGCGCGTTGGCCTTAGCAGTTCGAGCAGGTGATTTTCGTGGTCATGCGCGGGCGCAGATAGTAGGTCTCGTCCATCGGCAAGCTGGTGCGGGCTGCCGCAAGGCCGAGCAGGCCCTTGTCCTCGGTTGCCCACTGGATAACCGGTTTGTAGTCGAGCGTGCTTACAACCCGCACCAGGAACGAGTTGGGGACCATAAGGGATGCAGGCACTGTCGTTTCATCCCCGCTGCTCTCGTCGACAGCATAGGCTCCGTCTTCCATCTTGCGTGACCAGGCCACGGTGGCCTTTACCGGATCCCCGCCGATGCTGATGCCGGTGATATAGATATCCGGCGTCGAACGATGGTAGGGCAAAAGCGTCGTATCCGCGATCTTCATGATCGCTTCGAGATCTTCCTTGGTCACCGATCCCTGCTGCGTCACGAGATCCGCCACCATCGAGCCGACACGGCTGAGCTTCTTGTTCGTCTCGATCGCCTGCGACGCTTCCATGGTCAGGAAGTACATCGCCAGAAGGATCGGCGCGATGAACGCGAACTCGATCGCCGCGATGCCGCAGCGGTCGCGGCCGAACCGGGCGAACCCGGCGCGCAGACTTGCGATCCTTTTCTGTGCCCCCGCACGAAACGACATTTTCCGGCCCTTTTTCCTGCTTGTCTTCGCGCCTAGTTGTCGAACGGCTCGTTCTGCCAGGTGACGGACGCATAGTGCAGCGTTGCGCCGCCATCGAGGTTGGCCATCGACTTGGCCATGAAATCGGTCATCACCGGCCATTTGTAGAACACGCGCAGCATGTTCCTGCTCGATGACGGACCGGGGTCGACCGTGAACTGCTTCGGGTCGGGTGCCCCGTTCTTCGTCAGCACGATCTCGCCATCGGTAATGGTGAAACGCGCCTTCGCGGCGTCAGCGAAGGTGTCGTAATGGCGCAGGTCCACAAGCAGGCCGGGGCAACCCTGGGCCACCATGATGTCCATCTGATCGCAGATGAGCTGCTTGAGCTTGGTATCGTCGAGGGTCTTGATCTGTCCCGTGCGCAACTGGCGGGCGACGTCGTCGGCCGCATTGGCCATCACTTCCTGGCCGGCGAAGGAAATGCAGCTTTCCAGGATGGCGAAGACCAGAAGCGCAAACGGAATGGCAAGCGCGGTGAACTCGATGGCCGTGCTGCCGCTGCGGTCGCGCAGGAAGCGGGCGAGAACCCGCTTTCTTCCCTTGCGGCCTTCGCGAACTGCTGATTTCGATGGCGTGCCCATGGCCTGTTCCTGCCGAACCCCTTCCGGTATCGCACAGGATTGTAAACAAAACCCGTTGAGGTCCGGTTTGATTGGCCGCTAAATTCCCCGCCGAGCGCTTAACCGGCCGCTAACCATCGAGGCGAGGGCGACGGGCCGGGTTGCGAGCCGGCTACTGGCCGGCCATTTCCGCTTCGGAAGCCTTTTCGGCATCGCTCTTGTAGGAGCTCTCGCAATAGGGCGCGCACGACATGGTCTGCACCTGCGAACGCCGATAGATCCGCACCGTCGAATCCGTTCCGCGGGTCACCGTCACCTGCTCGTCGATGATCGGGCTGCCTTCCTGGTCGAGGACGACGAGGTTCGTCACGCCGAAACCCTTGCCGGTAAGCACGATGGTCGATGCGTCCTGGACCGATGCGTCCGCGATCTGCGGGTTGCCGACCACGATCGTATCGGCGGCGCGCGCCAGCTTGACGATCTTGGCCTGGTTCATCACCACTTCTATGCCGGCCTCGGCCCGGGCTGCCGGCGCACCGGCCAGGACGGCGATTGCCGCCGCGGCAATCAGGTACGATCTCGAGACGCTCATCTCAGGCTCCGCCGCAAAACTGTTCAACGGACCATGAACGAGATTGGTGAACCAACGGTTAAGGGCTCCTGCTTGTCTCCCCAAACGTTGCAAATGCGGGGTTTCGGCTCATCGATCCTTAACGGAATCCGACTATGCCTGTTGCGAACTGCCGGCCCACCGCCCGCAAACGCTGGTGAGAACCCATGCTCGAAGCGCTGATCTTCGTCGTCTTTCCCTTCTGTATGCTGTTTGCCGGCATATCGGACGCGCTGTCGATGACGATCGCCAACCGCGTATCGCTGATTCTGGTTGCCACCTTCGTCGTGGTCGCGCCGCTGACCGGGATGAACTGGCCCGACTTCGGCATGCATCTCGCCGCCGGCGCCGCCGTGCTGGCGGTCACGTTCGGCCTTTTCGCCCTGGGCGGAATGGGCGGAGGCGATGCCAAGCTCCTGGCCGCGACGTCGGTCTGGATGGGTTTCGGCATCTGCCTGGTCGAGTATCTGGTTTTCGCGGCGCTGCTCGGTGGCCTGCTGACTGTGGCAATACTCCTTTACAGGAAATCGACACTGGCGGCTTTCACGCGGCACAATCCGGTGCTGCGCCATTTCGCCGACGAGACCGTCGGTGTTCCCTACGGCATCGCGCTCGGACTCGGCGGCCTGCTCGCCTATCCGGATACTCCCCTGATGGAGTGGGCGCTTCAGCGGCTCGTAACCTGAAGAACGGGATCTGTATTGTTTCCCTAAAGGGCGGCCCGGCCGCTCTTTTTTATTTGCGTGGGCAACCAACGTTAGAATTTTCGTAAACGTTAAATTAATCACGATCGTAAGCGGTGCATTAACCCTAATTTGACGATTGGCGCTGCAAAGTCCGGCCTGGCTAGGTGGTTTGCTTGGGGCGAGGTTCGGACAGATGCCAGCTTCCCGACTGATAATATTGACCGTGGCGGTAGCTGCGGCCGGCGGTGCCGGTTATGTGGCCAAGAAGATGGTGGTTCCGCCCCCGCCTGTGATTGTCGATTCCGGCCAGAAGGCGCCGGCGATCGCGCTGGAGGATGTTCTTGTCCTGTCCGCCGATGTGCCCATGGGCACCACGCTGGGAGACAGCATCAAATGGGAGCAGTGGCCGGCTGACGGCATCAACGCGAATTTCATCACGCGTGCCACAGCGCCCGATGCCGTCGACAAGCTGAAGGAATCGGTGGCGCGCGTCTCGATGTATGAGGGCGAGCCGCTGCGGCGCTCCAAGCTGATCGGCGAGGGCCAGAGCTTCATGTCGTCGATCCTGCCGTCGGGCACCCGTGCGGTGGCGACCTCGATCGCGGCCGATACCTCCGCGGGCGGCTTCATCCTGCCGAACGACTATGTCGACGTCATCATGACCCGGCGCGCCGACAATGCAAACGGCGCCGGCAACGCGGGAGGCTTCATCACCGAGACCATCCTCAAGAACATCCGCGTGCTGGCCATCGACCAGACGATCCAGGAGGACGAGGAGGGCAAGAAGACCCGGGTCGGCCAGACCGCCACGCTCGAACTGACGCCGCAGCAGGCCGAGATCATCACGGTCGCGCAGCAGATGGCGGATCGTCTGACGCTGTCGCTGCGGTCGATCAAGGACACGCAGGAGAATCCGACGGAAGAAGCCGACTACCTGGTTTCCGGCAACGGCCGCAGGGGCACGGTCCGTCTCATCAAATCCGGCGAAATTTCCGAAGTAGGGGCAAGGAAATGAGGTTGAACGGTAACATGCGGATCGCCTTGGCCGCCATCGGCCTCCTGCTTGTCGGCGCGCCGGTGGCGGGCCTCGACGCCGCGCAGGCCGGAGGCAAGGCCACGGTCGGCACCTCGGTCGCCACCCAGCGCGTCAAGCTCGGCCTCAACAAGTCGGTGGTCATCGACCTGCCGAGCGACGCCTACGACATTCTCGTCGCCAATCCCGCTGTCGCGGACGCCGTCACCCGCACCTCGCGGCGCATCTATCTGTTCGGCAAGGCGGTCGGGCAGACCAACATCTTCGTCTTCGGCCCGAACGGCGAGCAGATCGTCAGCCTCGATCTCGACATCGAGCGCGATGTTGCCGGCCTCGAGCAGAACCTGAAGCGCTTCATTCCCGGCTCCGACATCCATATCGAACTCGTCAACGACAACGTCGTGCTGACCGGCACGGTCGAGACGCCGCTGGACGCCAAGCGCGCCGTCGATCTCGCCAACGCC
Organism: uncultured Mesorhizobium sp.; assembly: GCA_964490065.1. GTDB lineage: Bacteria > Pseudomonadota > Alphaproteobacteria > Rhizobiales > Rhizobiaceae > Mesorhizobium. The sequence goes on along the minus strand of CAZBBT010000094.1, from coordinate 26 downwards.
TTCGTGACCGGCGGCGAGGCGACGAC
>CAZBBT010000093.1:0-10655 GCA_964490065.1 uncultured Mesorhizobium sp. | reverse complement strand
TGCCGGTGTGCATGGCCAAGACGCAGTATTCCTTCTCGACCGATCCGAACCTGCGCGGCGCCCCGACCGGCCACACCGTGCCGGTGCGTGAGGTGCGCCTTTCCGCCGGCGCCGGCTTCGTCGTCGTCATCTGCGGCGAGATCATGACCATGCCGGGCCTGCCCTCGAAACCTTCGTCGGAGAACATCTTCCTCAACGAGGAAGGCAACATCGAAGGCCTGAGCTGAGCGGCGGTCGCCTTTCCCAGGAGTGTTTCCAACAAGGAAAAGGGCGGCCCGGAGCCGCCCTTTCTGATTCAGCCCATGATCGCCCCGGCTACGCCGCCTGCTTCGCCAGCGCGCGCTGGTGCGAGGCGTGGATATTGTCGCGTTCCGGCAGCGTGGCGGTCCTCAGCCCTTCGATCCAGTCCGCTGTCTTGGTCACGGCCGCGAACCGAGACTGCAATATGATGGTCACCACCCGGTGGATTTCCTCGGCCGAGGCATAGCCGGCGCTGTTGGCATAGGGCACCGAGCCGGCGGCGTCCGACAGGAACTCTACGGCGAAGCCCATATGCAGCGCGTGTATGATGGTTGAGAGATCGCAATTATGCGTCATGTAGCCGGCCACCGTCAGCGTCTCGATGCCGTTGCTGCGCAGCCAGTATTCGAGGTCGGTGCCGGTGAAGGCGCTGGGCAGTTTCTTCTCGACGTAATGATCGCGCGGTCGATCGGCGATTTCCGGGTGCAGTTCGGCGCCGCGGCTGCCGGCGGCGAAGAAGGGCGCGGTTTCCGGCGCGAGCTGCTTGACGACGACGATCTTGATCCCGGCCGCACGGGCCGCGTCCATGGCGCGGCCGACATTCTTCACCGTGTCCTGGAACGGCGGGTATTCGATGGCGAGGCCGCCGCCATCATAATCGTTCTGGACATCGACGACGATCAGCGCCCGGCGCGCGTTCTTCTCCGTGGTGGCGGTCATGACTGGCTCCTTCGTTCAAATGGCGATGCCTGGAATCTAGCGATGGGCGCGCGCGGAGAAAATTGTCCTGATTGACAATATTCGAAAGGATTGGGACAAAGCAGACAGTCAGATCGAGGAAATGCAGATGGCCGACCCTATCGTCGCGGCAATCGCCTTCGAGGGCATCAGCCCGTTCCACCTGTCCGTGCCGTGCCTCGTCTTCGGCGAGGATCGCACGGCGCTCGGCCTGCCGCGTTTCGACTTCCGCGTCTGCGCCGTCGAACCGGGGCCGATCCGCACCGATGCCGGCATGGCGTTCACCGTGCCGCATGGATTGGAGGGGCTGGAGGGTTCGGACATCGTGATCGTTCCGAGTTGGAAGGATCTCGATCGTCCCCTGCCCTTGGCCGTACACGAAGCCCTGCGCCGCGCCCATGCCAACGGCGCCCTGCTTGTTGGGCTGTGCCTCGGCGCCTTCGCCGTCGCCGCGACCGGGCTGCTCGACGGTCGCCGCGTCGCGACGCATTGGGCCTATGCCGAGCAACTCCAGTCGTTGCATCCCGATATCCGCGTCGACGCCGACGCGCTTTATGTCGACGAGGGCGACATCGTCACCTCGGCAGGCGTCGCCGCCGGGCTGGACTGCTGCCTGCACATCGTGCGCGCTCGCTATGGAGCGGAGGCGGCATTGCGGCTGGCGCGGCGCATCGTTGCCTCGCCGCACCGGCAGGGCGGCCAGGCGCAGTTCATCGAGCGTCCGATCGCCATGACGCCGCAGGCCGACCGCTTCGCCCGCGCGCTCGATCACGTGCGTTCGACGCTGGAAGACAGCCACTCCCTGGACAGCGTGGCCGAAGCGGCAGGACTGACCCGGCGCACATTCACGCGGCGCTTCCAGAAAAACATCGGTTCCAGTTTCGGTGACTGGCTGGCGGCAGAGCGCGTGGCGCTCGCGCAGCGGTTGCTGGAAACCACCGACAGTTCCATCGACACCATCGCCGGCGATGTGGGTTTCGGCACGGGCACGACGCTGCGCCAGCATTTCGCGGCAAGGCTGAAAACATCGCCGGTACAGTACCGGCGCGAATTCATGCGCCGCATCGAGCCGGCGCGGGCCGCCTAATCCTATTTGCTGCCGATCGGCCGCGCCGGATTTCCGGCCACCCGCGCGCCGGCCGCCACGTCGCGCGTCACCACGGCGCCCGCGCCTACTATGGCGCCGTCGCCGACGGTCACGCCGCCCAGGACGATGGCGCCGCCGCCGATCCACACATCGTCGCCGATCGTCACCGGCCGCGCGATCTCCAGGCCGGCGCGGCGGCCCTCGACGGTGCGATGGTGCTCGGCGCAATAGATCTGCACCGACGGGCCGATCATGGTGTTGCTTCCGATGCGGACGGGTGCGGTGTCGAGGATGGTGCAGCCGGCATTGAGGAAGGTGCGCCTGCCGAGAAAAATGTTGAAGCCATAGGGGCAGTAGAACGGCGCCTCGATGCGCGCTTCCTCGCCGTCCGAGCCCAGCAAGGCGCGCAAAGCAGGGCCGATGTCGCCGCGCTCGACTGGTGGCAGCGAATTGTGCTCGAATACGGCCGTCTGCGCCGCCGTCCGCAGCGCGTCGAGTTCGTCGTCCACGCAGGCATACCATTCGCCGGCTGCCATCTTCTCGCGTTCGGTCTTGACCATTCGCCGCCCTCCGGCCGGCAACCTGTCCGATCCGCGGCGGCTGGTCAAACGCCGGCCATATGCTAGCCTGACTTTCCGGCAACCGAAGTCTTGAGGAGACGGACATGCTCCACCTGCGTGCCATGACCGCGCCCGCCGCCGGGGGCAGCGGCCTCCCGATCGCCAGGGCCATCGCATGAGCGCAACGCAGAAATTCGACGCCGTCGTCATCGGCTGCGGCCAAGCCGGACCGGCACTGGCCGGCCGGCTTTCCGGCGCTGGCATGACGGTTGCCCTGGTCGAGCGCAAGCTGGTCGGCGGCACCTGCGTCAACACCGGTTGCATGCCCACCAAGGCGATGGTGGCCAGCGCCTATGCCGCGCATCTTGCCCGCCGCGCCGCCGACTATGGCGTCGCGCTTTCCGGCCCCGTCGGCACGGACTATGCGCGGGTCAAGGCGCGCAAGGACAAGGTTTCGGACGACGCCCGCGCCAACCTCGAAACCTGGATCGCGTCCATGCAAGGCTGCACGCTCTTTCGCGGCCATGCCCGCTTCGAGAGCCAGAGGACCGTCCGCGTCGGCGACGAGGTGCTGGAAGCGGACAGGATATACCTGAACGTGGGCGGCCGCGCTGCCGTGCCGGATCTGCCGGGCGTTCACGATATCGACTTCCTGACCAACTCCTCGATGATGGACCTCGACGTGCTGCCAAGGCATCTCGTCATCGTCGGCGGCGGCTACATCGCGCTGGAATTCGCTCAGATGTTCCGCCGCTTCGGCTCGCAGGTCACGGTCATCGAAAAGTCCCCTCGCCTGCTCATGCGCGAGGACGAGGACGTTTCCGCCGCGATCCTTTCGATCCTGCGCAACGAGGACATCACGGTCCATCTCGGCGCCGGCGATATAGGTTTTGCCGTTCGGGGCGGCGAAATCGCCGTCACCTTCGCTGCCCGCCAGCCGCCGGCCGTCGGTTCCCACGTGCTGTTGGCGCTGGGGCGCGTGCCCAACACTGACGACCTTGGCCTGGAAAAGGCGGGCGTCGAAACCGACCAGCGCGGCTTCATCCGCGTCGACGACCAGTTGCGCACCTCCGTGCCGGGCATCTGGGCGATGGGCGACTGCAACGGCAAGGGCGCCTTCACCCACACCTCCTACAATGATTACGAGATCGTCGCCGCCAACGTGCTGGACGACGACCCGCGCAAGGTGAGCGACCGCATCGAGACCTATGCGCTCTACATCGATCCGCCGCTCGGACGGGCCGGCATGACGGAAGCCGCCGCGAAAAAAACCGGCCGCAAGGTGCTGGTCGCCCGGCGGCCGATGACCCGGGTCGGACGCGCCGTGGAAAAGGGCGAAACACAAGGATTCATGAAGATCCTGGTCGATGCCGACACGAAGGAGATCCTCGGCTGCGGCATCCTCGGTCCCGGTGGCGACGAAGCGGTGCACTGCGTGCTCGACCTGATGTATGCCGGCGCGCCGGTGATGACGCTGCAGCGCGCCGTCCACATCCATCCCAACGTCGCCGAACTGCTGCCGACCATCGCCCAGGAACTGAAGCCGCTCTAAGCTCGCCGGCGACCCGGCCTGCGCTCATCACGGTCCTCGCTGGACCAATCGACAGCGTGCCGGCGAACAGGCATGTCGTTCGGTACAAGGGAGAACACCATGCGCAAATCCATGGAAACCATCGCCGGCGACACCGAGGGCGTCTCCTACGAATTGCCGATCTTCCGTTTCGAGGGATCGGACAAGACAGCGCCCCGTGCCTATCTGCAGGCAGCGCTTCACGCCGGCGAACTGCCGGGCACCGTCGCGATCGACGCGCTGATGCCGATGCTGGCGAAGGCGGAGGAAGAAGGCCGTATCCGCGGCTCCATCACGCTTGTGCCGTGGGCCAATCCGATCGGCCGCGCGCAATACCAGTTCGGCGACCATCAGGGCCGTTTCCACCCAGGCACCCGCGTCAACTTCAACCGCGACTTTCCGCTGATCGACCGGCCGGATCCGGCACTCGTGCCGGACACCGACCTGGCGACGGTGGACAAAAAGCTGAAGGCGAGGCTGCTGAAGCTTTCCGTCGGCCATGACATCGTGCTCGACCTGCACTGCGACGACGAGGGCGCGCCCTATCTCTACGTGCCGGCCGCGCTCTGGCCGGCTATGGCCGACTGCGCCGCCGCCATGGACGTCGCCGCCGTGCTTCTGTGGCAGGGCGAGAGCGGCGCGGCCTTCGAGGAGGCTTCGATCCATCCTCACCTTGCGGCCGGCGGTCCGCTCGACCGCGTCGTCGTCACCACCGTGGAATATCGCGGCGTCGCCGATGTCGACCGTGCCACCGCCGAGAGCGACGCCAGAGGTCTCTACCGCTTGCTTGTGGCGCGCGGCGTAATCGCCGATCCCGCGGTGCCCGCGCCCGGTCCGTTCAAGGGCGTGGTCGCCCCACTGGAGAACATCGACATGATGCCGGCGCCGAAGGCCGGTGCCGTGCTCTACGACGTCAAGCCCGGCGACCGGGTGAAAAAGGGCGATCGCATCGCCACCATCGTCCACAGACCGGGCGAACCCGATGGCCACGCCGAGGTGTTCGCGCCGCAGGACGGTTTTATCCTCACCCGCCGTTCGCATCGCGTGACCCGTGCCGGCGACGATCTGGTCAAGCTGGTCGGCACTGGCAAAAGCGGCGACGCACGCTCCGGCGCGCTGGAAGACTGACGCTTCCGCAAACCTGAAGTCGGGGCCGGATTAACGGTCCCTGCCTTCATCCTCACGAAAAATCGCGACAGCTTACAATCTCGTGAGCAGCCGTAACGATACGGATTTTGCCGCATTCGTGCCACAAAGCGGGCCATCCTCCGCCACGCATCAAGTCGGCAAGGCTTTGCAAAACAACAATTAATTTCAACCTTACGCGGGAGGAATCCTTGAGCCCTGCGCGCTTTCGCTCGCCCCTGACGAACCCATCCCGACCGCTTGCCGCGGCCATTCTGGCAACCGGCCTCGCATTTGTCGTCCCGCTGCCCGCCAGCGCGCAGACGGCTGCGTCCGAAGCGGCCGCGAAGCCGACCGGCCTATGGCTGACCACGCACTATCCCGAATTCTCGGCGCAGGCCGGCAAGGACGTCTCGATCGACCTCAGCCTCGCCAATCATGGCCTTCCGCCCCAGCGCGTCGAGCTTGGCATCGACGGGCTGCCGACCGGTTGGAAATGGCAGATCAACGGCGGCGGCAAGCCGGTCGCGGCCGCGATCGCCGGTTCGGACAATACGGTCGACCTGACGCTTAAGCTGACGCCGCCGCAAAAGGTGGAGGCCGGCAAGCCGGTCGCCTTCACCGTCTCGGCCAAGGGCGACGGCCAGACGCTCCAACTCCCCATGGAGGTGACGCTGACCAGCATCGAGCCGGCCAAGCTCACCATGGAGCCGAAGCTGCCGGCGCTGCGCGGCACGGCGAAATCGTCCTTCGACTACGAGGTGGACCTGAAGAACGACGGCCAGGAGGACACCACCGTCAACCTGCTTTCCAAGGCGCCCGACGGCTTCCAGGTCACGTTCAAGGAAGGCTACGGCTCGCAGGAATTGACCAGCCTGCCGATAAAGGCCGGCGAATCGAAGAACCTGAAGGTTTCCGTCCGCCCGCCGGACACGACCCAGGCCGGGCAGTACCCGGTCACGGTCGCCGCCGCGGCGGGCGATATTTCGGCGAACACCAACCTGCTGCTCGACATCACCGGCCACCCCGAAGTCTCGCTGGCCGGTCCGCAGGGCCGGCTCTCCGGCGACGCCACCGCCGGCCAGGAACGCACCTTCACCTTCACGCTGGAGAATTCCGGCTCGGCGCCCGCGCGTGACGTTGCGTTGTCCGCCACCCCCCCGTCGGGCTGGAAGGTGACGTTCAACCCCGAGAAGGTCGACGACATCGAGCCCGGCCAGACAGCGAATGTCGCAGTTTCCATGACGCCGTCGCAGCAGGCAATCGCCGGCGACTACATGGTCTCGCTGCGTGCCAACGGCTCGGGCGCTTCCGACAGCGCTTCCTTTCGCGTCACCGTGCGCACCTCCACGCTCTGGGGCATCACCGGCCTCGGCGTGATCGGCGCCTCGGCGCTGATGCTTGCCTTCGCCGTGACCCGGTACGGCCGCAGATGAGCACGCTCGCTGAAGCACCGGTCATCGAGGCGCGCGGGCTCACCAAGCGCTACGGCCGCGCCGTCGCCGTCGACGGCATCGACCTCACGGTCGAGAAAGGCGAGGTGTTCGGCCTGCTGGGTCCCAACGGTTCGGGCAAGACCACCACCATTCTGCTGCTGCTCGGCCTGACCGAGCCCAGCGCCGGCACGATCCACGTGCTTGGCCTCGATCCGCTCAGGCAGCCGCTCGCGGTCAAGCGCCGCGTCGGCTACCTGCCCGACCAGATCGGTTTCTACGATCATCTGACTGCGCGGGAGAACCTGCGCTACTCGGCGCGGCTCACCGGGTTGGCCTCGACCGAGGCTGCCAGGCGCATCGACGACGCGCTCGCCCGCGTGCGCCTGTCGGAGGTGCGCGACCGGCGCGTCTCCACCTTTTCGCGCGGCATGCGCCAGCGCCTCGGCCTGGCCGAGGTTCTGGTCAAGCAGGCCGAGATCGCCATCCTGGACGAGCCGACCTCCGGGCTCGATCCGCAGTCGACGCAGGAACTGCTCGACCTGATCCGCCATCTCGCCGCCGACGGCGTGACCATCGTGCTGTCCTCGCACCTGCTCGGCATGATGCAGACCATCTGCGATCGTGTCGCGCTGTTCCGCCAGGGCAAGATCGGCCTGATCGGCAAGGTCGCCGACCTGACCGCCGACGTGCTCGGCGGCACTCATGTCGTCGAGGTCGAGGCGAGCGGCGCGGACCTGGCCGCCATCCTCGAGGGCGCGCCGCACATCTCGGCGGTGTCGCTGCTGAAGGCGGGCCGCTGGCGCGTCGACGCCGACGACGATGTCCGCGCCGACATCGCCCGACTCGTCGTCCAGGCCGGCGGCGCGCTGTCGGAGATGAGCATCCGCCAGTCCGGCCTCGACGAGGTCTATGTCCGTTTCTTCGAGGGAGAGAACCATGATGTCGCGGCGTGAAGGCTCCCCCTTCGCCGGCCTTGCCACGGTGGCGATGAAGGAAGCGGCCGATCACATGAATTCGGCCCGCATCCATCTCGTCATGCTGCTGGTGCTGCTGACGGCAATAGGCTCTGTCTATGCCGCCATCGGCCAGATCAAGACCACCATCGGCGAGGACGAGTTCCTGTTCCTCAGGCTGTTCACCACCGCGCAGGCGCCCCTGCCCTCCTTCGTCTCCTTCCTCGGCTTCCTGATCCCGCTGGTGGCGATCGCGCTCGGCTTCGACGCCATCAACGGCGAATACAGCCGCCGGACGCTTTCGCGCGTGCTGTCGCAGCCGATCTACCGCGATGCGCTGCTGACCGGAAAATTCCTCGGCGGCCTGCTGGTCATCGCCATCTGCCTCTTGGCACTCTGGCTGCTGGTGACGGGCATGGGCCTGCTGCTGCTCGGCCTGCCGCCCAACAGCGAGGAGATCGCCCGCGGCCTTGCCTTCCTGTTCGTCTCCTTCGTCTATGCCGGCGTCTGGCTGGCCGTGGCGATGGCCTTCTCCACGGTCGTGAAATCGCCCGCCACATCGGCGCTCTGCGCGCTGACCCTGTGGCTTGTCTTCACCGTTTTCTGGCCGATGCTGGCGCCGCTGGTCGCCGGCTGGGTCGCGCCCATCGATCCGCTCGATCCGATGACGGCGGTGCATCAGTTCAATGTGCAGCAGGGGCTGGCGCGCATCTCGCCCAACGTCCTCTACAACGAGGCGACGCTGGCCCTGCTCAACCCCGCCACGCGCTCGCTCGGACTGCTCTTTGCCTACCAGGTGCAGGGCGCGGTGATGGGCGCGCCGCTGCAACTCTCGGCAAGCCTCGGCCTGGTCTGGCCGCAGATCGCCGGCATGATCGCAGCCCTCATCGTGCTGTTCACCATCGCCTATGTCGCCTTCCAGAGGCAGGAGATACGGGCGTAGGACTGCAAATGAGGGCGTCATCCCGGAAGCCGTGCGGAACGCAGTGAAGCATGGCTATCCGGGACCCATTCCGTAACCTTGCCGATGTTCCGGAATGGGTCCCGGCTCTCGCCTCACGCCCTGCGGGCGTTCGGCCACGGCCGGGATGACGCGGGCGCGACATTCTCCTTGCCCTGCCCCCCATTCGCCGCTAAGGAAAATCGCATGAGCATTCGTTCGACCAAGTCCGTTTGGTGGTGGGCCAGCTAAGGAGCGGCCGCCAGAACGCATGCGCGTGAAAAATTGGATGGCCGCGGGAGAAGTCCGGCGGCCTTTTGTTTTCCAGCAATGCCTCCGGACCTCCACGGCAACACAGGGAGACGGCAATGACGGTGGAAATCCTGGAAAACGGCGCCGAGCGCTTCAACACCGCGGGCGGCATCGCCATCACCCGCGAGCGCCACGAGCAGCCCTATGAAGGCGCACTCGACGCCTATATCGACGGGCTGAATTCCCGCCGCGGCGCGGTGTTCTCCTCCAACTACGAATATCCCGGCCGCTACACGCGCTGGGACACCGCCATCATCGATCCGCCGCTGGTGATTTCCGCACGCGGCCGGGCGATGCGCATCGAGGCGCTGAACGGGCGCGGCGAGGCGCTGCTGCCGGTCATCGCGCGCGCGTTATCCAAGGAAAAGGACGTCACGCTCACGCAGACGACGAGAGAGCGCCTGGCGCTGACCGTTGCGGAACCGCGCTGGGCCTTTACCGAGGAAGAACGATCGCGCGTGCCTTCGGTCTTCACGGTGCTACGCGCGATCACCGCGCTGTTCCATACAGATCAGGACGCCAATCTCGGTCTCTACGGCGCCTTCGGCTACGACCTCGCCTTCCAGTTCGATCCTGTTGACTACAAGCTGAAACGCGCCGAAAGCCAGCGCGACCTGGTGCTCTACCTGCCGGACGAGATCCTTGTCGTCGACCACTACTCCGCAAAGGCATGGACCGACCGCTACGACTTTTCCGGCGACGGCTTTTCCACCGCCGGCCTGCCGCGCGACGGCGAGGCGCTGCCGTTCAAGCCGGCCGACCGCATCCCGCCGCGCGGCGACCACGAGCCCGGCGAATATGCCAAGCTGGTGCGCAGGGCGATGGAAAGCTTCAAGCGCGGCGACCTGTTCGAGGTTGTGCCCGGCCAGATGTTCTACGAGCGCTGCGAAAGCCTGCCCTCGGCCATCTCGCGCCGGCTCAAGACCATCAATCCCTCGCCCTATTCCTTCTTCATCAATCTCGGCGAGAACGAGTATCTGGTCGGCGCTTCGCCGGAGATGTTCGTGCGCGTCAACGGCCGCCGCGTCGAGACCTGTCCGATCTCCGGCACCATCAAGCGCGGCGACGACGCCATCTCGGATCACGAGCAGATCCTGAAACTGCTCAATTCCAAGAAGGACGAGAGCGAGCTCACCATGTGCTCGGACGTCGACCGCAACGACAAGAGCCGGGTCTGCGAACCGGGCTCGGTGCGCGTCATCGGGCGGCGCCAGATCGAGATGTATTCGCGCCTGATCCACACCGTCGATCACATAGAGGGGCGGCTGCGCGAGGGCATGGACGCCTTCGACGCGTTCCTGTCGCATGCCTGGGCCGTCACCGTGACAGGCGCGCCGAAACTGTGGGCCATGCGCTTCATCGAGCAGAATGAAAAGTCGCCTCGTGCCTGGTATGGCGGCGCTATCGGCATGGTGCATTTCAACGGCGACCTGAACACCGGTCTGACGCTGCGCACCATCCGCATAAAGGACGGGATCGCAGAGGTGCGCGCCGGCGCTACATTGCTGTTCGATTCCGTCCCCGAGGACGAGGAAGCCGAAACCGAACTGAAGGCATCCGCCATGCTTGCCGCCATCCGCGACGCCAAAGCCGGCAACGCCGCCGCCACCGAGCGCGCCACTGCGCGCGTCGGCGAAGGCGTCACCGTCCTGCTGGTCGACCACGAGGACAGCTTCGTCCACACCCTCGCCAAC
>CAZBBT010000092.1:569-10865 GCA_964490065.1 uncultured Mesorhizobium sp. | reverse complement strand
CTCCAACCTGGCGCAGAACATCCCGACCTATCAGGCCAATGTCATCGACAAGATCCGCTCGCTGAAGGAACTCGGCGCCGGCGGCGGACTGATCGAGCGCCTGACCTGGGCGGCCGAGCGCGTCGGCCAGGAACTCCAGGCCGGCACGCAGACGGTAGGGGCGCCCGAACAGAAGCCGCTGCCGGTCGAGATCGTCTCGCATGAAAGCCCCATCGACATTTTGCGCAACATCGTCGTTCCCTTGATCAGCCCGTTCGCGACCGCAGGTCTCATCATCGTCGTCGTGGTGTTCATGCTTCTGGAGCGCGAGGATCTGCGCGACCGCTTCATCCGGCTGGTCGGGTACGGCGACCTGCACAAGACCACGGAAGCGTTGCAGGATGCCGGCAAGCGCGTCGGCCGCTATCTGCTGATGCAACTGGTCATCAACACCATCTACGCGGTGCCGATCGCGATCGGCCTGTGGCTGCTCGGCATCCCCAACGCGCTCTTGTGGGGCGGGCTGACGCTAGTGCTGCGTTTCGTGCCTTATATCGGCCCGGCGATCGGCATGATGCTGCCGATGCTCCTGACCGTGGCGGTCACGCCCGGCTGGATGCCGCTGATATGGACGGCCGCGCTGTTCATCGCGATGGAGCTGATCTCCAACAACATACTGGAACCATGGCTGTACGGCTCCAATACGGGCCTGTCGCCGCTGGCCATCATCGTGGCGGCTATCTTCTGGGCATGGCTTTGGGGACCGCTCGGGCTGGTGCTGTCCACCCCGCTGACGGTGTGCCTCGTCGTGCTCGGCCGGCACGTCTCGCAATTCGAGTTCCTCGACGTGCTGCTCGGCAACGAACCGGTGCTGGAGCCGCATGCCCGCGTCTACCAGCGCCTGCTGGCCGGCGACCCCTATGAGGCGGCGGACTATGCCGAGGATTATCTCGAGGACGAATATCTCATCGATTTCTACGACAAGGTGGCGATGCCCGCGCTGGCGCTGGGCGAGGTAGACCGGCAGCGCGGCGTCATGACGACCGAACAGCGCCTGCGCTTCGCCGCGGCCGCCGGCACGCTGGTGCAGGAACTGGCCGACCTCGCCGAGGACGAGGAAGAAGAAAACGGCAATGACGGCGAAGAGCCGAAGGCCGACGAGCCGGACGAGGACGAGCAGGACTCGAGCCCCGACCTCCCGGACGGCGACGGTCGCAGCCTGATCTGCATCGGCGGTCGCGGCGAGATCGACGACGCCGCCGCCGCCATGGTGGCGCAGGTGCTTGAAATCCAGGGTGCCGAAGCCTCGGTGACCGGACACCGTGTGTTCGAGCCGGAGCATTTCGGAAGCCTCGCGCTGGGCCAAGCCGACACCGTCGTGCTCGCCTATCTCAATGCCGCCTCGCTGGCCCAGGCGCGCCATGCGGTGCGGCGGCTGAAACGACGCGCGGCCAGGCTGCGCGTCGGTCTCCTTGTGCCTATGGAAGCCGACGGCGATCGGCGCGGCCTGATAACCGAGGACGGAACGGGGGCGGATTTCGTCGCGACCACGATCGCCGAAACCGTGCGGCGCGCGCTGGCGCAGGAACACGCCAAGCCGTTGAAGGCCCTGCCCAAGCGGCGGCCCGTGCGCCGCCGGCGGCCGGCCGTGCAGAAGGTCGACAAGGAAGAGGTGACCGGACAGGCATCGGCGGGAAGCGGCCGGAAACGGGGGGCGGCGCGGCAAGCGCAGAAAGCCTGAGCGGCGACGGCCACGGCGCAAGTCCTTCCTTGCGAGGCCGTTGCGGCACCCCCATATCGGGCCGAGCATCGGAGACCCGCCATGACTGTCCTGTCCGTCCTCGACCTCTCACCCGTCGTCGAAGGCGGCAGCCCCGGCCAGTCGCTGGCCAGCTCGCTGGACCTTGCGCGCCATGCGGAGCGGCTGGGCTACCGCCGCTACTGGCTGGCCGAGCACCACAACATGCCGGGCATCGCCAGTGCCGCCACGGCCGTCGCCATCGGCCATGTCGCCGGCGGCACGAAGACGATCCGCGTCGGCGCCGGCGGCATCATGCTGCCCAACCATTCGCCGCTGGTGATCGCCGAGCAGTTCGGCACGCTGGCAGCGCTCTTTCCCGGCCGCATCGACCTTGGCCTCGGCCGCGCGCCGGGCACCGACATGCTGACCGCGCGGGCGCTGCGGCGCAACCTGGACGCCGCCGTCGACACCTTCCCGCAGGACGTCGTCGAGCTGATGGGCTACTTCCAGCCGGCCGAGCCCGGGCAGCGCATACGCGCCGTGCCCGGCGAGGGCGAGAAGGTGCCGGTCTGGATCCTCGGCTCCAGCCTGTACGGTGCGCAGTTGGCCGCCATGCTCGGCCTGCCCTATGCCTTCGCCTCGCATTTCGCGCCGGCGGAACTCGACAACGCGCTGGCCGTCTACCGTTCGCGCTTCCAGCCATCCGAACAGCTCGACAAGCCTTATGTCATGCTGGGGCTGAACGTCGTGGCCGCCCCCAGTGACGCCGAGGCGCGACTGCTCTTCACCTCGCAGCAGCAGGCCTTCGTCAATCTGCGCAGCGGCCGGCCTGGAAAACTGCCGCCGCCGGTCGAGGGCTACGACCGCGACCTCGACGCCAGCGCACGCGCCATGCTCGGCCATGCGCTGGCGGAAGCGGTGGTGGGCTCGCCGGAAACGGTGAAGCGCGGCGTGGAAGCCTTCATCGCCCGCACCCGTGCCGACGAACTGATGGTGACGGCGCAGGTGTTCGATCATGCGGCGCGCGTGCGCTCCTACGAAATCCTGGCCGGCGTCCACAAGGAGATGTCGGCGGCGGCGTAGGTTGTCCGCTCCGGAGCCTGCCCTCGGGCTTGCCGAAGGCAAGACCCCGGGGGGCCGCTCACGAGGTCGGAAATCCAGGCTTCGACATTGGCGGCAGGCCACTACTGTTGGGAAAAAACGAGGAGCGGACATTTCCCGATCGGTCTGAGGCCTTGTTTCTATTGGATTTTCCGGAACAGCGAAAGAATTTCCGCGCCCGCTTTGTCCACACCCCCTTGCACCTCTTCCATACTGGGCCTGCCCGAAATGGAGACCGGAATGGAAGACTGGGACGGAAATGCGAACTGGAACCGCGATGTGCTGGAGCGCATCGTGGCGCTGTTGTTCGCGCTTGCCAGCCTTGCCGACCTAGCCGCCGGCGCTCCCTACCTTCGCCGCCAACGGGTGCTCGGCATTCTGAGCCACGGCGAGGTCGAGGCGCGGGCCTTCCTCTTCGGCGGCGCGCCGGTTCCGTCTGACGCGTTGGAGAATGCCGGCGACGCGGAGCGGCTTGCGGTCCGATTCCGGGCCCTGGCGCTGGTGCTGTGCGCCCTGCTGGCGCAGGCCGCGCGGTTCGCGCTCCCCGGCGCGACCGGCGTGCGAGCCGACCGGTCGGCGCGCGCGATTTCCAGGTCGTCGGTTCGCTGGTTGGACGCCCCGCCGCCGCTCGCGCCGGACACGTCGTAGAGATAAGCTCCGGGGCTTCGTTGCCCGACTTCTCCTCGGGTCCCCACGGATCGGGAGCGTTCCTTGACAATAGCCAGGGCGGATTTCCGCAGCGTGGCAACGAATAGGTGTGGCTGAAAGAACCCCTCTCCGTCGCGGCCTGGAATGGAGGATCTTTTGCGTCGGAGCGGCTGAGGTCGCCCCTCCCGCCGTCCTGCGGGCGGCACCCTCCCCTCGATGAGGAGGGAAGACGAACTTACTTCAAGGCCCTCACCAGTTCCTCGTCCGGGAAGCAGGTTGCCGGCATGCCGTTTTTCTCCTGCCATTCGCCGATGGAACGGCGCGTCTTGAAGCCGGGCAGGCCGTCGGCGCCGCCGACATCGTAGCCTTGCTTCTCCAGCGTCCGCTGCATGGCGGCGACATCGGAGCGGTAGAGACCGCCGACGGAACCCCAGTCGCCGACAAAACGGTGATCGCCGTAGGCAATACGGTCCGCCGAAAGGCCGATGAACAGCGCGTAAAGGTCCGAGGTGTTGTATTCCTTCAGCACGTAGAAATTCGGCGTGACGATGAAGGCCGGACCGTGGCGGCCGGCCGGCATCATGAGGAAGCCCTCGGCCCTGGCTTCGTTTTCGGGAAAGGGCTTGCCGCCGATGCGCGCGATGCCGAGCTTCGCCCAGTCGGCGATTTTCTTGCCCCGATCCGGGCCTTCGAGCGAGCAGGAAACGCTCTCCGGCACGGTCACTTCGAACCCCCAGTCGCGCCCTCTCACCCAGCCGTAATCGGCGAGATAGCTGGCGATGGAGGCAAGAATATCCGGCGTGGAATTCCAGATATCGGCGCGGCCGTCGCCGTCGAAATCGACGGCATGCTTGAGGAACGAGGTCGGCATGAATTGCGGCTGGCCGAGCGCGCCGGCCCAGGACGATTTCATCGCGCCCTTCGGCTCCAGCCCCTTCTGGACGATCTCGAGTGCCGCGAGCAGTTCGATACGGTACATGTCGCGCTTGGTGGCCGAGAGGAACGCGCGTGTGCCCAGCACCTGGAAGGCGTCGTAGCGGATCGCGGCCGCGCCATAGCCGGTCTCGCGGCCCCATACGGCGAGCACGACCGAACCCGGCACGCCGTAGCGCTTCTCGATCCTGGCCAGCGTCGCGGCATGCTGCCCGGCGCGGGCACGGCCGCCGGACGCCACCGGCGCCAGCGTCTTCTCGGCGAAATAGGGCGCCGGCGAGCCGAACTCGGCCTGGTGCTGCACCTTGGGAACCTTCGGTTTCTCGCCAGGCATGGCCAGATCGGGCAGCTTCAAATTGGGCTTCACGCCGTCGAAGGCCTGGTTGAAGATCTTTCGCGAAATGCCTTTGGCCTCCGCCTCGGGCCACAGATCTCTCTGCAGCCAGGCGCGGAACTGGCCGTCGATCCTGGCGGCGGAGGCGGTTGCCGACAAAAGCGACACCAGCAGGATCGGAAGCAAGGCGGCAACAATCTTTCGGGGCGCGAACCGTGCGAGGAATGGCATCGCCGCTTTCACTCCCTGCCAATCATGTCAAAAAACCGTCCGCGATTTCAGCGCCGCGGCCAGCGTGCCTTCGTCGAGATAGTCGAGCTCGCCGCCGACCGGCACGCCATGCGCCAGCCGCGTCACCTTGACGTCGAAACCCTCGAGCTGGTCGGTCAGGTAATGCGCGGTGGTCTGGCCCTCGACGGTGGCGTTGACGGCAAGGATGACCTCCCTGACCTCGCTCGAAGCCACGCGATCCACCAGGGCGCGGATGTTGAGCTGGTCCGGCCCGATGCCGTCGAGCGGCGAGAGCGTGCCGCCCAGCACATGGTAGCGGACGTTCATCGCGGAGGCGCGCTCCAGCGCCCACAGGTCGGACACGTCCTCGACCACGATGAGCGTCGCGGCGTCGCGGCGCGGGTCGGTGCAGATCATGCAGGGATCGGCGGTGTCGACATTGCCGCAGGTGGAGCAGACGCGAACCTTCTCGACCGCCTGCGCAAGCGCTTCGGCGAGCGGCGACAGCAACTGTTCCTTCTTCTTGATGAGATGGAGCGCCGCCCGCCTGGCCGAGCGCGGCCCGAGCCCGGGCACCTTGGCCAGCAACTGGATCAGGCGTTCGATTTCGGGACCGGCGATTCGCTTGGACATGCCGAGCATATAAGCCGAATGGCGGCCGCTTGGGAGTGGCAACCGGATGCGCTTGCCGCGCAAGGGACGCAGACAAACGTTCGGGAGCGGAGAACTCGGCTGCTGCGCGAAATCGGGGCTACTGGGCGAAGCCGAGCGATACGGCCGATCCGTCGGACGACGCATCGTCCATGCGGCCGAAGCGGGCGGCGAGCGGCTCTTCGGCGGCGACCTGCACGACGGCCGCTTCAACAGGCTTCACCTTCTTGCGGGCGGCCGTCTTCACCATCGAGGCGCGCGCGGTCGGCAGCGGCGCCAGTTCCGGATCGATGACGCGCTTCTTCGCCGGCTTTTCAGGCTGTTCCGCCGAAGCGAGCGCAAACGGACTGCCTTCGGGAAGAGGCACGGGCTTGGCGGAAGCCACGGCAACAGGCTTCGCAGCCGGCGCTTTCGCGGGCTTTTCGGCCGCTACTGTCGGAACAGGAGCGCTATCGGGCAATTGCGCCTGCGCGACGCCGGGCAGCGCGTCCGCATCCTCGGCCGACGCCACCATCACCGCCGGCTTTTCGGGCTCGGCTTCCGGCGTCGAACCGGCAAAGGCGATCATCGTCGTCTCCGGCGGCAGCGGCTGCCAGTTGCGGGTCCGCTTCTCGTAGAACGAGTTGCCGCCGGCGACCAGCACGTAGTGCATGTTCTTGTAGGGGAACTTAAGCCCGGCCGTATGGAAATACATGGCGTTCTTGAGCTTCGGCGAACGCTCGCCCTTCAACACCGCCTCGGCGGTGTCCCTCGCGAGATCCGAGCCACGCGAATTCATCTTGCGCGTCATGACGCCCGGCGCGAACTGACGGGCCTCGCCGACGACGTTACAGATCGTGCTGCCATGCTTCCCGGAGCGAAGGCGGTTCATGACGACCGTGCCTACCGCCACCATGCCGTCACGACTGGAACGGTTGGACTCGAAATACATGACGCGGGCCATGCATTCCTTGTCACGCGACGTAAACCGGTAGGGGCGGGCCTTGAGGATCGAAGGGGTGATGGAATCGGTCAGGCTGGCGACCGACATGCCGTGCGAAGTGGTCTGGCTGCAGCCGGCCAGGATGAACGGGGAAAGCGCGGCGCAGAGCAAAGCTGGCGCCTTCCATCGCGTCATGGTCAACGTAGGTGCCTCATGCTTCGGCTAAAATCCCGTCCCCAGTCGTGGCAAGAATGAGACTGTTTCAGGCCAAAAGATGGCTAAAGCGTTAGCGAAGCAACTTCAAAGACGCGTGCAAGCCGCTGACGGCGATCAACAATCGGCGCGCGCGGTCACATAGCGTGATTGCCGGCGCAATTGTGGCAGGCCGGCAGATCGGTATCCGAAGAGATGAACCCGGTCAGAACGGCAGCTTCATTCCGGGCGGAATCGGCAGGCCGGCGGTGAGTTCCCTGGTCTTTTCCTGCATGACCTGCTCGACCTTGGCCTTGGCATCGTTGTGGGCCGCGAGGATCAGATCCTCGAGGATCTCGACCTCGTCCTCCTTGAACAGCGAGGGATCGATCTTCAGCGTCTTCATCTCGAACTTGCCCGTCAGCGTGACATTGACCAGCCCACCGCCTGCCTGGCCGGTGGCTTCGAGAGCGGCGACCTCATCCTGCATGGCCTGGAACTTGGCCTGCATTTCCTTCGCCTTGCCCATCAGGCCGAGAAGGTCCTTCATTGCGGGATTCCCCTGTCGGTTCGTGTCGATTGGTTTCGGTTCAGTCTTCGTCGTCGTCGGCCGGAGGTTCGACGGCAAGTTCATCCTCGGCGCCGTCCTCTTCCGCCGCCGGCGCATCGGGGATGCGCACGTCTATCACTTTCGCGCCCGGAAACCTGGCAAGGATGGCGGCCACCGTGGGATCGTTGCGCGCGTCGAGCAGGGCATTTTCGCGACGGGCCGACTCCGCCTCGGCCATGGTCTGGCCGCCCTCCTCCTTCGACAGCGACACCAGCCAGGCGCGGCCGGTCCAGGCCCGCAGCTTCGAGGTCAGGTCGTTGAGCAGCGTCCTCGGCGCGTCCTCGGTCAAAGCGACGTCGATACGGCCCGGCTCGAAGCGGACGGGCCGCACGCAGCGCTTCAGCAGCACCTTGAAGGTCATGTCGCGATGCTGGTCGGCCAGGGCCGCGATATCGGCAAGGGACTTGATGGCAACGGCCGGCGCCTGCTCGGTTGCCGGCTCCGCCTGCGGCAGCGAGACCATCGCCTGCGGCTCGGGCGAAGCCTCCACCAGCCGCATCGCCGTGCCGCCGCCCGAGCCTTGAACGCGCGCCTGGGCGATCGCCGTCGCACCGCTGCCGCCATTTCCGGACGGCGCCGATGCACCGCTCCGGGCAGGCGCCGGCACCGATGAACCGCTCTCAAGCGATTTCAGCGCCTCGTCCAGCGTCGGCAGGTCGGCGGCGTGAGCCAGCCGGATCAGCACCATCTCCGCGGCGCTGACCGGGCGGTTGGAGGCCTGAACCTCCGGAATGCCCTTCAACAGCATCTGCCAGGTCCGCGAGAGAACCCGCACCGACAGTTTCTCGGCAAACTCCGCGCCGCGCCGGCGCTCGTCCTCGGACAGGGCTGCGTCGTCAGCAGCGGCAGGCACGAAGCGCAGCCGGGTGACGAGATGGTTGAATTCGGCAAGGTCGGTCAGCACTGCGGCCGGATCGGCGCCGGTGTCGTATTGCGCGCGCAGTTCGGCAAGCGCCGCGGCGACGTCACCCCTCATGACATGCTCGAACAGGTCGACGATGCGGGCACGGTCGGCCAGGCCCAGCATGGCGCGTACCGCGGCGGCGTCGACCCTGCCGCCGCCCATTGCCCCGCCACCATGAGCGATCGCCTGGTCGAGGATCGACTGGGCGTCGCGCATCGAGCCTTCCGCCGCGCGTGCCACCATGGCGAGCGCCTCGTCCTCGACCTCGATGCCTTCCAGCCCGGCGATGCGGGCAAGGTCCGCCTTGATGACGGCGGCGTCGATGCGGCGCAGGTCGAAGCGCTGGCAGCGCGACAGCACCGTGATCGGCACCTTGCGGATCTCGGTGGTGGCGAAGATGAACTTGACGTGCGGCGGCGGCTCCTCCAGCGTCTTCAGCAGGCCGTTGAAGGCCTGCGTGGAGAGCATGTGGACCTCGTCGATGATGTAGACCTTGTAGCGCGCCGAAACCGGCGCATAGCGCACCCGGTCGATGATATCACGGATATCGTCGATGCCGGTGTGCGAGGCGGCGTCCATCTCGATGACGTCGACATGGCGGCCTTCCATGATCGCCCGGCAATGCTCGCCGAGTTCGGTCAGGTCCACGGATGGCTGGTCGACGGTCGCGGTCTTGTAGTTGAGCGCGCGCGCCAGAATGCGCGCCGTCGTGGTCTTGCCCACGCCGCGCACGCCGGTCAGCATCCAGGCCTGGGCGATGCGGCCTGTGGCAAAGGCATTGGTGAGGGTGCGGACCATCGGCTCCTGGCCGATCAGTTCGGAAAAATTCGACGGCCGGTATTTGCGCGCCAGCACCCGATAGGCGCCGGCCGATCCGCTTTTGTCCGATCCGCTTGTTCCGGCTTCGCTCATCGACCTCGACGGGTTCCTGCTGAGGGTCGCCGGCGGCGACCGATTCCGCAACGAGTTTCGCCCGCGCCCCGGCGCGCCGTCAATCTTGGGACAGAAAAGAGGCCGCGGAAAAGACGAAGAGGTGGGAGGCTGGAACAATGACCCGTTCCGGGCTCGTTAGGGCTGCTTCCTTCCGGACCTGACCCGGTTGGCGAGTGGATCGTCCACCACCAACCTCCCACCCTCCATATCGTCAATCCGGCCGCGGAATGCAAGGCCCAAGAGAATGCACTTGGCCAGCCAACGATTCGCTTGCAGCAACGGTGTTGCCGCAATAGCTTCGTTTGAAACGAGGGGAACGCCGATGCTGCCTGGCCTCAAGGCCGGATTCACGCTGGATGCCCGGCTGGAGGCTGACAGCGAGCCGTTGCTGTGGCTCGGCCTGTGCGAACTCAGGGTGATGAACGACCGCCGCTGGCCGTGGCTGATCCTGGTGCCGCAACGGCTGGAGGTGGAGGAGATCCACGATCTCACCCCGCTCGACCAGGCGATGCTGACCTTCGAGGTCAACATGGTGGCGCAGGCGCTGAAACGAGTGACCGGCTGCAGCAAGATCAACACCGGCGCGCTCGGCAACATCGTGCGGCAGTTGCACATCCATGTCGTCGCGCGCTCCGAGGGCGATCCCGGCTGGCCGGGACCGGTCTGGGGTCATGGGCCGCGTGAACCCTACAAGCGCGCCGACTTCCACCGGTTTGCCGAAACGGTCAAGGCGGCGCTATAAGTCCGACCCGATCCTTCGCGCAGAGTCCTTTCGTTCCATGACCTTCCGCCTTTCCGACGCGCCGTTGCGCGAGCCCAGCCAGTTCGTCGGTTTCGCCGGCAACCGCATCGACCGGCAGTCGGAGAACCGGCCCGACGATTGCGTGGAAAAGGCGCTGGCCGATCCACGTGCCCGGCTCATGCTGATGCGCGACGGCCGGCTCTACCTGAAGCTCGACGGCGAGACGTTCGACCCATGGTACGGCGTCGCCGGAAGCGCCTCGCTGAGAGCGCTGCTCGACAAGGCGATCCTGCTCGGCTTCGACGCCGGCGGGCCTGTGCTTGCGGCTCCTGTCGACATGACGCCGGAAGACCTGCCGGACGCGATCAAGGCGAT
>CAZBBT010000092.1:0-559 GCA_964490065.1 uncultured Mesorhizobium sp. | reverse complement strand
TGCAAGGGCTGATCGACGAGCCAGCGCAGGGTGCGCTGGCGCAGGGTGCCGCCTTGCTTGCCTGGAACGACAGCCATCGCTTCTGCGCGAAATGCGGCCAGCCGTCGGAAATGCGCGCCGGCGGCTACCGGCGCCATTGTCCGGCCTGCGATGCCGACCATTTCCCGCGCACCGATCCGGTGGTGATCATGCTGACGGCGACCCGGGAAAAGTGCATTCTGGGCCGCAGCCCGCGCTTCGCGCCGGGCATGTATTCGGCGCTGGCCGGGTTCATCGAGCCGGGCGAGACGATCGAGAACGCCGTGCGGCGCGAGACAATGGAGGAGGCCGGCATCCAGCTCGGCCGCGTCGTCTACCATGCCAGCCAGCCCTGGCCGTTTCCCTATTCGCTGATGATCGGCTGCTTCGGCGAGCCGCTCAACGAAGACATCCGCGCCGACCTCACCGAACTGGAGGACTGCCGCTGGTTTTTACGCCACGAGGTCAGGCAGATGCTGGAGCGCACCCCTCCGGAAGGGCTGACGACGCCGCCGACAGGCGCCATCGCGCATGCGCTGAT
>CAZBBT010000091.1:0-10983 GCA_964490065.1 uncultured Mesorhizobium sp. | reverse complement strand
ACCACCGCCTGGGCGACGAAATCGTGCCGGTAGATGCCGCCGTCGACGACGAAGGCGGCCGCCGCGACCGCGGCGTAGCGGCCGGAAGCCGCGAGATCGCGTGCCAGAAGCGGCATTTCGAACGCGCCCGGCACGTCGAACACATCGACCTGCTCGCGCGGGATGAGTTGAAGAAAACCGTCGAGCGCGCGGTCGACGATATCGGCGTGCCAGCCGGCTTTGACGAAGGCATAGCGGGTGTGTGTCATCGTAATCACCTTTCTCGTAACGGACACGTCACCCAAGGCGATCACGAGCAGTCCGACGGCTTCTACCGTGTGGAACCGCGCGTTCTCTTTCATCCGGACTATGACCGTCGGCCCAGGCCTCGCACCTGGTCTGCTGACCCTTCCCCCAGTTGACTGGTGGAAGGCGCTCGCGGGCTCGCAGGCTTGCCTGCATACCGCCGGTGGGGAATTCCGCCCCGCCCTGAGAACGGCGCGAAAATAGGGATGCCGGCGGCGGCAGGCAAGGGACCAATCGGTCTTTCGAGAAAGGCCAGGCCTTACCGCGACAGGAACGCCGCGACCGCGCCGGCGCGCAGCACCGAATTGGTGACGCCGCCGAAGATCAGCCGCCTCAGCCAGGAATGGCTGTAGGCACCGAGCACCAGCATGTCCGCGCCGGCCTCGGCCAGGCGATCCTGAATGACGTCCTCCATCGACGAACCTTCGGACTTCACCGTCGCTACAGCAACCTTGGCACCATGGCGCGAGAGGCTTGCGGCGATCTCGCTGCCGGGGCCGGGTTCGCCCTCGACGGTGTCCGGCGGATCGATGACGAGGATTTCGGTCTGCTCGGCTTCGACGATGAAGGGCAGCGCGTCGAAAACGGCGCGCGAGGCCTCGCGGCTGCCGTTCCACGCCACCACGATGCGCTTGAAGCTGGTCACCATCGGGCCGGAATGCGGCACCACCAGCACCGGCCGACCGGAATCGTAGACAAGCGCGCCGATGTCGGCGCCTGAATCGCCGCCCTCGTCACCCTGGCCGGCGACAACCAGGTCCGCGGCGCGCACGCTGGACAGCGCCGAAATCGCGCTGTCGCCCGAGAAGGTCTCCAGGCTGCGCCATTCGGAAGGCACGCCCGAACCGTCGACCTGTTGCATGAATACGGCCTGCAGCTTGGTCGCGCGCTCCTTGTTGAGCTCGGCGGAAACCTGCAGGAACTCGGTGTCGGGAAAGCCGGTGGCGGATGTGTAGGGAACCGGCATCGCTTCGGCGTGAACGCCGATCAGATGGCTGCCGAACCGCTTTGCCAGCGGCAATGCGCAATCGAGCACGCGGCTGGCCTCGCGCTCGTTCTGGAGGATGGCGACGATTGTCTTGAAGCGCATGGCGGATCCCTCAATTGATCGCGTACTGCCATGATAGCACGAACGCTTACAGGAACGCGCTTCGTAATGCCGTGGTTCCCGGCAGCGGGTGCCTATCCGGCTTTCGCGAGACCCGCCACCATGGCTTCGACCTCGGCGCGCGCTGCGGCGAGAGCCTGCTCTGTGCGGGCGCGCACGACGAGTTCGGTCCAGAATTTGCCGTCGCCATATTTCGGGTAGGAGCCGATGATGGTGTCCGGATGCCGCTTCTGGATCTCGGCCAGCGGTCCGCCGATCGTGCCTTCGCCGAACGGGCATTCGACAGTCGCGGAAAGCATTTTCGCGCCCGTTTTCAAGGTCGGAACGACATTGTCGAGCATGGCCTGGAAGATCGACGGCACGCCGGCCATGACATGCACATTGCCGATGCGGAAGCCGGGCGCCAGGGAGACCGGATTGTCGATGTGGTCGGCGCCGCGGGGCATCCTGGCCATGCGCTTCCTCGCCTCGGTGAATTCGATGCCGCGCCTGGCGTAGCTCTCTTCCAGCATGGCATATGCTTTCGCATCGTATTCGCAGGGTACGCCGAAGGCCTGCGAAACCGAATCGGCGGTTATGTCGTCATGCGTCGGGCCGATGCCGCCCGTGGTGAAGACGTAGGTGTAGCGGGCGCGCACCGCGTTCAGCGCCGCGACGATCTCCTCCTCCTCGTCGGGCACGATGCGCACTTCCTTCAGGTCGATGCCGATCGCCGTCATGATGTCGGCTAGGTGGCCGATGTTCTTGTCCTTGGTGCGGCCGGAGAGGATTTCGTCGCCGATGACAAGCATGGCGGCGGTGACGATGTCGGGCATTGGGAGGACTCCGGAAAGGCGAATGCCGGTCCATACTCCCACGACCGGACAGCGGCAATAGTATCGAAATGGTGAACAATCTGTGCTTTGTTATGCGGTTTTCGATGAACGATGCAATCTCTAGATAGTGCCCGACGGCGCGCCACGCGCCGGCTGGTTCGCACATCAAGGAGACGGTAATGGCGAAGGTACTGGTTCTTTACTATTCGAGCTTCGGGCACATGGAGCAGATGGCCAAGGCGGCGGCCGAAGGCGCGCGCGCGGCCGGTGCCGACGTGACGATCAAGCGCGTTCCCGAACTCGTGCCGGAAGCCGTCGCCAAGGCCTCCCACTACAAGCTCGACCAGGAGGCGGAAGTCGCCACGCCGGCCGAGTTGGAAAACTACGATGCCATCATCGTCGGCTCCGCGACCCGCTACGGCGCGATCGCCTCGCAGATGAAGAATTTTCTGGACCAGACCGGTCCGCTGTGGGCGCGCGGCGCGCTCTTGAACAAGGTCGGCTCGGTGATGGTTTCGACTGCGACCCAGCATGGCGGCGCCGAGATCGCGCTGCTTTCCACGCAGGCTTCCTTGCAGCATCACGGCATGATCATCGTGCCGCTGTCCTATGCCTATCAGGGCCAGATGGGCAACGACGTGGTGCGTGGCGGCGCGCCCTACGGCATGACGACCACCTCCGACGGCGACGGCTCGCGCCAACCTTCGGCACAGGAACTGGAAGGCGCGCATTTCCAGGGCATGCGGGTCGCCGAAATCGCCGCCAAGCTGCACGGCTGAGCGAGCTGCGAAAACCGATCGGGCAGGGCGGCGGAAGCGCCGCCCTTTTGCTTTTGCGGTTCATGCGCCGCGGTTTGCATTGCCGGCTTGCCGTGATTGCGACCGTGGATAAGCTTGCCGGTGCAGAATTCGGGAGCGCCGATGCCGGTTTCGCTCGTTCTAGGGTTGCTTGCCGTACTTGTCGTGGCGGCGGTTGTGGTCGTCGGTCGACCTGTCTTGGCGACACGCCGCCTCGCCGCCGAAGCCGAGGCCAAATGCCCCGCCACAGGCCGTTTCATCGAGGTGGACGGCAACCGCATCCATTATGTCGGGACCGGGGAGGGGCGATCGATCGTCTTCCTGCATGGGCTCGGCGCACAGCTCTATCAGTTCAGCGCGCCGTTGTTCGGCGAGTTCGGCGCCGGCTATCGGCTGATCGCGCTCGACCGGCCGGGCTCCGGCTATTCGACCCGCGCCCGCGGCGCGTCCGGCAGCCTGTCGGAACAGGCGCGCGTGGTGCGTCGCGTCATCGAGGAGTTGGGCCTGGAAAGGCCGCTCATCGTCGGCCATTCGCTGGGCGGGGCGATCGCGCTGACGATGGCGGTGGAGCATCCCGATGCGATTTCGGGCATCGCACTGCTTTCGCCGCTGACGCATATGGAAAGTGCGCTCAGGCCGGAATTCAAGGCGCTCTATATTCCCTCGCGGTTTGTGCGCTGGATCGTTTCGAACACGATCGCCATTCCGCGCTCGTTCAAATTCGCCGAAGCCACGCTCGATTTCATCTTCAGTCCGCAGGCCATGCCGCAGGACTACCTCGTCAAGGGCGGCGGCTGGATCGGGCTGAGGCCGAGCCATTTCTACGCCAGTTCCACCGACTTCACGGCCATTCCCGAGGACCTCGGCCGCATCGAGGCGCGCTATGGCGAGATCGACATGCCGGCCGGCATCCTGTTCGGCACGGCCGACCGCATCATTGCCTTCGCCGAGCACGGCGCGCCGATGCCGGGGCGGATACGAAATCTGGATTTCGAGGTGGTCGAGGGTCTCGGCCATATGCCGCATTTCGTCGAGCGCCGGCGCGCGGTTGCCTTCATCCGGCGCATCGCCGAGCGCGCCTTTGCGGCGGAGCGGGTTGGATAAGGCGGCGTCCGCTACTCGTCGGACACTTCCGTTTGCGGCCGGTCGCGGCCGTCGGCCAGCTCCTCGTGCCACCTGCCTTCGGAATCTTCGTACTGGATGCCGTCCGTGGCGCCCGATACCTGCTGCTCGGCCGACGCGATCTCGGCGGCGCGCAGCGCCTCGGCATGGCTCTTGAACGTCTCGGAGAAAGTCGTCCCGACCTTGTAGGCCCAACCGCCGTCATGCTCGACAATCTTGTAGGTCAGCTTCGCCATCGATGCCTCCAGTGCAAAGGGTCTCGTTCAGTGCAGCCTGTCTTCGCTCACCAGCACGTCGGATTCGCGCGCGGCCTCGATCAAGGCGCGGCGAGCCTCCGCCGTCGAACGATCACCTTCCAGCACTTTGAGGCACGTTTCAACCGCGTCACGATGCCGGGGACCGCGATTGAGCGGCCAAACCGTCATCAGGCACTCGGCGGCTTCCTGCGTGTTTCGGATATGGCGAAATCTGCCGACATGGCCGAGTTCGACCACCACCGGCCTTTCGAACGGCTTTGTGTCCATCATGGCGGCCAAACGCGAGGCAACCGGAATGGTTGCGCGGCAGGGCGTCGATAGTTGCAGGAGGTCCGCATCCGGCGGACGTGCCGGCATTCCGCTTCTTGCGAGCCGAGGACGCGGTCGGACGAAAGAAAGGCCGTCTCAGCCCGCCTTCTTCATCCAGTGTTCCATGGTCGTCACCGAGCGCAGCAGTTGCGGCGCGGCATCGATCTTTTCGCCGAAGGTTGCCGCCGCGCGCCAGCCCCAGCGTGGATCGGCCAGGAAGGCGCGGGCCAGCGCCACCATGTCGGCCCGGCCGTCGGCGAGGATGGCTCTGGCCTGGTCCGGATCGGTGATCAACCCGACCGCGCGCGTCGCAATGCCGGCACCGTTGCGGATGGCCTCGGCCAGATGCACCTGGTAGCCAGGGCCGGACGGCAGTTTCTGATGCGGGGAATTGCCGCCGGACGAGGCGCAGATATAGGCCACGCCCTCCGCCTTCAGCGCCTTGGCCACTTCCACCGCGTCCTCAGCGTCGAAGCCGCCGTCCACCCAGTCCTTGACCGAAAGGCGGGCGCCGAGCATCAGCTTTGGCGCCGCCTTCTTCACCGCGCGGGCGATCTCGACGGCGAATCGCATCCGGTTCTCCAGGCTGCCGCCCCAGCGGTCGGTGCGCTTGTTGGAGAGCGGCGACAGGAACTGGAAGATCAGGTAGCCATGCGCGGCGTGCAGCTCGATGAAATCGAAACCGGCACGCTCGGCCCGGCGTGCCGATTCGGCGAAACGGTCGATCAGCCGGTGGATCTCGTCCTCCTCCAGCGCGCGCGGCGTGTGCCAGCCCTCGTCATAGGGAACGGCCGAGGCAGAGACCGTTTCCCAGGGGTCCTGGTCCGGCTTCAACGGCCCGCCGCCTTCCCACGGCCGCTGGCAGGAGGCCTTGCGGCCGGCATGCGCCAGTTGCACGCCGAACTTCGTGTTCGCAGGCGCCACGCGCCGGGCCGCGTCGAGCGCCCGCTTGGCCGCCGCCTCGTTATGATCGGAATAGAGGCCGAGGCAGCCATGGCTGATGCGCCCGCGCCGCTCGACATCGGTCATCTCGACGGTGACCATGCCGGCGCCCGACATGGCATAGCTCATCCATTGCTGCACATGCCAATCGGTGGCGGAGCCGTCGTCCGCGGAATATTGGCACATTGGCGCCACCGCGATGCGGTTGGGAAAGGTCAAGCCGTCGAGCGTGATCGGCTGGAAGAGCGGTTCTGTCATGGATGGCTCCGGAAGCGGCGGGTTTGGCAGGATCGTCCGCCTATGTAGGCGCCACCTTGGCATGGCGCCAGACACGGACCGGTGCTTTCAGATGGCACAACGTTGCGCCGGGCCGCCGGCGCCGATGGGCGATACGGAGCGGTTTGCGACATGAACACCGATTTTGCAATGGAACCTGTTGGGCAGCGAGGCGGTTGTTTCGGACCTGCAACGCGGAGAACGGTCATGTCGAACCTGAAGTCTGCGAGCCCGGAACAGATCGAGCGCCTGAGAGCCGACGCGAGCGCCATGTTCGGGCCGATCCTGTTGCGCGAGGCGCTTCGACGCCTTTGCCGGACGCGCGGCAGCGGTTGCCTGGAGGAATTCGAGAAATCCATGGCCGCCCGGATCGAGGGCATGCCGGGCGAGGTGCCGCATCTCGGCGATATGAAGGAACTGGCCATCGAACAGCTTTTCGATGCGGTGAAGGATGTGCGCGCGTATCCCGAGAACAAGCAGCCGCTCGAAAACCCCGCCACGCGGCGCACCAAGGGCCGCTCGGAAGACGGCATGACGCTTGAGGAACAACTCCAATCCGGCCTGGAGGACACATTTCCGGCCAGCGATCCGCCGGCCGTTGTCTCGACCGCCATTCCGGGCGGTTCGAAGTTGACCGGAGTGGAGGAGCACCTGCGGCGCCGGAAGGGCATGGAGCGGCAAAAATAGCGCATTGTGTGCTGGTGGGGACGAAAATTGAACCGGTACGGACAGGCCTCGTGCCTCCGTCAGGCACTCGAGACAGCGCGACTAGTACCGGCCGCACCTATGAACGATCATGCCGACGATGAGGCAGCTACAGTCTCAGGGAGTGACCAGCACCAGTAATACGCCAGTGACCGCGAGCGTCAGTATCGCGCCGAAGATGGTTCCGGCTATCGGCATGTCGCCAAGCAGGAGTGAGGCAATTCGCTTGAGCATCGACAGTTCCCCGCAGATTTATTGGTGAACTCTACAATCTTGATATTTCAATTTCGTAACGTCGCGAGCGGCGCTGCGCAAACTGACCTTCGTAATAAGCGGGTGGCCAGGGTTAAAAACGGGAGGGCGCCCTGAGGGCGTCTCGCGTGGCCCGCCGGACCGTCTTCGCGTTCCGGCGATCAGATCACGTAGAACTCTTTCGCGGCTGAAAAGACGGCAACGATGGGTGACGGCACGACGGATGAGTCCTTGCCTTCAGTCACCCAACCACCCATGGCGATACAACCATAGGCTCAAATCTCGTTCAACCTAAGAATGCAACCCGGGGCAAATCGCCAGATGGGTTGCGGGCGTCGACGTGACGGCCTTTTTCAGAATACCGTCGATCCGGGAGTGGGTCATCTACGTCGATCGCCTTTCCGGGTTCGGTACTGGACGGAGGCGGTGCCAGACGTTACGCCAGTGCCATGACGGCTGAAACGAAACAGGCGGCGGCAGAGGACGACACGTGGCTGGCCCGGCTGCGCGACAGGTTGCGCAAGCTCTATCACGGCACGACGCCGTCGGCTTTCCGGTTTCAGATGGTTGTCATTGTCCTCGACCTGGCAATCGTCTCTTTCTTCATCGCCACGCCCGTCCTGCAAGAGACGCCTTCCTTCCTGTGGCTGGATTATACGGTGGCGGCTCTTGTTGCGGCCGACCTCTGCGCCCGGCTTCTGGCGTCCAACGATCCGATGCGGCTGATGCGCCAGCCCACTTCATGGGTGGACGTGTTCATCCTTGTCACGCTGCTTTTCCCCACGGCGCTTGCCAGTCTCGGCTTCCTGCGAATCCTGCGCCTGTGGTCGCTGTCGCGCGGCGGCGGCCTGTGGCGGCATTTCAAGCGGGATAAGGTGCGCGAATGGCGCGATGCCAGTCACGCCATCATCAATCTGGTGACCTTCCTGCTGGTGGTTACAGGCTTCGTCTACACGTTCTTTTTCCGCAACGGCACCGGCATCGCCGGCTATGTCGACGCTTTGTATTTTACCGTTGCGACGGTAACGACCACCGGCTTCGGGGACATTGTGCTGCCGGGAGTCGCAGGCAAGCTCACGGCCATCATCACCATGTTCATCGGCATTTCGCTCTTCGTGCGACTGGCGCAGGCGATCTTCCGGCCGCTACGAGTCTATTTCCCGTGTCCACAATGCGGGCTTCAGCGCCACGAGCCGGACGCCGTGCACTGCAAGGCGTGCGGCCATCTGCTGAACATACCGGACGATGGCGAATAGTCCGCTGGTGCGCTCGAAAACGCTGTCAGAGCGGGTTAGGAAGCGATCTTTAAAAGCGGATAAGAATGCGCGCTATAGAAAATCTCTCTAACACATTGTAAAATTTAGATATTTAATGGTGCGGACGACGGGAATCGAACCCGTACGGGCAAGCCCGAGGGATTTTAAGTCCCTTGCGTCTACCAGTTCCGCCACGTCCGCACTGTGGCCCTTTTCAGCCGGCAGGCAGAGCGCGTCAAGTCGCAATGGCTCGTGTGGCGGCCATGACCGTCGCCGTCGCGAAATTCCCGTCTCAAACACATCGAAAGAATTTGCCGGTGGGAGCGCGAAACGGCCAACGGGCGTCACCCCCTCTGAACCCGACGTCTCGCGCCAGCATCTGCCTCGCGCCCCCGCTGTCTCTTTACGGCACAAGCGGAGATCATTCCAACGAAACGGTCGCTTAACCTTAGGAGCTAAGGTTAACCGCCGATGGAACGCCATCGAGGCTGGCCGACTGGACGGCAGCCAGCCTCGACGTGCCTGTCGCGCGCCTTCAGAACACGTTGGCAACCGGCAGGCCGAGCGCCATCGATCCCGCATAGGCCGCCTGCGGCCCTTGCTGCATCGGGTGGAAGCGGGCGCCCTGGATGTCGCGGAAGCGGCGTTCCAGCCCGTTGGCCCGGTAGAAGCCGGCGCCGCCGGCAAGCTCCAGCGACAATTCCACCGCCTTGATCGCGTGCTCTGCGACCAAGGCGCGCCCGATCATGACCTCGTTCACCGAACCGGCCGACGGGGCGTTCATCTCGGCGATCGCGACCATGTGGCGATGCGCCAGTTGCGCGGTGCGCAATTCGTTTTCCACGCGGCCGGCGAGGTCGAGTATGTGGGGCGTCGCAGGACGCTTCCTGGCCAGACCGATGGCGATGTCGCGGGCGCTTTCGGCAACGCCGAGATAGACCGAATAGATCAGCGGAATGGCAAAGGTCGCAATGATCTGGAATACCGGATGCCACTCGCCCGCCTTGCGGGAAAACGAGACGCCGGCATCGGGCACGAACAGCCCCTCGATCATGACGTCGTTCGATCCGGTGCCACGCATACCCAGCGTGCGCCAGGTGTCGAGCACCTTCACCTCCGCCGCCTTCATCGGCGCGGCGAAGTGGATGACGCTTGCCGCGCCGTCCTGTTCGGTAACGGCGCAGGTCATCAGCAGGTTGCCCGCTTCCGCGCCCGAGGTGAAGACCTTGCGCGCGGTGATGCGGTAGCCGCCTTCGACCTTTTCGGCCTTGCCG
Organism: uncultured Mesorhizobium sp.; assembly: GCA_964490065.1. GTDB lineage: Bacteria > Pseudomonadota > Alphaproteobacteria > Rhizobiales > Rhizobiaceae > Mesorhizobium. Next base: position 1,585 of record CAZBBT010000091.1, on the reverse strand, counting down.
GAGCCGCCGATCCAGTCCGAGCCACCGCTGGTGAGCAGGATCAGCTTTTCCGACGCGACACGTTTCAGAAGTGGCTCCACCGCTTCTATCTTCTGATGCCGCCAGCGCCAGGCGGGAATCGCCACCTGGTGCGTGTGCATGGCAAGCGCGAGCGCCGTCGAGCCGCAGCCATGCGCGATCGTGCGCAGCATCTCGCAAAGCTCGCCGACTTCGGCGCCGGCGCCGCCGAATTCCGAGGGGACGGCTGCCGCCGTCAGGCCCTCCTCCTTGAGCGCCTCATAGTTCTGGGCGACGAAGCTGTCGGTGTCGTCGAAGCTGGCCGCACGCGCGGCGAAATCCTGCGCCAGCCGGCGCGCGGTTTCGATGACCGGCGCCACGGCGGCGGCTTCGTCCTGGGTGGCTTTCGCCATTGTCATTGCTGTCGGCATGATGCTTTCCCTTTTTGTCGTGACGTTTTTGGCGGGTTGCATCAGGATCGGACCTTGGGCCGGGCGGGTCCAGTTCCAGAACTGTACTAGCCCGGCAGCGGGCTTTGCCGATCCGATAGCAGATGCTAAAATAAGCACCGTTCGGGAAAAGGAGCGATGCCGGAAAAAGGCGGATACGGGCAGTTCTGCCCGGTTTCCATGGCCGCGGAAATATTGTGCTCGCGCTGGACGCCGCTGATCGTTCGCGAGATGCTGGCGGGCAGCACGCGGTTCAACGATCTGAGGCGCGGCGTGCCGCGCATGTCGCCTGCGCTCCTGTCCAAACGCCTGAAGGACCTGGAAAGGGCAGGGGTCGTGGAGGCGATACCAGGCGCAAGCGGCGTCGCCGAGTACCACCTGACTGCCGCCGGCGAGGATTTGCGCCCGATCGTGATGGGGCTGGGATTCTGGGGCATGCGCTGGGTCGAATCGCAGCTTTCGCTGCGCAATCTCGATCCCTCGCTCCTGATGTGGGACATGCGCCGGCATCTGGTGCCGGAGCCGCTGCCGCCGCGCAAATGCACGATTCAGTTTCAGTATCACGACCTGCCGGAGAACCGCCGGAACTGGTGGCTGGTCATCGACGGCGGCACGGTCGACTTGTGTGCGTTCGATCCTGGGTTCGAGATCGATCTGCTGGTCCGCTCGCCGCTGCGCACGATGACGGCGATCTGGATGGGCGTGGCGAAATTGCGCCGGGAAGTCGACGCCGGCAACCTTGAACTCGACGGCGATCCGTTGATCGTCGGGGCCATGCAGCACTGGCTGGGCCTCAGCCCCTTCGCGAGAGGTCCGGATGCCGCGCCGGCTCAAATGATGCCGACGCAATAGGCAAGCCCGCCTTCAATCCTCCTCGACGAAGACCTCTTCGCGCTTCCTGCGCACGGCCGGCAGCAGGACAATGGCCAGCATGACGAGCGCGATCACCAGCAGCGTCGCGCTGATCGGCCGCGTCAGGAAGGTCGTCGGATCGCCGCGCGACAGGATCATGGCGCGGCGCATGTGCTCTTCCAGCAGCGGGCCGAGCACGAAGCCAAGGAGCAGCGGCGCCGGTTCGCAGTCCAGCTTGATCAGGACGTAGCCGATGATCGCCAGCACCGCGATGGCGTAGATGTCGA
>CAZBBT010000090.1:0-11201 GCA_964490065.1 uncultured Mesorhizobium sp. | reverse complement strand
ACCGACATGCAGCGCTCGGTGAAGGGCGAGGTGATTTCGTCCACCTTCGACGAGCCGGCGGCGCGCCACGTGCAGGTCGCCGAAATGGTGATCGAGAAGGCGAAACGCTTGGTCGAGCACGGCCGTGATGTGGTCATCCTGCTCGATTCGATTACCCGCCTCGGCCGCGCCTACAACACTGTGGTGCCCTCCTCCGGCAAGGTGCTGACCGGCGGTGTCGACGCCAATGCGCTGCAGCGGCCGAAGCGTTTCTTCGGCGCGGCGCGCAACATCGAGGAAGGCGGTTCGCTGACCATCATCGCCACGGCGCTGATCGATACCGGCAGTCGCATGGACGAAGTGATCTTCGAGGAATTCAAGGGCACCGGCAACTGCGAAATCCAACTCGACCGCAAGGTTGCCGACAAGCGCATCTACCCGGCGATGGACATCCTCAAATCCGGGACGCGCAAGGAAGACCTTCTGGTGCCGAAGGCGGATCTTCAGAAGATTTTTGTCCTTCGCCGCATCCTGGCTCCGATGGGGACCACCGACGCGATCGAGTTCCTCATCGACAAGCTGAAGCAGACCAAGACCAACGCCGACTTCTTCGATTCGATGAATACGTGAGGCGGTTCGCTGACGACGGATGTTTCCGTTCGTTCATCGGTTAATCGAATGACGTTCGGCGCAACCGCTTTTCCAGCTCGTGGGCATCCGTAATTGCGGGCAGGCAGACCTGCCCCATGCACAGATAGGCGCCGGCGCGGTCAGCAGGCGGAAGGGCGCCGCCTGGCAATTCCGGCGCCTCCTCTCCCAAAGACACGATAACGTCGACCCTACGTGGGTCGGGATTTCGATTCGCTATCGCAACAAGCCTTGAATCTTGCGGATCATCGACGACGATCAGCTTCAGGGGTTTCAGGAGCAGTGTGCTGGCATTGATGATCCCGGCCTGGCCGTAAGCTTGTTGCGCGATGCGGCCCATGGCGTGCTCGGCGACGCGCCACGCTTTTTCCTGAACCGTGATGTCTCCGGTCAGACTAGCCAGCTTTGTCATGGCCTCGATGATCTGGCTGGTTGCCGAGGGGACTGCCTCGTCGACGTCGCCGCGGATGCGGATCGGTACGTCGGCGCTGTCCGAAGCGGTGAGGTAGTAGCCACTCCCGGCCTCGTCCGCATGCCAGCGGTCGAGCTGTTCGGCAAAATGGCGCGCGCTGGCGATATAAGCGGCCTTGTCCGTTGCCTGGTGCAGCGCGATCGCGGCATTGATCATCGCTGCGTAGTCGCTGGACAGTGCCGGAAACAGTTTCTGTTCGCCGAGCGCCGAATGCGGCAGCCGCCCGTCTCTCGCCGAACTATCGATACCGTTGAAGGCCCGTTCCGCCGCTTCGATCCAGTCCGCTCGGTCGAGCGTACGCCCCGCTTCGGCAAGGGCGGCGATGGCCAGTCCGTTCCAGTCGGTCAGTATCTTGTCGTCTCGGCCGGGGCGTACACGCCGCTCGCGTGTTTCCAGGAGCCGCATCTTCAGCGGCGCCAACCGACCGCTATGCGTAGTGCCGGCCATCTGCTGCTCCGGTACTTGGCAGACGATCGGCTTGCCTTCCCAACCGGACGGGTCGGCAAGCGTGAAATGCTTGAAGAACAGAGCCGAATCGTCACCGAGCACGGCTTCGATCTCGGTTTTCGTCCAGGTGTAGAAAAGCCCCTCCTCACCGTCGCTGTCGGCGTCTAGGCTGGATACGAAAGCCCCGCTTTCGTCGCGCATCTCGCGCAGCAGCCAAGCAATCGTTTCCTCGATTCGGAGCCGGAACAATTCGTTTCCGGTCTCGCTGTAGGCCCAGTTCGCAAGGCGGATGAGTTGGGCGTTGTCGTAGAGCATCTTCTCGAAGTGCGGCACGAGCCATTCGGCGTCCGTCGAATACCGCGCCAGGCCCCCGCCGATATGGTCCCAGATGCCGCCAGCGAGCATTCTTTCCAGGCTGATCAGCACCGCGTCCCGGTGGTCCATCCTGCCGTCACTCAGCCAGGACAGCCAAAGCGTCGTCATGAACGGCGCGTTGGGAAATTTCGGGGCGCCGCGCAAGCCGCCGACGTTTGTGTCGATCATGACGGCAATGCCGTTCGACAGAGTAGTGAACGTCTCGGAGGTCAGTGTTGTCTTGTCATGCGTAGCCGAGAGGCTCGCGCCGACATGATTAATCAAATCTTGCGCACTCTGGTCGAGGCTTTGCCGCTTCTCGCGCCAGGCGTTGTCGACGGCTTCCAGCACCTGGATAAAGCCTGGCCGGCCATAGCGCGGTTCGCGCGGAAAATAGGTTCCGCCCCAGAACGGCTTTCCGTCCGGCGTCAGGAACATGGTCAGCGGCCAGCCGCCCTGCTCTCCCATGGCCGAAAGCGCCGCCATGTAAATCTGATCGATGTCGGGCCGTTCCTCGCGATCGACCTTGATATTGACGAACAGACGGTTCATCACCGCCGCCACGTCCTGGTTCTCGAAGCTTTCGTGCGCCATGACATGACACCAGTGGCAGGCGGCATAGCCGACGGAAAGCAGGATCGGACGGTCGAGCATCCTGGCTTCGCCGAGCGCAACTTCCGACCAGCCACGCCAATGCACCGGGTTGCTTGCGTGCTGCCGCAGATAAGGGCTGGCTTCGCGGGCAAGCAGGTTTTCGGCAGGCAGGGTCATCTGATCGAGCTCAATGGCTATGAACGGTAAAGGTAAGGCACCCTTCCCCATGGGGCAAATGCGCTTCGCCGATTCGATCGTGGCGTTGTCGAGCGGACGGCTGCCGGCGGGCGTCGCCATGGTTCGAATGTCCGGCCCGCAGACTCGATTCGCTATCGAAACGATCGTTGGCAGCGTGCCCCAGCCGCGTCTGGCTGCATATCGCACCTTCCGTGATGCCGACGAAGAACCGATCGATACCGGCGTCATCCTGTTTTTCGATGGACCACGAAGCTTTACCGGCGAGGATATCGCGGAATTTCATCTCCACGGCGGACGGGCGTCCGTGGCCGCCCTGCTGAAAACTTTGACGGCGCTGGAAGCCGTGCGTCATGCCGAGCCGGGTGAATTCACCCGGCGCGCCTTCCTGAACGGCAAGCTCGACCTCACGGAGACCGAGGCTCTGGCCGACCTGATCGAGGCGGAGACGGAGACGCAGCGCCGGTTCGCTGTGATGAACGCAGCCGGCGCGCAGAGCGGACTTTATCTCGGTTGGCGCCAACGGCTGCTGCATGCCCGGGCGATGATCGAGGCGGAGATCGACTTCGCCGACGAGGACGACGTGCCTAGCTCCGTTGCCGGCACAGTCTGGACAGATATCCGGCTGCTTGTCGAAGAAATCGAGGGTCACATTGCCGGCTTCCGTGCGGCCGAGATCATCCGGGACGGCTACGATGTCGTCATCCTCGGCGCGCCGAATGCCGGAAAGTCCAGTCTTTTCAACGCACTCGCTCGCCGCGAGGCGGCGATCGTCACCGATGAGCCGGGCACGACGCGCGATCTTCTGGAAGTAGCGCTGGATATCCAGGGCATCAAGGTGCGGATAACGGATACAGCGGGATTGCGACGCGGTGGCGGAAAGGTCGAGAGTATCGGCATGGAGCGGGCCAGGGCGCGCGCGGGCGTCGCCGACCTGGTGCTGGTGCTCGAGGATCTGACGAATCCGGCCGCCGTCAATGTCTCGGATATCAATTCCGTGCTGCTTCGGGTTGGAACCAAGGTGGACCTCGCGGGTGATCCTGACAAAAGGGCCGACTATGATTTGGTCCTTTCGTCACGCACCGGACAGGGGATCGACGGTTTGCTGCAGGAGATCGGCCGCCGCGCCGCCGTCCGGCTCGATTTGGCAGGCGAAGTTCTGCCTTCCCGGCTGCGTCATGTGGACTTGCTTCGGGAGACGCAGCAGTTTCTTTCCGTGGCGCTCGAAGGTGGTGAAATGGAGCTTCGAGCCGAGAATCTCCGACTGGCGGCCGACAGGCTCGGCCGCATCGTCGGCGCCGTTGACGTCGAAGACCTGCTCGATGTGATCTTTTCCCAATTCTGCATCGGCAAGTGATTCACGTGAAACGGTCCATCGATACCGTCGAAACTCGGATGTGATTCACGTGAAACAGCCGAGCGGCCTTTCGTCGGTCGTGCATTTCGACGCTAGCCGATGTTTCACGTGAAACGCATCCGGTCTTGACAGGGCGCTTCACCCGGCACATGTCGTGCAGTTGCGGAGCTAGTAGATGAACGACAATTATGATGTGATCGTTGTCGGTGGCGGCCATGCAGGCTGCGAGGCCGCGAGCGCGGCCGCGCGGCTGGGCGCGCGCACCGCGCTTATCACCTTCAGTTTCGATACGATCGGCGCCATGTCCTGCAATCCGGCGATCGGCGGCATGGGCAAGGGCCATCTGGTCCGCGAGATCGACGCGATGGACGGTTTGATGGGCCGCGTCGCCGACGCCGCAGGCATACAGTTTCGCATTCTCAATCGCCGCAAGGGGCCCGCCGTGCGGGGTCCGCGAACGCAAGCGGACAGGAAGCTTTATCGGACTGCCATGCAGGCGGCCATCCGGACGCAATCCGGTCTGGACGTCATCGAAGGGGAGGTCGTGGGTCTCGACATCCCTGACGGCCGGATCGCGGGCGTCGCGCTTGCCAACGGCCGGCGGCTGAGGTGCGGTGCGGTAGTGTTGACCACCGGCACCTTCATGCGCGGGCTCATCCATATCGGCGAGAAAAAGATCGTTGCCGGGCGGATGAATGAAAAGGCGTCGGTCGGCTTGTCGGAGACGATGAAGCAAGCGGGTTTTCGGCTCGGCCGACTGAAGACCGGCACCCCTCCCCGCCTCGATGGGCGGACGATCGACTGGGCATCGCTGGCGATGCAGGCGGCGGACGACGAACCGGTGCCCTTCTCGCTGATGACCGACTGTATCGAGAATCAGCAGATCGAATGCGGCATCACCCGTACAACGACGACCACGCACGAGTTGATTCGCGCGAATCTCGGCCGGTCGGCTATGTATTCCGGCTCGATCGAGGGCGTTGGGCCGCGCTACTGTCCGTCGATCGAGGACAAGATCGTCAAGTTTGGCGAACGCGACGGCCATCAGATCTTCTTGGAACCGGAGGGTCTCGACGATCACACCGTTTATCCGAATGGCATTTCGACCTCGCTGCCGGAAGAGGTGCAACTCGACATACTGAAGACGATCCCTGGCCTGGAGCGTGCGACCATGCTGCAGCCGGGTTATGCGATCGAATACGACCACATCGATCCACGCGAACTCGATGCGACCCTGGAAACCCGTCGAATCGGCGGTCTGTTCTTGGCTGGGCAGATCAACGGGACGACCGGCTATGAAGAGGCGGCAGCACAAGGCTTGCTGGCAGGACTGAATGCCGCCCGACGCGCCGGCAATGCAGCGCCGATCACGCTCAGCCGAACCGAAGCCTATCTCGGCGTGATGATCGACGACCTCACCAGTCGCGGCATCGCCGAGCCATACCGCATGTTCACCTCGCGGGCGGAATTCCGGCTATCGTTGCGGGCCGACAATGCCGACGAACGACTGACGCCGAAGGCCATGGATATCGGCATGGTTGGTCCGAATCGTGCCGCGCGTTTCCTGGCGATGCGAGAACAGATCGATTCGGCGCGGGTGTTCGCCAAGGAGGTGCGCCTGACACCGAACGAGGCGGCGCGACACGGATTGGAGATCAACCGCGATGGCGTGCGCCGCTCCGCCTACGAGCTTCTTGCTTATCCCGGCGTCGATGTGGCTTGGCTGGCGAAGGTCGATGCCGGCTTTGGCGCCATTGATCCGAGGGCGGCGGAAGCTCTTGAAATAGAAGCAAAATATGCCGTCTATCTGAACCGCCAGAAGGCCGATGCCGAGCAGATCCGCCATGAGGAAGGACGTTTGATCCCGGACGCGCTGGATTTCTCCAGCGTCGCCGGTCTCTCCCATGAACTGAGACAGAAGATGCGCGATCGACGACCGCGTTCAGTGGCTGACGCGCAGCGCATGGAGGGGATGACGCCGGCGGCGCTGGCGCTCATCCTTGCGCATGTCCGTAATGCCGAAGCGCGGCAGGCGGGGGCGGCTTGAGCGAGGACGCATTCGTAGAACTGCAGCGGGTCGCGGGTCCCGTTTCACGTGAAACATTTGAACGCCTCGGTGCGTTCGAGACGCTTTTCCGCAAGTGGAACCAGCAAATCAATCTTGCGGCCGCATCGACGGAGCATGAGCTTTGGCGGCGGCATATTCTGGATAGTGCCCAGTTGGCGCTGCTTGCGCCGCAAGCAATGCGCTGGGTCGACATGGGGTCCGGCGGCGGCTTTCCAGGTCTGGTCATTGCATTCCTGCTCGCCGAGCGCGCCGGATCGATCGACCTGATCGAAAGCAATCGCAAGAAAACCGCCTTCCTGCAAACGGCGCTCGGCGCGTTCAACCTGCCGGCTCGGGTCATCACGCAGCGGGTCGATGCGAGCTACGGCCTCGTCGAGAAGCCGGAGATCGTCACCGCCCGAGCACTCGCGCCGCTGACCAGGCTGCTGGATCTCGCCGAGCCGTGGCTGACGGCGGGCGCCCGCGGGCTCTTCCACAAAGGTCGGGATTACCGCAAGGAGATCGAAGAAAGCGCTCACCGCTGGCGATTCGATCTGGTAGAACACCCCAGCACGATTGGCGAAGACAGTGTCGTGCTTGATATACGCAATCTTGGCAGAGTCCGAACCCACTCCGGCTAAGGTGCCACGTAAACGTGCGACGGAAGACATGAGCAGCGGCGGACCTCGAATCATCACTGTCGCCAACCAGAAGGGCGGGGTCGGCAAGACGACGACCGCGATTAACCTGGCCACCGCGCTGGCGGCGATCGGTGAGCGCGTGCTGATCGTCGACCTCGATCCGCAAGGCAACGCCAGCACCGGACTCGGCATCGATCGTCGTGAGCGCACGGTATCATCCTACGATGTGCTGACTGGCGAGCTGGACCTAGAGGCCGCGGCGATACCGACCGCGGTTCCGGGCCTGTCCGTTGTGCCGTCGACGCTTGATCTGCTTGGGATAGAGATGGAAATCGCTTCGGCGCCCGACCGCGTGCTGCGGCTGCGCAATGCGGTGCGCGCTTCGGCCGCCCGCGCGGCCGGCTTCAGTTACGTGCTGATCGACTGCCCGCCCTCACTCAATCTGCTGACGCTGAACTCGATGGCGGCGGCCGATTCGGTGTTGGTACCCTTGCAATGCGAATTCTTCGCGCTGGAGGGTCTCAGCCAGTTGCTGGAAACGGTCGAGCAGGTGCGCGGTTCGATCAACCCGAAGCTGACGATCCAGGGCATCGTGCTCACCATGTTCGACGGTCGCAACAATCTGGCCAATCAGGTCGTGCAGGACGTGCGCGAGCACATGGGCGACAAGGTCTATGAAACGATCATTCCGCGTAACGTGCGGGTGTCGGAAGCGCCATCGCATGGCAAGCCGGCGATTCTTTACGATCTTAAATGTGCCGGCAGCCAAGCCTATCTTCAATTGGCCTCGGAAGTGATTCGCCGTGAGCGCCGGTTGCGAGCCGCCTGATATATCTTGGTGGATATTGATATATTAATGATTCGATAGCGAAACGATCTGGACGGGACATGAGCGAGGAACTGGCGAGAAAGCGGTTGGGGCGCGGCCTGGCGGCGCTGATCGGCGATATGGATCGCCAGCCGCCGGCGACGGAAAAACCGCGCGTGGCAGCGGACGGCAGGGTGCCGATCGAGTTCGTCTCACCCAATCCCAGGAATCCGCGCCGGCATTTCGCCGAAGGCGACCTGACCGATCTCGCGCAATCGATCCGCGAGCACGGCGTGGTGCAGCCGGTGGTCGTCCGGCCAGCTCCCGGCCAAGCCGGCCGCTACGAGATCATCGCCGGCGAACGACGCTGGCGTGCGGCGCAGCGCGCCGGACTGACCGAACTCCCGGTGATCGTGCGCGACGTCAACGACCGCACCGCGCTGGAACTGGCCATCATCGAGAATGTGCAACGCGCCGATTTGAACCCGGTCGAGGAGGCGATGGGTTACCAGCAACTCATCGACGAGCATGATTACAGCCAGGCAGACCTCGGCCAGGTGATCGGCAAGAGCCGCAGCCATGTCGCCAACACGCTGAGGCTGCTCAAGTTGCCCGATGTGATCCGTGCCATGCTGGTCGACGGCCAGCTTTCGGCCGGCCATGCCCGTACCCTGGTGACGGCCACCGATCCGGCGGGACTTGCCAAGCGGATCGTCGAGGAAGGGCTTTCGGTGCGCCGGGCCGAGGCGCTGGCACAGATGCCGGCCGAAGAGCAGCGCGCGGCGCGCAAGGCAACGCCGGCGGAAAAAGACGCCGACACGCTGGCGCTGGAAAAGCTTCTCGGTGATGCGACCGGCATGAAAGTCGTCATTTCCCACCGTGAAAAGGGCGGCGAGTTGCGCATCGTCTATCGCACGCTGGACCAGCTCGATGAGCTTTGTCGACGGCTGAAGCAGGATCGTCCGACGAGCGAACCGCGTATCCGTTAGTCGGCAAAGTTTATTGGCTTCGCCCGAGCCTGGCGCTTTCGATCGCGATGCCGAGCAACGCCTGACGGGCGATCGATACGGACAGGTCGGGCCGATTGCGCGTCTGCAGCACGGCAGCCTGGAGACGATCCAGCGCCCTCTCAAGCGCCGCACCGGTCCAGCGGTCGAGCGCCTTTTCGACCAGCTTGCGGCGTGAGAAGAATACCGGCGGCTTCTGCGCGGCCACAACCGATGCCGCGCTGCGCCCGCCGGCTTCGAAGCTGCCGCGCATGGCGTGCAGGCTCTGCAACTGCCGCATCGCGCCGGCCAATGCCAGGAACGGCTGGCCGCCGGCCTGGCACTGACGGGTGAAGGCATTGTCGAAGTCGCCGACGCGGCCCTCCAAAATGGCATCCAACGCGTCATCGAAGGACTGGCCGGAGACGTCGCCCGACAGCGCGCGCACGTCGTCCAGCGTGATCTCGCCGCGCCCTTGCGCGTAAAGCGCGAGCTTCTCGATTTCGCCGCGGGAAGCCAGGCGGTCCCCACCAAGATTGCGCCGTAGCGCCTGACGGGCGTCAAGTGTCATGGTCATGCCGGCGCGGGTGAGTTCGCGGTCGATCAGCGCATCGAGATCGCGGCCATCGTCCGCGTAACAGGGCAGGGCGATCGCTGCGTCTGCGTTCTCGACGGCCGAACGCAAGGGTGCGCCCTTTTTCAGGTCGCCGGCCTCGATCAGCACGATGGCGTCGCGCGGCGGCTCGGCGATAAGCGCCTTGACGTCGTCGGCCAACCCCTTCTGGGCGCCGGCGTTGCGCAGCCACAACAGACGACGGTCGGAAAACATCGGCACGGTGCGCGCCTCGTCGAGCAGACGGCCGCTGTCGCGCTCGGCCTCGCCGGCTTCCAGCCGCACCACCGAAAACGGGTCGTCGAGCGGCAGGCCCGTCTTATCCGCGAAAGTACGCGCGCGCTCGGATACGAGACCGCGATCCGGCCCGTAAATAAGGACGAGGAAAAAGCGCGGATCTGGCTTGGCTAGCCACGAATCGACCTCGAATGCCTTCTTCTGCGCCATAGGGATGCTGTAGCACAGAAGGCGGTCAAGTCGAGGGCGCGCGCCCGGCCTGGCGTCGTCCATGCATCCTTCGAACAGACTGAAGGCGGCATGATTCCTGCCCGGGAAGGCGCGAAAATGTCCGCTTTATTGCCCGGAACCGTTCGCGAAAGACGGGATATTACCTCCGTTTCCTGTCACATTCGGCCGTCTGGCCCGCCTGCGCGGACCGGGAACCGATTGCCGCTGCCTTGGCGGCCAAGATGTGCGAAGATCGCCGACGGGAGGAAGACGCTCATGCCAGATGCCCTGCGTTTCCATGTGCCCGAACCGGAGGTGCGCCCCGGCGGAACGCCGGATTTCTCCAACGTTCCCATCCCCAAGGCAGGCTCCGTCCCGCGCCCGCCCGTCGACGTCGATCCGCGCGATATCCGCGATCTGGCTTTTTCGATCATCCGGGTGCTGAACCGCTCCGGCGAGGCGGTCGGCCCCTGGGCTGGCCTGCTTTCGAACGAAGAGCTGCTGGAAGGGTTGCGCCACATGATGACGCTGCGTGCCTTCGACGCCCGCATGCAGATGGCGCAGCGCCAGGGCAAGACCTCGTTCTACATGCAACATCTCGGCGAGGAGGCTGTCGCCTGCGCGTTCCGCAAGGCGCTGGCGCCGGGCGACATGAATTTTCCGACCTATCGGCAGGCCGGCCTGCTCATCGCCGGCGGCTATCCGATGGTCACGATGATGAACCAGATCTATTCCAACGAGGCCGACCCGCTGAAGGGGCGGCAACTGCCGATCATGTATTCGTCGAAGGAGCATGGCTTTTTCTCGATTTCAGGCAATCTCGCGACGCAGTATATCCAGGCGGTGGGCTGGGCGATGGCCTCGGCGATCAGTGGCGACACCAGGATCGCCGCCGGCTGGATCGGCGACGGCTCGACGGCCGAGAGCGATTTCCATTCGGCGCTGGTCTTTGCCTCGACCTACAAGGCCCCTTGCATCCTCAACGTGGTCAACAACCAGTGGGCGATCTCGACCTTCCAGGGTATCGCCCGCGGCGGCGCCGGCACCTTCGCCGCGCGGGGGCTGGGTTTCGGCATCCCGTCGCTGCGGGTCGACGGCAACGACTATCTCGCTGTCCATGCGGTGGCGAAATGGGCGGCGGAGCGGGCGCGGCAGAATCTCGGGCCGACACTGATCGAGCATGTCACCTACCGCGCCGGCGCGCATTCGACTTCGGACGATCCATCCGCCTATCGGCCAAAGGAGGAGTCCGCCGCCTGGCCGCTAGGCGACCCGATCATCCGGTTGAAGAACCATCTCGTCCTGCGGGGTGTCTGGTCCGACGAACGGCACTCCCAGGCCGAAGCCGAAATTCTCGATTCCGTGATCGCGGCGCAGAAGGAAGCCGAGAGCCACGGCACGCTGCATTCGGGCAACAAGCCCTCGGTGCGCGACATGTTCGAGGGCGTCTACGAAACGATGCCACCGCATCTTCGGCGCCAGCGCCAGCAGGCGGGGGTGTAGGCCATGCCGCGCAGGACGATGATCGAGGCGATCCGTGACGCCATGGATGTTTCCATGGGCCGCGACGAGAAGGTGGTGGTGTTCGGCGAGGATGTCGGCTTCTTCGGCGG
>CAZBBT010000089.1:0-11313 GCA_964490065.1 uncultured Mesorhizobium sp. | reverse complement strand
GGCGATGCGGTCGGCCAGCGTCATCGCCTCGATCTGGTCGTGGGTGACGTAGATCATCGTGTTTTGCAGCCGCCGGTGCAGCAGCTTGATCTCGACCCTCAATTCCGAACGCAGCTTGGCGTCGAGGTTGGACAGCGGCTCGTCGAAGAGAAACACGTCGACATCCCGAACCAAGGCACGCCCGATCGCCACGCGCTGGCGCTGGCCACCGGACAATTCGGCCGGCTTGCGCCGAAGCAGAGACTCGATCTGCAGGATCTCGGCCGCGCGCGCGATGCGCCGGGCGATCTCGTCCTTCGGCGTGCCGGCGACGCGCAGGCCGAAGGACAGGTTCTTCTCCACGCTCATCTGCGGATAGAGCGCGTAGGACTGGAACACCATGCCGATGCCGCGGTCCTTCGGCTCTTCCCAGGTGACGTTCCTGCCCTTGATGAAGATGCTGCCGCCGGAAATGTCGAGCAAACCGGCGACGCAGTTGAGCAAGGTGGACTTGCCGCAGCCGGACGGTCCCAGAAGCACGACGAACTCGCCTTCGTGGATGTCGAGGTTCAGGCTCTTCAGCACCGAGACGGCGCCGAAATTCAGCGACAGGTCCTGGATCGAGACGCTCTGTCCGGCGGCTTGTCTGTTCGGCATTTCTGTCATCGTCACCCCTTGACCGAGCCGGCGGTGATGCCGCGCACGAACCAGCGCCCCGAAACGAAGTAGATGATGAGCGGCACCGCGGCCGTCAGGATCGTGGCCGCCATGTTGACGTTGTATTCGCGCACGCCCGTCGTCGTGTTGACGATGTTGTTCAACTGCACGGTCATCGGCCAGTTCGACCGGCCGGCGAAGACGACGCCGAACAGGAAATCGTTCCAGATGCCGGTGACCTGCAGGATGACGGCGACGATGGTGACCGGCACCGACATGGGCAGCATGATGTGGAAGAAGACGCGCCAGAAGCCCGCGCCGTCGACGCGCGCCGCCTTGAACAGTTCCATCGGCAAGGCTGCGTAAAAATTCCGGAACAGCAGCGTCAGGATCGGCATGCCGAAAATGGTGTGAACGATGATGATGCCCGGCAGCGACGCGAAAAGGCCGACCGAGGAAAGTCCGATGATCAGCGGATAGATCACCACCTGGTAGGGCACGAAGGCGCCGAACACGAGCAGCCCGAACAGGAAATTGGCGCCCTTGTAGGGCCAGAAGGTCAGCGCATAGCCGTTGATGGAAGCGCAGACGATGGAGATGACGACGCTCGGCACCGTGATCTTGACCGAGTTGAGGAAGCCGGGGCTGAGACCGTTGCAATCGCGTCCGGTGCAGGCATGCAGCCAGGCGTCGACCCAGGGCTGGAAGGTGATTTCGGCCGGCAGATTGAAGAGGTGGCCGAGGCGGATTTCCGGCATCCCCTTCAGCGAGGTGACCACCATGATGTAGAGCGGGATCAGGAAGAACAGCGCCGAGACGATCAGGAAGGCGTAGACGCCAAGCCGTCCCGCCGAAAGGCGGCGTGGCTTCGGGCCGCGGGGTTCCACCCCCGCCCGTTGCGGCCTCGGCCCGGAGGCTCCCTCAGAGGCGAACGCGGCGTCCGTCATGCGGCCGCCCTTTCCAGCCGGCTGCGCCGCCAGCGGAACAGGCTGGCCGCCGCGATGATGACGAGGATGGGCAGAAGCATCATCGTCGCCGCGGCCATGCCCTGGCCGACATTCTGGCGCACGGTGATCAACTGGATGACGTAGACCGCCGGCATGGTGGTGGCGATGCCGGGTCCGCCGCCGGTCATGGCGATGACGAGATCATAGACGCGCACCACGGAGACGCATTGCAGCACGAAGGCGGTGGCGAAGGCGCCTTTCATCATGGGCGCCACGATGAAGACATGCGTGCGCCAGGCCGGAATGCCGTCGACCCGCGCCGCCTTCCAGATCTCCTCGTCGACGCCGCGCAGGCCGGCGAGCAGGATTGCCATCGTCACGCCCGAGCCCTGCCAGATGCCGGCCACCACCAGCCCGTAGAGCGCGGTGTCGGAATGCACCAGCGGCGCGAAGGAAAAACCTTCCCAGCCGAAATTGCGCAGCGCCTGCTGCAGGCCGAGATTGGGGTCGAGCGCCCACTGCCACACCAGGCCGGTGACGATCAGCGACATGGCGAAGGGATAGAGGAAGACCGAGCGGAACAGGTCCTCGTTGCGGATGCGCTGGTCCATGAAGACGGCGAGCAGATAGCCGAAGATCATGTTGCAGCCGATCGAGAGCAGCCCGAACAGCCAGATGTTGTTGACCGAGATCAGCCAGCGGCTGTCGGCCCACAGGCGGCGGTATTGCGACAGGCCGACGAAGTCATAGGCCGGGAACAGCTTCGACGAGGTGAACGACCACATCACCGACATGCCGATGCCGATGATGAAGACGCCGACCGCGACCAGGATCATCGGGATGGTGCCGATGATCGCAGCCAGATTGTATCTGCGGCTCCAGTTCTTCTGCATCTTTCCGACTTTTTGGACCCTGCGGCGGACCCTGGCCCGGCGCGTCCCGCCAACAGCGTCTGGCGCCCCTCGCCCCACAAATTCGAGGGCGCAAAAAGGGCCGGTGAGGGGCGGCTGCGGCGAGCCGCCCCTGTTGCGAAAATCAGTCCGAATTGCCGATGATCGAGGCGAACTTGGCGGTCGCGTCCTCCGGCGAAACGGAATCGTCGGCGAAGAACTGCGACACCAGTTCGTTGATCTGCTGGTTGGTGTTCTCGGTGATGAACCGGTTGGTCGCGGTGACGATCTTGGCCGGGTCCTTCACCGCCTCTAGCGCCTTCTGCATGCAGGGGTCGGCGCTTCCCATGTCGACGTCGGCCCGCACCGGCATGGAGCCCTTGGCGTTGTTGAAGGCGACCTGCACCTCGGGGCTGATCAGCAGCTTGGCCAGGCGCTTCTGCGCCGCCTCGACGTCCGCATTGTCCTGTTTGAAGAAGACGATGATGTCGCCGTCGGTCGAGACCACCGGCTTGTCCTCGTTCAGGCCGATCATGCAGCCGAAGTCCTTGACGCCGGTCATGCCGGCGGCCGCGAACTCGCCGCGCGCCCAGTCGCCCATCACCTGCAGGCCCGCCTTGCCCTGGATGACGAGGTTGGTCGTGTCGTTCCAGTTGCGGTTGGCGTAGCCGGGATCGGTATATTGCTTGAGCGCGCGCAATTGCTCGAACACGCCCTTCATCTCCGGTCCGCCGGCGATCTCGGCGCTCTTTTCGGTGAACATCTTGTCGCGCTGCTCGATGCCGAGCGCGGCCGTCACCATGTCCTGGAACAGGAGCTGGATCTGCCAGCCATTGCCGTCGCCGCCGATGGCGAAGGGAATGATGCCGGCTTCCTTGAGCTTCGGCGCGGCGGCGACGAAATCGGCCATGCTCTTCGGCTCGGGCACGCCGGCCTTCTCGAAGGCCGTCTTGGAATACCAGGCCCAGTAGTTGGAATGGATGTTGACGGGCACGCACCACCAGTGGCCGTCGACCAGGCAGGCGCTCTGGATCGCCTTCGGCCGGATCACGTCGGCCCATTTGCCCTCGGTGGCGATATCGGTGAGGTCGAGCAGCTTGCCGCCGGAGATCAGTTCCTCGTATTGCCGGCCGGGATTGAACTGCGCAGCACCCGGCGGGTCACCGCCGAGCACGCGCTGCATGACGGTGGAGCGGGCGGTCTCGCCGAGCGCGATGGCGCTGTCCACCCAGTGGTCGCCCTGGCCGTCATTGTCGAAGGCCTTGGCGAATTGCGAGACGGCGGCCGACTCGCCCTTCGATGTCCACCAGTGAATCACCTCGACATCCGTCGCCTGCGCCGCACCGGTGAAGGCGAGGGCAAAGACGCTCGCCGCCAGCGCGGCGGTGACGCTTCTGTATCCCATTTCGATTCCTCCCAGAATTCTGAAACGTTACAGATTTTGGATAGGGCATATTCCGGCATGACGCAACCCTGATCGCCGAAGTCGGCGAAAGTTTTTTCGGAGCGTGAATAAAATCGCGATGCAAGCCTATTCCTGCACCGCAATGCAAAACCTATGCTGCAATGCAAGATATAGGCGCCGGGTAAGGAAGCTGATATCGCCGACGCTAGCCGCGTTATCCGGGATGGGACCGGTTTCCCGGTCCCTTGCGCTTGCGGCTTGGAAATCTGTAACGTTTCAGTATAGGCTCTGCGCATTCATCCCCGATATCGCTACGGCGAATCGGAGAACGGCGATTGTGGCGCCGGTTAGCGGCTGCTATGCGCCTGGTGGGGCGCGGAACCGATGGACAGGGACGAACGCAGGAACGAAGCGGACGAGACGCAGCCGGCAGGCAGGCCGACGTTGAAGACGCTTGCCTTCATGACGGGCCTGGGCGTCACCACCGTCTCGCGCGCGCTGAAGGACGCGCCGGAGATCGGCGCCGAGACGCGGCGGCGCGTGCAACTCGTCGCGCAGCAGATCGGCTACCGGCCGAACCGCGCCGGCGTGCGCCTCAGGACCGGCAAGACCAACGTCATCTCGCTGATACTCGACACCGAGGAGCAGATCGGCGGCTTCGTTTCGGACATGATCTACGGCATCTCGGAAGCGCTGGCGCCGACGCCCTATCATCTGATCGTCACGCCCTATTCGCGCAACAACGACCCGCTGGAGCCGGTGCGCTACGTGGTCGAGACCGCCTCGGCCGACGGGATCATCATCTCGCGCACCGAGCCGGACGACAAGCGCGTGCGCTACATGACCGAGCGCGGCTTCCCTTTCGCCACGCATGGCCGCACCGCCATGGGCATCGAGCATCCGTTCCATGATTTCGACAATTACGCCTATGCCGCCGACGCGGTGCGGAAGCTTGCCGACCTCGGCCGCAAGCGGCTGACGCTGTTGCCGCCGCCGTCCCATCTTTCCTACTATCACCACATGCGCGACGGCTTTGCCGAGGCGCTGGCCGAAGGCGGCCTGTCGGAAGCGCCGTTCCCCTCCACCAACCTCGACAATTCCATCGACACGATCCGTACCCGCACCGCCGAACTGATGCGGCGCAAGATGCGGCCCGACGGCATCGTCAGCGGCGCGGGCGCCGCGACCTTCGCACTCGTCGCCGGCATCGAGGATGCCGGGCTGCGCGTCGGTACGGATGTCGATATCATCTCCAAGCAGGCCTCGCGCCTGCTGCATCTGCTCAGGCCCCAGATCCACGTCGTCAACGAGGACGTGCGGCTGGCCGGTTCGGAACTGGCGCGCGCGGTGATGGCGCGCATCGCCGGCGCCCCGGTTCCATCGCTCCAGTCGCTCAGCCGGCCGACTGCAGTGGAAAGTTGCCCCGCGGCACCTTAGCCTGGAATCCGGAGACTCACCTTTGACCCTTTCCCGCGACCGGCTCGAAGACGTATTGCGACGCCTGCAGGCCCGTGCCGACGGCGAGCGGGTTTTCACCAGGCTCTATCCGGCGGCCGCACGTGCGGCCGCCGACGCTGCGGATGCGCGTCGCAAGGCCGGCGTGAGCCTCGGTCCGCTCGACGGCGCGGTCGTCTCCGTCAAGGACCTGTTCGATGTCGCCGGCGAGCCGACCCTGGCCGGCTCGGCGATGCTGCGGGACGCCCCGCCGGCCGCGACCGACGCACCGGTTTTGGCCCGCCTGCGCCGCGCCGGCGCGATCGTCATCGGTAAGACGGCGATGACCGAGTTCGCCTTCACCGCGATCGGCGACAACCTGCATACCGGTACGCCCGGCAACGCCGCGGACCCCAGCCGCATCCCCGGAGGCTCGTCCTCCGGCGCCGGCATCTCCGCGGCGGAAGGCACGAGCGACATCGCCATCGGCTCCGACACCGGCGGCTCGGTTCGCATCCCGGCGGCGCTGAACGGCTTGGTCGGCTTCAAGCCGACTGCGCGCCGCGTTCCGCTGGCTGGCGCCTTTCCGCTCTCGCCGACACTGGATTCGATCGGCCCGCTCGCCCGCTCGGTCGCCGAATGCGCGGCGGCGGATGCCGTGATGGCCGGGGAAGAGCCGCGGGCGCTTCAATCCCTGACGCTTGCCGGCCTGCGCATCGGTATCCCGCGTGGCGTCTTGTTCGGCGATATGGAGCCGGAGATCGCCGGCCTATTCGAGGATTGCATCAGTAAGCTCAAACTTACCAAAACAAATATCGCGGACAACGGCATCGACGACCTGCTGGCCGAGATGCGGATCGCCACGAAACGCGCCTCGATCGCCGCAATGGAGGGCGCGGAAATCCACGCCGATTGGCTGGCGACGGGCGCGAAGGCACCGGTCGATCCGCATGTGTCCGGGCCGCTGTCGCGCGCGGCGGCCATTCCCGCAGCCGTCTATATCCGCACGCTGCGCCGACGTGGCGAGCTTGTCGCGATGATGGACGAGCGCCTGTCCGGCTTCGACGCGCTGGCGCTGCCGACCGTGCCGATCCTGGCGCCGCCGATCGCCGCCATGGCAGACGAAGCTGTCCGCGACCGTGCGGAAGGCCTGCTGCTTCGCAACACCCAGGTCGCCAACCAGTTCGACCTGTGCGCCATCTCGTTGCCGATGCCCGGAAGCCCCCTGCCCGCCGGCCTCATGCTGGTGGCCCGCGGCGGCCACGACCGCCGGCTGCTGGCAATGGCAGCGGCGGTGGAGACGATGCTCAAAGGGTAACGCCGTCTGCTTTGACCGTCGGCGCTCATCGCCCTGCCGGGCACTTTTCCTCGAAGGCGGTGGGCAATCGCATATGGCGTTGCACCCCCACCCCTAACCCCTCCCCACAAGGGGGAGGGGGACTTTGCGGCAGCGCCGCCACCCGCCAACGCTGGTAACTTTGGGCGAATAGCGGTGTCGGCGTCTCCCTCCCCCTTTGTGGGGAGGGGACAGGGGTGGGGGTGCGCGACGGCCAAGAGTTGAGGCAACCCCGTATACGCGGCAAACTTCCGGCGCTCACCGCGCCTTGCAGCGGGCGGTCTCGCTCGATGTCGCGGCACGTTCGACCGCCGTGACGACCAGATAGGGCAGTCGGTAAGCCTTGCCCGTATGGTTCACCGTCCGCTCCTCGATGAAGCCCCTGACAACGAGCCTTCCCGCATAGAGATCGTTCGGCAGGTCCGTTGTCCGATCCTTCGCCGGAAGTTTTTCCGTATCGATCGACACGCCTCTGATGACCGCCCCGGTACTGAGGTCGAACGCATTGTTGGACGGGCATGGCGCCATCACGCAGCGCAGGCCGTTGTCGCAATAGACATAGCTGGCTTCGCCGGCGACGGCCGGCGCGGCCGGCACGAGAACCAGGATGGCAAACAGGGCTGACTTCATGAAGTCACTCTCGTTCCCGATTTCGGGAAATTTGCGGCAGGCGGGCATGTGGAAATATTTCACTCGGAATCGAGAAAGAAGTCTTTCAATTCAATAGGTTCTAAAAAATTCGACCAATCCTTCATCCACGTCTCGTAGCCCGCGCGGATAATCCGGGCACCGCTCTCGCGGGAAACTCGGTGCGCACCGGGTATCGAGGGAGAGCGGCGGTGCCGGGTGGGCGGCGTAACGGTGCGCCGTTCGGTGAGAAGCCCAGAGCCCGGGCCTGACTTGCGCTACCCGCGGGGGAGGCCCGCGTACCCGCAAGAGGGCAAGAACACCGGCGGGGCGCGGACGCTGCGCCACGTATTAGACTAGAGAGGCTCGGCCATGCGCCCCGCTTCCCGACTTCTCCCTTCGGCTAAGAAGGGAGCGTTCTTTGACAAAGGCCAGACGGGAGAAATTCCGGGTGTGGCGAGGATAAAACACGCCTTCGTCATCCCAGGGCGGAGCAGGCCGAAGGCCGTCGCGGAGACCCTGGGATGGTGTGCCGAGCGCCGCTAAGATCGTGAAAATCCATTCTCCCCCGCAAGGGGGGAGATAGGGAGAAACCTCTGCCTGTACCGCTCCACCGCCTCCGGATTGCGCAGATTGACCGGCAGTTCCCCGGCCAGAACGCGCAGCGCTTCAGAAGCCGCGCCGGTGCCCATGGCCAGCATCGATTCCTCGGTGATGCCGGCCATGTGCGGGGTGATGATGACGTTGTCGAACGAGAAATAGGGATGGTCCGGCGGCAGCGGCTGCGTGGAAAACACGTCGAGCGCAGCGCCGCCGACGCGGCCCTCGCGCAGCGCCGAAATCAGCGCCTCGTCCTCGACCACCGGGCCGCGCGAGACATTGACCAGCAGCGCACCGGGTTTCATGCGCGCGATGCGCTCCGCGTTCATCAGCCCGCGTGTCTCCGGCGTCAGCGGGCAGGCGAGCACGACGATATCGCTCTCGGCGACCAGATCGTCGATCGGCACGAACCGCACGCCCTCCGGCGCCGGTCTCGCGCTGCGCGTGGCGGCGATCACCTTGAGGCCGAAGCCGTGCGCGACCATGTGCCCCACCTGCCGCCCGACCGCGCCAAGCCCGACGATGCCGATCGTGCGTCCGGAAAGTTCATGGTTGCCGTCGGCATGCGCCCGGCCGGCGAGCCAGCCCTTGTCGCGCAGGTCGCGGTCCATAGCGCGGAAGCGCCGGGACAGCGCCAGCGACACGAACAGGACATGCTCGGCGACGGAGCGCGCATTGACGCCCGGCACGTTGGCCACCAGCACGCCGGCGGCGGTGGCCGCTTCCATCGGGATCATGTCCAGCCCCGCGCCGTGGCGGACCGCGGCCTTGAGGCGGTGCGCCTCGGCGAAAAGCTTTTCCGGCAGCGGTGCACGCACGATGACGATGTCGGCGTCCCGGGCCTCGTTTGTCAGCGTCGCGGCATCGAGCGCCGAGGCGATTTTCAGATCGCCGGCGGCCGAAAGCATTTCAGTGGCGTGCGGGTGCAGCGTGTGGGTGGAGAGGATCAGCGGCATCGGCGCTTACGCCTTTTCCAGCGCCGCATCGTCCTTGGCGACAACCCCTGCCCCGCCGATGAGGCCCTTCCAGTAACTCTCCGCGCCTTGCAGATGCGCGCTCATCAGCGCCTGTGCGAGATTGCCGTCGCGGCGCAACAGCGCCTCGTAGATCTGGATGTGCTCGGCATGGGATTTGCGGCCGCGTTCGGGATCGTTGAAATAGACCGGCAGCCGCTGCTCGCCCATCACGTAGTAGACGCTGCAGATCCGGTAGAACACGCTGTTCTGGGTGGCGCGCACGATCTCGAGGTGGAAATCCCGGTCCTGCCTGGCCAGCCCGTGTCCGGCGGCAAGCTGCTCTTCGGATTCCTTCAGGATTTCCCTCAGCCGCGCGTAGTTTTCCTCGGTGGCGCGGACGCAGGCGAGCTCGGCCGCCTTGATCTCGTGGATCTTCCTGAGCTCCACCGTCTCGTAGATCTGCACGGGATCGAGCGGCAGGCCGGCGCGCGCGAACAGCGCCATCGCCTCGACGCTCGCCTGCCTGGTGTCGACATAGATGCCGGACTTGGCGCGGCGCTCGACGATGCGCATGGCTTCGAGGATCGCCAGCGCCTCGCGGATCTGGCCGCGGCTGACGGAAAAATGCTCGGCGAGTTCCCGTTCGGACGGCGTGCGACCGGTCGCGCTGTCGCAATGCGAAAAGAGGTAGGCGGCGAGTTCCGCCAGAAGCGTGTTTTCTTTCATCGTCAGCAGCGTTGCGCGTGCGCCTCCAGGAATTTCTCCGAGACGGTGAAACCCAGCCCCGGCTTTTCGGGGATCGCTATCATACCGTCCTTTGCTTCGACAGTCTCTTCGACAAGGTCGTGGATCATCGGGTTGGCGCCGAGCGAATATTCGATGATGAAGGAGGCGGGCGCGGCCGCGCAGATATGCAGCCCGGCGAAGAAGCAAGGGGCGCCGGCCCACAGATGCGGCGCGAAGCGCAGGTTGAAGGCGCTGGCGATCGTGCCGATGCGCATGGCTTCCGAAATGCCGCCGCAAAAGGCCGGGTCCGGCTGCAGGATGTCCGCCGCCTTGAGCACGGCGATGTCGCGGAAGGCGTAGCGTGTCGCCTCGCTCTCGCCGGTCGCGATCGGCACCGCACCGCTGGCCCGCACCTCGGCCATGCCCGGCTTGTCATCGGCGATCACCGGCTCCTCGAACCAGGAAAGGTTCTGGTCGGCGACGAGATGGATGAAGCGCTTCGCGTCCGCCACCGTATAGGTGCCGTGCGCATCGACCATGATGTCGATGTCGGGGCCGAGCGCCTCGCGCGCCGCATGCACCCGCGCGGCCGAGACATGCGGCGGACCATCCATGGCGCCGACGCGCATCTTGACCGCCTTGAACCCGCCCCTGTCGACATAGGAACGAAGCTGCTCGCCGATCTTGCCGGCATCGGCCCAGCCGCCCGAGGCATAGGCCGGCAGGCGATCCGCCTTGCGGCCGCCGATCAGCCGCCATACCGGCTGGTCGAGCGATTTTCCGAGAATGTCCCACAGCGCGATGTCGACGGCGCTGATCGCCGCCACGCTCATGCCGCGCCGCGCGATCTGCGGCATGGCGTGACCCTCGCGCGCCGCCGTCTCGTGACGCGAGCCGTTATAGAGGGCCTCCCAGATGATCGCGATGTCGGCTGGGTCGCGGCCGACGAGTTGCGGCCCGATCTCGTGATTGAGCATGTGAACCAGCGCGCCGTACGTGCCGGTGCTGCCGGCGGCGTTCTTGCCCTCGCCCCAGCCGACCAGCCCGTCATCGGTCTCGATGCGCAGGATCGCGGCGTCGAAGGTCGTCACCTGGCCGAAATCGCTGCGGTGCTGCCGCGCCGCCTCGATCGGGATGCGGACCCACCAGGCTTGGACGGACTTGATGCGCATGGGTCACCCCCGACCCGCTGGCAGCGGGACTCGTTTTCAGGCCGGCGACTACTTGATCAGCGGCAGCAGCGTCTCCGCCGTGATGCGCATCTGGTCGGTATAGAATTTTTCCGTCAGCAGGCTCGAGCCGTGATCCTGGATGAACTTCAACTGCTCCGGCGAGATGTCGACCGGGTTGCGCTCGACCATGTCCGGGTAGCGATTGGCCGGCGTGCGGTCGACCGGCGCGACGAACTCGTTGGTGAGCGCGCCGTCATAGCCGGCCTCCTTCAACAAGCCGACGATCCTTTTCCAGTCGATTGTGCCCAACCCCGCGGCGAAGCGGTTGTTGTCGGCGACGTGGAAGTCGAACAGCCGATTGCCGGCCTTGCGGATCGCCTCGGCGACGTCGAATTCCTCCATGTGGATGTGATAGGCATCGAGGCATATGCCGCATTCGGGCGACACCGCGTCCGCCAGCGCCATCGCCTGCTCGCCGCGATTGAACAGATAGGTCTCGAAGCGGTTCAGCGGCTCGACGGCGATGCGCACGCCGACCTTCTTGGCGTGGGTGAAGCATTCGCGCGTGGCGTCGACCACCCACT
>CAZBBT010000088.1:0-11355 GCA_964490065.1 uncultured Mesorhizobium sp. | reverse complement strand
CTCGATCTCGTCGAGGACGACGCGCTTGTGGAGGAAGTGTCCGGGCTGGTCGAATGGCCGGTGGTGCTGATGGGCGAATTCGACGCGGATTTCCTGGCGATCCCGGCCGAGGTCATCCGCCTCACCATCCGCGCGAACCAGAAATGCTTCGTCACGCGCCCGCAGGGGGACGGCGTTTCGCTCTCCAACCGCTTCGTCATCACCGCCAATGTCGAGGCGAAGGACGGGGGCCGGGAGATCGCGCGCGGCAACGGCAAGGTGGTGCGCGCGCGCCTTTCCGACGCGCTCTATTTCTGGAACACCGACCAGGCCGACCTGCCTGACCTCGACACGCTGAAGCCGTCGGCGGAAAAATTCGGCCTCGACCTGAAGAAGCCGCTCGACCAACGCATGGCTCGCTTGGACAAACTCGGCGTCACCTTCCACGCCAAGCTCGGCACGCAGGGCGAGCGGGTCGAGCGCATCCGGCGTCTGGCGCAGGAACTGGCGCCGGTGGTGGCGAAAGCAATCTCCCCCCGTGTGGGGGAGATGGGCGGCAGCCCAGAGGGGGGCGCTGTCCCGCCGACCTCTCCGGACCGTGATACACATGCCAATCTCGAAGCGGCGCGCTCTACGTCGCCCCCCTCTGCCCTGCCGGGCATCTCCCCCGCACGGGGGGAGATCACCCAGTTCGCCGCCCGCGCCGCGGTGCTGGCCAAGGCCGACCTCCAAACCGAGGTAGTGGGCGAGTTTCCGGAACTGCAGGGCGCCATGGGCCGCAAATATGCGCTGCTCCAGGGCGAGCATCCTTCCGTGGCGGCGGCCATCGAGGAACACTACAAGCCGCAAGGCCCGTCCGACCGCGTACCGGCCGACCCTGTGTCCATCGCGGTCGCGCTGGCCGACAAGCTCGACACGCTGGTCGGCTTCTGGGCCATCGACGAGAAACCCACGGGAAGCAAGGACCCATTTGCGCTGCGGAGGGCGGCGCTGGGAGTGATCAGGATATTGGTGGAGAATGGGGTTAGGTCGGGGCTGCTCCAACTTTTCACAAAGCAAGCATTGTTGGTCGCGAATGATCTCCTCGTGGCTGATGATCGGATATCAGGCCGGCTGGCGATGGCGGATGATATTTTCGGCCAGTACATGGATGATCCTCAAAATCGCTGGCTGGCCCTCAATTCGGATTGGCTTACCGATCTGGAGCTAGTTCGTTTCGAAACTCAAGCTATATCTAAAGCGTGGCCTTTGGCCTCCGATCTCCTCTCCTTCTTCCACGACAGGCTAAAGGTCTATCTCCGCGAGCAGGGCGCGCGGCATGACCTGATCGACGCCGTGCTAGCGTCAGGGCAACACCACTCATCCGACCTCGCTTCGCTCGGCCACCATCTCCCACAAGGGGAGAAGAAAGGGCGCGGCGGTGCGGCCGGCGCCCCCCCGCCCCTTGTGGGAGAGGGTGGATCGGCGCGCAGCGCCGAGCCGGGCGAGGGGTATTCCTTCAACGACGACCTGCTCACCATCGTGCGTCGGGTCGAGGCGCTCGGCACTTTCCTCGACACCGAGGACGGCAAGAACCTGCTTGCCGGCACCAAGCGCGCGGCCAACATCCTCGCCGCGGAGGAGAAGAAGGGTACGGCCATCGCCGCCGCCGTCGATCCGTCGCTGTTCCGCGACGAGGCCGAGAAAACCCTCTTCGCGGCGGTGAATCAGGCCGAGAGGCAAGCCGGCGAAGCGATTGGAAAAGAGGATTTTTCCGACGCCATGCGGGCGCTCAGCGCACTGCGCGAACCCGTCGATTCATTCTTCGAGAAAGTTCTCGTCAACGACGAGGACGCGGCCGTGCGCGCCAATCGGCTGGCGCTGCTGGCGCGCATCCGCGCCGCCACCGGTCAGGTCGCGGATTTCTCGAAAATCGCTGGTTGAGGCCGGTCCGCGTTAGTCCTCCAGGATGCTGACTTCCACGCTGCGCTCGTAGACATCGACCTGAATCAGAGGCTGGCCATTGGGTGATGGCGCGCTTGACCGAGCGGCCGATGGCGCCCGGCCGCCGCAGCATCCGTTCGAACCGCGCGCGGTCGTCATTGCCGCGGAACCAGACATCGTCCTCGTCGTCGCGGTCGCGCTTGTGGAACTTGTGATAATTGGCGCGGTCCTGCCGTACCATCTGGGCCGCGCTGTCCAGCGCGTAGCCGTCGCTGGCGTAGTGGTCCCGGTCGGAGATGCGCGCGACATAGCTGCCGAGAAGTTCGTCGGCCTTCGCCGTGCCCGAGACACCGGCAGCCATCAGCGCGGCGCCGGCAAACAATGCGACCCTGTTCATCGAAAACCCCTTTGCCCTGAACCCGGCCAGCGCCGGAAACCCGACGCAAGATTGACCGCGCCCGCTTGGCGAAATTGCGGCGGCGAAGTCGTCGCGCGGGTCCGCTCGATGGTGCTTTTGCGCGGTCCCGCCGTCAAGCGGGAAGAGTCCCTATTGCGGCATGGCGGGCGCCTGCCCGGCCTCGGTCATGGCGTCGCGCAGGGTCGGCGCCTTGCCGTCCCCATTGGCCGCCGCGACCGCGGGAGCGGCCGCCGGAGCGGCCGAAGCGCTGCCGGCGACGCCGGCGCGGATCACCAGGACGCCGCCGGGGCGGGCGTTCCTGCGCGATGCCTCGGGGATGGCCGCCACCTTGTCGCCACTGACCGCAGGTTCGCCGAGCACGACGATGGACGGTCCGGCTGTCATGCCCGGCCCGGCAGCGCCGGCGGTCACGACCGAAGAGGTTCCTGCCTGCGTCTCGCTGGGCGTGACGATCGAAGGATTGCCCGCCGGCCTGCCGTCGAGAACCAGGATGGACGATGCCTGCGCGCCGGACACCATGGCCAGCGACAGGACGGCGATAGCGATGCCACGCATGAAAACACCCCGCAATATTGCCCGATGCCGCCATCCCTAGCATGGCCGGATTGATGCCGGCTTGCGCGGAAGCCCGGCATTTTACGCATCGACGATTTGCCGACGGAGCCCTTGCCGCCGCGCCGCCGCCGCGATAGGCAGCCGCATCCTGGGAGTTCTGGCGTGGCCGAAATCATACCTGCCGGCGAGGCGATCGAGAAAGCGCTGGCGCTGCTCGAAGCGGGCGAGGTCGTGGCCATTCCGACCGAGACCGTCTACGGCCTGGCCGGCGACGCCACCAACGGCGCGGCGGTGGCGCGGATTTTCGAGGCCAAGGGCCGGCCGCGCTTCAATCCGCTGATCGCTCATGTCGCCTCGAGGGAGATGGCCGAGCGCATCGGCCGCTTCGATGCGCTGTCGAAAAAACTCGCCGAAAAATTCTGGCCTGGACCGCTGACGCTGGTTCTGCCGCTCAGGGCCGAAGCCGGCATTCATCCGCTCGCGACGGCCGGGCTGGATACGATCGCGCTCAGGATGCCGCGCGGCTTCGGCGGCGACCTGATCGGCCGGCTCGGCCGGCCGCTGGCGGCGCCAAGCGCCAATTCGTCGGGCAGGATCAGCGCCACGACGGCGCAGGCGGTGGAAAGCGACCTCGGTCCGCGCATCAAGCTGGTCGTCGATGGCGGCGCGACCCCGGTCGGACTGGAATCGGCCATCGTCAAGGTCGAGGGTGGCGGTTTGCGCCTGCTCCGGCCTGGCGGCGTTGCGGCCGAGGAGGTCGAGGCGGCCGCCGGCGTGCGTCTGATGCGCCGTGCGGACGGCGGCATCCAGGCCCCCGGCATGATGGCGTCGCACTACGCGCCCGGCGCGGCGATGCGGCTCGATGTCGAGGCGGTACGGCCGGGCGAGGCGCTGCTGGCGTTCGGGCCGCGCCGTGCCGAGGGTTGGGAGAAGGCCGTCGCTGTGCGAAACCTTTCCGAAACGGGCGACCTGCGCGAGGCGGCAACAAATCTTTTTTCATTTCTTCAGGCGCTCGATTTCAGCGGCGCCGCGACCATCGCGGCGGAGCCGGTGCCGGCCGAGGGCCTGGGCGAGGCGATCAACGACAGGCTGGCGAGGGCGGCGGCACCGCGGCCTTGATCGCCGGTAAACGGGATGTTGAACAATTGCGCCTGTCTTGCCGCTTTGCATTTCTGTACAAGGGCTGGCCTGCGCACAAAGCAGGTCTCGTGACCAGGATCATCCGTAAAAGGGGCGTGGCGCTTTGAACGAAACGGCATTTCAACTCGATCCCGCCCTCATCGCCCGCTTCGCGGCAATCGTCGGCGAGCGCTACGCGCTGACCGACCAGGCCGACATCGCGCCCTATCTCGAGGAAAGGCGCGGGCTCTGGCATGGCCGCACCGCGCTGGTGCTCAGGCCCGGCAGCGTCGAGGAGGTTTCCAGGATCATGCGGCTGGCCACGGAGACGGGCACGTCCGTCGTGCCGCAGAGCGGCAATACCGGCCTGGTCGGCGCGCAGGTGCCGGACGCCTCGGGCCGGCAGATCGTACTGTCATTGTCCAGATTGAACCGCATTCGCGAGATCGACGCTCTTTCCAACACGGTCACGGTCGAGGCCGGCGTCATCCTGCAGACGCTCCAGGAAGCGGCCGATGCCGCCGACCGGCTGTTCCCGCTGTCGCTGGCGGCGCAGGGATCGTGCCAGATCGGCGGCAACCTTTCCTCCAACGCCGGCGGCACCGGCGTGCTCGCCTATGGCAATGCGCGCGAGCTTTGCCTCGGCGTCGAGGTGGTGCTCCCCACCGGCGAGGTGTTCGACGACCTGCGCAAGCTGAAGAAGGACAACACCGGCTACGACCTGAAGAATCTGTTCGTCGGCGCCGAGGGCACGCTGGGCGTCATCACCGCTGCGGTGATGAAGCTGTTTCCCAAGCCGAAGGGCAGGGAAGTCGCGTTTGTCGGTGTGCAATCACCCGAAGCCGCACTGGCGCTGTTTTCGCTCGCCATGGACCGCGCGGGCGCCGCGCTCACCGCCTTCGAACTGATCGACCGGCTGCCCTATGACTTCACGCTGCGCCATGCCGTCGGCGTGGTGCGCCCGCTGGTCGAGGACTGGCCCTGCTATGTGCTGATGCAGATCTCTTCCGGCCGTTCGTCCGAGGATGCGCGGGGATTGATCGAGGATATTCTCGGCGCCGGGCTGGAGGAGGGGATCGTCGATGACGCTGTGATCGCCGCCAGCCTTGCCCAGCAGGAAGCGTTTTGGAATTTCCGCGAGGTGCTGCCGGAAGCGCAGAAACCGGAAGGCGCCTCGATCAAGCACGACATTTCCGTACCGATCGCTTCGATCCCAGCCTTCATCGAGCAGGCGGCGCGGGCGGTGGAAGGCGTCAGCCCCGGCGCCCGGCCGGTCTGTTTCGGCCACATGGGCGACGGCAACCTGCACTACAACATCTCGCGTCCCGAAGCCGGCGACGACGAGGCGTTTCTGGCGCTCTACAAGCCGATGAACAAGGCTGTCCATGACGTGGTGCGCTCACTGAACGGCTCCATCTCGGCCGAGCACGGCATCGGGCAGCTGAAGCGCGACGAATTGATTGCCACCGCACCGCCGGTGGCGGTCGAGCTGATGCGCCGGGTGAAATCGGCCTTTGATCCCGCCGGCATCATGAATCCCGGTAAGGTTATCTGAACGTTGCTTTTCGGACGCTCGGTGGGATTTAGCTAACCATCCGCAATATCAGCAAAATTTAACCGACTTTCTTAAGCGCGACGGTAAGGACGCGGCGCTACTGTCTCCCCAACAAGGCCGGAAAAACCGGCTGGAGGGACCGGAAAACCGGCTCTCAGGAGAGACAGGGAAAGCAATCGATGAACACCGGGCTGAAGCCAGTCTGGGCCGGGCGCAACATGCGCCTCGACCCGTTCCGCCTGCCGCAGGTGGTGAGCTACGCCACTCGCGACGATTTCGGCGACGTGACCTTCACCATCGACCAGCGTGGCGCGGTGATCCGTCGCCTGCTGGAGATGAGCGGCGTGCCGGCCATCATCGCATTGCCGGCGCACGTTTTCCGTGGCGTTGCCGCGCGCGCCATCGAGGACCCGGACGGCAATGTCACGGTGACGCTCGAACTCTATCACAACGATCCCATGCTGTCGGTGCCGCTGCTGGTGGCCGACGATCTCGACGACATCGCCGCCGACTGGCGCGCTTGGGCCGAGGCCTACCGGCTGCCGATGCTTCTGGTCGAGGCCGACGGTGTTGCCCGCACGCTGGAGGAATCGCTCGGCGTCGCGGTCAAGACCGCGCCGGCCAAGGAGCGTCGCAAGGGTCGCGCTTCGACGCAGCGCCGCCCGCGCTTCCTGGCGCGCCGCCGCATGGGCGATCTCGGCCTCAGGCTGGTGATCGGCGGCGAGGAGATTATCGCAAGGGAGTAGCGCCCATCCCTCCCCCTTGAGGGGAGGGTGCCGCCCGAAGGGCGGCGGGAGAGGGTCGCCGGCCAAAGGGCGAGGAGTACTTTTGCGTCGGAGCGGTTGAGAGGACCCCTCCCGGCCGCTGCGCGGCCACCCTCCCCTCAAGGGGGAGGGAGGCCATTCACACCATCGGCTTCAGCGCCACCCATGCCGCCCCGCCGACAAGCCCGGCGAAGATCAGCCAGCCGACGACGTTGTTTGATTTGAACAGTCTCAGGCACTGGTCGGGATTGTCGATATCCAGGACCATGATCTGGCGCGCCATGTGGACGCCGGCAGCTATCAGCCCGGCCAGGGCCACGAGCGGAACCTGCGCTGCGGCGAAGGCCAGCGCGAAGCACATCAGCGCGCCGCCATAGAGGCCGACCAGCCAGGATTTCGTGTTCTCGCCGAAGAGACGGGCGGTAGAGCGCACGCCGACGATGGCGTCGTCCTCCTTGTCCTGGTGCGCGTAGATCGTGTCGTAGCCGATGACCCAAAGGATCGAGCCGGCGTAGAGCAGCACGGCGGGGCCGTCCAGATCGCCGAACTCGGCCGCCCAGCCCATCAGCGCGCCCCAGGAGAAGGCAAGCCCCAGAACGAATTGCGGCCAATTGGTGATACGCTTCATGAACGGATAGACGGCGACGACTCCCAGCGAAGCGATGCCGAGGCCGACCGCGAAGCCGTTGAACTGGAGGAGCACGGCGAGCCCCACCATTGCCTGGCCGATGAGGAAGGCCCAGGCCTGCCGGCGGCTCATCTGGCCCGACGGCAGTGGCCGCGAGCGGGTGCGCTCGACCTGGTTGTCGATGTCCTCGTCGACGAGGTCGTTATAGGTGCAGCCGGCGCCGCGCATGGCGATCGCGCCGATCAGGAATAGCAGGAGCGTCCAGATCGACGGCAGCAGCGAGACAAGCGAATCGCCGGGCCGCGCGTAGGCGCTTGCCGCCATCGCCGCCGACCACCAGCAGGGCCACAGAAGCAATTCCCAGCCGATCGGCCTGTCCCAGCGCGCAAGTTGCGCATAGGGCCACACCGCGCGCGGCAGGGCCTTGTAGACCCAATGCCCGCTCGGAGCGTCGGCGACGCGGCCCCGGGCGGCGCGTGACTGGATGGTTTCCATGTGCCGTGGAGTGGCAGGGGATGAGGGAGGCGTCAAGCGCTTGTTGACTTGAATACTCCATAAATGTACGTATATACGTACAGAAAGGATGCTGAGCAAAATGGGCTACGTCACTCTCACCGAATTGCGTGCCAATATGGCGAAGCACTTCGATAAACTCGAACAGGACCGGACGGAACTGGTGGTCACCCGGCAGAACCACGAACCGGTCGTCATCATGCCGCTGGCGGAACTGGAAGGTCTCCGCGAGACGCTTCATCTCTTGAGTACGCCCGCGAACGCCGAACGATTGCGCCAATCCATCGCTGAACTGGATGCAGGCAAGGGGGTCGAGCGGGACCTCATTGAGGAATGAGACTGGTCTTCTCCTCCCAGTCCTGGTCGGAATACCTGTTCTGGCAAGAGTATGATCGCAGGATCATGGTGCGCATCAACGACCTCATCACGGAAACCATGCGCACCCCGTTTGCCGGCATGGGCCGGCCGGAACCGCTTGTCGGTGATATGAAGGGCTTCTGGTCCCGCAGGATCACCCAGGAGCACCGTTTCGTCTATCGGGTCATCGGCAAAGGCGATGAACAGGCGCTCGAAATCGCCGCGTGCCGGTTCCACTACGGCAGGTAGACAACCTTTATTTCCGATAACCGGTCTGCGATTGCGGCCTTGACGCGGCGTCCTTCCGTCAATAGCCGGTGGCTTGACCTTTCAAGGAAAGCGACCAGCCCATGAACGTCCTTCTTCTCGGTTCCGGCGGGCGCGAGCACGCGCTGGCGTGGAAACTGGCGGCTTCGCCGCTGCTTTCTGCGCTCTATGCCGCGCCGGGCAATCCGGGAATTGCCGAGGAAGCCACCGTGGTCCCCCTCGATGTCGCCGATCATGCGGCGGTTGCGACCTTCTGCCGGGAGAACAAGATCGACCTCGTCGTGGTGGGGCCGGAAGCGCCGCTCGTCGCGGGCATCGCCGACGATCTCGGCGCCGCCGGCCTCCGCGTCTTCGGTCCGTCCAAGGCGGCGGCGCAACTGGAGGGTTCCAAGGGCTTCACCAAGGATCTGTGCGCCGAATTCGGTATCCCCACCGCCGCCTACCGGCGTTTCGGCGACGCGGCCGCGGCAAAGGCCTATGTCAAGGAGCAGGGCGCGCCCATCGTCGTCAAGGCCGATGGCCTGGCTGCGGGCAAGGGCGTCACCGTTGCAATGACACTGGACGAGGCGCTCGCCGCGGTCGACACCTGTCTCGGCGAACCGGGCGCGGAGGTCGTGGTGGAAGAGTTTTTGACCGGCGAGGAAGCAAGCTTCTTCTGCCTGTGCGACGGCAGGACCGCGCTGCCCTTCGGCACGGCGCAGGACCACAAGCGCGTCGGCGAGGGCGACACCGGGCCGAACACCGGCGGCATGGGCGCCTATGCGCCGGCGCCGGTGATGACGCCGGAGATGGTCGAGAAGACGATGCGCGAGATCGTCGAGCCGACCATGCGCGGCATGGCGGCGCGTGGCATGCCTTTTTCAGGTGTGCTGTTCGCCGGCCTGATGATCACCGCCGACGGGCCGAAACTGATCGAATACAACACCCGCTTCGGCGATCCCGAATGCCAGGTGCTGATGATGCGGTTGAAGGATGACCTGCTGGTGCTGCTCAATGCCGCCGTCGACGAACAACTCGCGCACAGTTCCGTGCGCTGGAAGGATGAAGCGGCGCTGACGGTGGTGATGGCCGCAACCGGCTATCCCGGCACGCCGGAAAAGGGTTCCGTCATCCGCGGTATCGAGGAAGCGGAGGCAGACGGCGCGAAAGTCTTCCAGGCCGGCACCGCGATCAACGCCGCCGCGCTGGTCGCCAATGGCGGCCGGGTTCTGAACGTGACGGCTACCGGCGCTTCCGTGCGCGATGCGCAGACGAAGGCTTATGATGCGGTCGACCGGATCGACTGGCCAAAGGGTTTTTGCCGGCGTGATATCGGCTGGCGCGCGGTCGAGCGGGAGACCGGCTGACCCGATCGATGCTCTTTGCCGAAGCTCCGGTCGAGCCGGTGACGATCGTATCGACATCGGGCGGCGATGCCGTCGCGACCAGGGCGTTCCTCCGCTCCTCCGCCTTGGCAATGGTATGTTCGGCCATGCCTTCCCGGTAGGGGTTCTCGGCAGTCGCGACCGGCAGGCGGAAGCCCGCGACGAAGCTCTTCCAGCTTTTACCGAGCGTGGCCACGATCTCATCCAGGTCCGGCGGCGGCGCGACGTCTGCATAGGCGATCGTCACTTCGCCCTTCAGCGCCTTTTCGCGCGCCACCGGTATCGGCACGCTGGCCAGATAGTCCGCCGGCACGTCGACCAGTCCACCGAACGGCC
Organism: uncultured Mesorhizobium sp.; assembly: GCA_964490065.1. GTDB lineage: Bacteria > Pseudomonadota > Alphaproteobacteria > Rhizobiales > Rhizobiaceae > Mesorhizobium. Next base: position 1,577 of record CAZBBT010000088.1, on the reverse strand, counting down.
ATGCGGCGCGCAGTTCGATGGCGTCCATGGGCGCGACGTTGACGTCGATATCCATGGGCGTGCCGGGCGCGCGGTAGGGGCAGGCGCGCCGCCCGCAATTGGCCTGGGCCGAAAATTGCCAGAGCGTGTAGGAGCGCCAATTGCCTTTCGGGAAATGCGTGCCGATATCCGGCTTGTAGCGCGCATACCAGAGCGGCAGGCGCGACAGCAGGCGGTAGCGGTCGCGGTTTTCGGCGATGTGACGGGCGGTCGTCTCGTTGGTGTAGAGCAGCGGGAAACGGCCGACGCGGCGATGCAACTGCCGCACGAACACTTCCGCATCCTCCAGCGACATCCATTTCGTCGGGTCGTTGTCCTCGATGTCGAGGGCCAGGAGGTCGTCGGGGCCGGGATCGGCGAAATCGACGAAATTGTCGGCCTGCTCGACAGGATTGCCTGGCCGGGCGAGATGATAGGCGCCCCATTTCAGCCCGAGCGCCTTGGCCACTACCTTGCGGGTCTGGAACAGTTCGCGGGCCACGGCGTGGCGTTTCCACAGTGCCTTGCACAGTTTGATCGCGCTCTCGTCGCCGGAGCAGGAATAGGCCGGCGCCAGGCCGTCCGAAGCCTTGTTGATGAAGCCGACGATGCGCTTGTCCGAAGCCAGTTCGCCCCAGTCGATGGAATTGTATTCGTAGGCGTCGATGACAAGCGCGCGGCCGTTGTCCCAGGGAGCGGAGAAATCCGATGCGTTCGCCGCCGGCAGACATGCCATTGCGGCGAAGGCGGCAAATGCGATGCGACGAAGCGCCTGCGCCCGCACGTTGAACCTCATACAACAACGAAAGCCGACTCTGCGGCACCATGGTTAATGAATTGTTTTGAGAGCGATCGGTCGGGCTTCGGCTTAGGCCTAAGGTGCATTTGAAAGGGCGCAGAATTCGCGTGACATGGTTTGACGTTTACGTAAAAAGTAGCAGCAACGGAGAGAGGAAAGCCGCATGTATCGCGCACCGGTCGCAGACATTGCCTTCACGTTGAAGCACATTGCCGGCCTTCGCGCGGCGTTGGAGGGCGGTATCCTCGGAGACCTGGGTGAGGATCTCGTCGACGCGATCCTGAGTGAAGCCGGCCGCTTCGCCGGCGAGGAGATCACGCCGCTGCGCAAGGTCGGCGACGAGACGGGCGCCGTCCTGAAGGACGGTGCGGTCATCATGCCGCCGGGCTGGGCCGACCTTTACCGGCGCTGGATCGAGGGCGGCTGGAACGCGCTCTCGGGTCCCGAGGAATTCGGCGGGCAGGGCCTGCCCACCATGCTGGCGGTGGCGGCGACGGAAATGTGGAACTCGGCATCGATGGCCTTCGGCATCGGCCCGATGCTGACCATGGGCGCGGTCGAGGCGCTGGAAAAGCACGCTTCGCCTGAACTGAAGGAAACCTACCTGGAAAAGCTCGTCTCCGGCGAATGGATGGGCACGATGAACCTGACCGAGCCGCAGGCGGGGTCCGACCTCGGCGCGCTGCGGACCCGTGCCGAACCGGCCGGCGACGGCACCTATCGCCTCTTCGGCCAGAAGATATTCATCACCTATGGCGAG
>CAZBBT010000087.1:0-11619 GCA_964490065.1 uncultured Mesorhizobium sp. | reverse complement strand
CCAACGCCGATGGCGGACCGATGCAACCATGAAGGCCGGGAAAGTCCTTCGATGGTACGCCGCAAGGCTCGCAAGGGTTTTGCCGGTGTGGTCCCGGAACGGATGCCGCCTCCGGGTAGCGACTGGGCAGGGACCGTCAAAATCAAGGCCGGCATGGCGCGATACTCTTCGGATGTTGCTGCCGCGACCGGTTCCTGATCTGACAGGGAGGCGCTGGGAGAAATCCCGGCGCCGACTGTCTTTTGGGGTTCCGGGCAGGGCAATTGCATATAGCGAATGCCCCCTCTCCGTCGCGCTTCGCGCGCCACCGCTCCTGCCTTCTTAGCAGAGCCGGCAAAAAACAAGCTACCAGGTGGCTCGGCGAAGCCGAGACGGAGAGGGGGATCGAACCTCATATGCGATTCCCCTGCCCGCAAGGGGGAGATAGACGGCGCCCGCGCCCTCAGCCTGTGAACACCTCCAGAACCGCTCAAAAAAATTATCCAGCCTTTTCAATTCCCTGGAGCCTTCGGTCTGCCCTCCCCGCCGAAAACTATCAACACCCGCCGCGCCTCCTCCATACTGTGTCCGGCCCGAAATGGAGACCGGAATGGAAGACTGGGAAGGACAAGCGAACTGGAACCGCGATGTGCTGGAGCGCATCGTGGCTCTGCTGTTCGCGCTCGCCAGTCTGGCCGATCTTGCCGCCGGCGCTCCTTACCTTCGCCGCCGTCAGGTGCTCGGAATCCTGAGCCACGGCGAGGCCGAGGCGCGGGCGTTCCTCTTCGGCGGCGAGCCGGTTCCGTCCGATGCGTTGGAAAATACCGGCGACGCGGCACGCCTCGCGGCCCGTTTCCGGGCGCTGGCGCTGGTGCTGTGCGCCCTGATGGCGCAAGCCAGGCAATTCACTCTCGACGACGCGGCCGGGCCGCGAACCAGCCGGCCGTCGCACAGGATGTCCACGCCGGCGGTCCGCTGGCTGGACGCTCCGGCACCGCCTGTGATCGACACGTCGTAAGGTCCGGTATCCCGCCTCCCGACTTCTCCCATCGGCGTGATGGGAGCGTTCTTTGGACAATGGCCAGACGGACGAAAATCCGGGCGTGGCGACGATGAAACGTGCCCTTATCTCCCCCACAAGGGGGATAGGGCACAAAGTCTTCACCCCGCCGTCAAATCGGCTACACTCCGCGCCGCCGGATTGAAGGACTCGCTCATGACGCTGATCCAGAAGCTTGCCGTCGCCTACGCCGTGCTGTTCTTCGGCGTCGTCGCCATCGGCTACGTGCCGGCCTTCAACGACGCCGAGGGCAACCTGTTCGGCCTGTTCTCGCTGCAATGGTACGACGACCTGCTGCACGCCTTCTCCGGCGTCTGGGCGCTGGTCGCCGCGATGATCTCGCATCGCCAGTCGGTCTTCTATTTCAAGCTGTTCGGCTCGGTCTATCTGTTCGACGGCATTCTCGGCCTCGTCACGGGTTCCGGCTGCCTCGACGCCGGCATCTTCATCAACGGCTTCCGTTCCTTCGACGACATCGAGTTCCCGGCCCGCTTCTTCGCCAACCTGCCGCACATCGTCATCGGCGGTTTCGCGGTGTGGGCCGGCTTCGTGCTGTCGAAGCGGGTCCGCGACCATTTCGCCACCGCCTGAGCGCGAAACCGTGGTCCTGCTCCGCTGGCTCTGGCGCCTCGCAAAACTGGCCTTCTGGCTGGCCGTCATCGTCGTGTTCATTCCGATCGTCGGGCTTGCCTACGGTTTCCTGACCACATCCGCGCTCGAAGACGGCGCCCCGCCGGGCGGTCTCGGCGCATCCCCGCCGAAGGAACTTGCCGACAAGGTCCGCGCCGAAATCCCCGGCTACCAGCGGCCGGAGGAATCGACCTTCCTCACCTATCCGGAATGGGCGATCGTCTATGCGGCGCGCGACTACGCCGCCTATGTGAAGGACGACCAGCCGAGCGGCTTCCCCTACTGGTCCTATGTCGGCCGCTTCTGGCAGGACTACGCGATGGTCATCCGCGCCAGCGAGGCCTATCCGTTCAATTTCCAGAACCACCAGATGCTCGCCGTCATCGGCATCAGCCACACGATCGAGCACGTGCTGCAATGGGCCTATGAGAACACGATCGGCCGCGCCACCGAGATCGCCGCCGGCCGCCGGACAGCGGCCGACGACTACCTGGCCACGGTCGCGGCCGACTACGCCGCTTTCCTCGACCAGGTGCCGTGGTACGAGTTTCCCTATACGCAAAAGCGCGCCGGCCTGTTCGCCGTCGAACCGGGGCCAAGCGACGGCAGCGTGCGGCCGGGCGAACGCAAGGTCGCGTTCGGCCTCGCCTACACGGTCAAGCAGGCCTATGCCGGTGTTATCCGGTCGGCTCTCGCCGCCACCGCCGATCCGGCGCTGCTCGACATCCATGTCTGGGCCAAGGGTCCGGTCGGCGAGGCGACCCGCAACGAGCCCGACACGGCGCTGGAACGGGACTTCGGCGACGACGGCGCGGTCTTCGTCACCAAGCGCTACCAGGTGTTCACCGAGATGATCCCGCGCCTGATCGCAAAGGGCGTCTCCTTCGTCGAGATCGGCGGCAACGACGAGATCATGCTGACCGTGCTTTCCGACGCGGCGGTCCCGCCGCCGGAGGGCTCGATGCAGCTTTTCTCCTATCCGATCCCGGCCTCCCCGCGGCAACGCCGGACCGGCCTGATCGTCGCCGTGCGGAAGCTTCACACCGTCCTGCCGCTGCTGATGAAAGCCGGCGCCAGGCTCGAACACGTCTACGATTATTGACGCGGCGGTTGCGGGAAGGTCGTGCCGCCGAGACGTTCAATCGGGAGCATGAATTCCCCGAAGCTTTCCAAGTAAATTGCCTCTGTATTGGAAAACATATCCCCCGAAATGGGGACTTGCCGACCGGGGGCGACTGAGGCGAATATTAGCGACGTTTACTATAAATGAAGGTCGTGGTGCCGGCCCGTTCCCAAGCCATTGAAACCATGTATTATTTATTAACAAATTATGAACGCCGGAGTTGTGGCCGGTAGCACGAGGCAGGGCAACGCAATGAATCTCGCCAACATTCTCTCCCGCAAGAACAGCATGAAGCGCGCTTTCGTGTCGCTGGAAAGCGACATGGACGACGTTCTGAACGAGGAGTTCATGCTGCCGCCGGAATCGGAAGCGGCCTTGACGGGAGAAGAGCAGGCCGAAGCGCCGCTGCCCGAAATGGAGGCAATGGAGCCTGGGCAGGACCTTGCCGCGGAACCGGAAGAGCAGCCCGCCCTGCTGGAGGAAAAGCCCTCCGACCGCATGACGGCGCACGCACAGAACCGCATCACCGACATCGCCGCCTTCGACGAGGCGCGCAACGTCATGCAGCAGCAGCTCGACACGATCGGCACCGCGCTGACCAGGATGCTCTCCGCCCATCATCTCGGCCGCGATTTCCTCGACGACTGCTACGCCGACGTGCGGCGCGCCAACGAACTCGAACTCGCCGCGGCCAGCCTTTCCAACGAGAACCGCAAGCTCGGCGACCGGCTGGACAAGCTGGAAAAGCTCCGCGCCCGCTACGACCAGTTGATCGAGGTGCTGAAGCGCCGCGAGGCCAAGCTGCTCGGCGAAGCCGACACGATGCGCGAGGAGCTCGCCTCGGCCAAGCTGGAGGCCGTCGAGGCGCGCAGCGCGGCCTCGCGCGCCGAACTGGCGCAGGGCGAGATGCACACCACGCTCGCCGCCCGCAACAGCGAGGCCGAGCGCACGACGCGCGAGAACGAACTGCTGCGCGAAAAGAACATCGGCCTCGCGCTCGACCTCGACAAGGCCCTGCAGCGCCAGGCCGAGACCCGCCGCAAGTTCGAGGACCTTTCCTCGCTCCATGCCAACGAGACGGCGCGCATCGCCAAGATGGCCGCCAAGCTGGCCAGCGAGGAGAAGGAAGCGACCAGGCTGCAGCAGCTCGCCGACTCGCTCGAGCAGAAGCTCCAGGAAGCCAACGAGACCATCGCCGGCTTCAACCGCGACATGAAGGAACGCGAGGAACTCTACCAGAGCGAGATCCATGTGCTCCGCTCGGAAAACCAGGGCCTTGTCTCCCGCATCCAGGCGGGCGTCTCCGACCAGACCGAGACCTCGGCCGAGATCAACGCCTTGAACACCCGGCTGAACGAGGCGGAAGCGGCAAGGACCTTTGCCGAGCGCAAGCTGGCCGATACGGTGGCCGAGGCCCAGACGGAGCGGACCTGGCAGGCCAGCCAGCACGAGCGGCAGATCAAGGAAATGCGCGCCAGGATCGACGACCTGACGCGCACCGTCGCGGGCCTGCGGCAGCAGAAGGCGGCAGCCCCCGCGAAGCCCGATCAGCCAGAGACCTTCCCGGCGCGGCCTCGGGCGCGCCGCACGACCTCGCGAGCCAAGACGGCGCGTGCATCGGCCTGACCGGTCGATGCCGACCGTTCAGAACGTGACGGTCAGCCTCTTCACCGCCCGGTAGAACGTCGAATAGAACAGTTCCTGAGGGTCGTATCTTATCTTGGCCATCAGGAAATCCGGCATTTCCGGATAGGACGCGCGCAACTGCCGCTCGGTGAAATGAAGTTGGTAGGGCAGGAAGAAGCGCCCGCCATGCCTGATCGTCACGTCGATCAGCGCCCTGGTCAACTCGCGCATGTCGGCATTGCCTGCCTCGGTCGTCGGCTGGTTGATGTAGAGCACTAGGGAGTAGGCCGGCTCCGGCGCGTATGTCAGCGCCACGTCTTCCTTGTGCACGACGCGCACCGAGGCATTCAGCACCGGCAGTTTCTGCTTGCGCAGCACTTCGCGCGCTTCGGCGATGAAGGCGTTGTAGGCCGGGCGCGGCACGAAATATTCGTGCAGTATGTCCGTCTCGCCGGCGAGGTCGTTGAACAGGTACGGCACCGAATCGTGCATCGGGTTGTTGCGCGTCACCAGGCAGGCCTCGCCCTCCCCGAGCGCTGCCGTGCGCGTCACGGTGCAGGCCTCGAATTTCGGCTCCAGCGACTTTTCCATGAACCATTTGAATTCCTGGAACGCGCTGCCCCACTTCGCCAGGTTCATGATGACGCGCTTCAGGCCTACGGCGCCGGGCTCGCCAAGCGGCGGCTGGTCGGCCGGAGGTCGATCCGCGACCTTGTCGTAGCGATAGACGATCATGTCCTCGAGGAAATTGCCCGGCGCCGTCGAGAGATGGCCGTAGAACAGGCCGATATCCGGATTGGGCTCCAGCACCTCGGCGAAATAGCGCGGGAAGTCGTCGGATTTGATGATCTCGCGCGAGGTCCGGTAGACGGCGTTGTCGACGATGTCGAGCGTCGCCTCCAGCACCACGCCGAACAGGCCGTATCCGCCGACGACGTGGCGGAACAGTTCCGGCTCATCGCCGCGCGAGCAGGTCCTCACCGAACCGTCGGCCAGCATCATCTTGAGCGAACGGATCGACCCGGCCACCGAACCGGCCTGATGGTCCATGCCGTGCGCGTTGACCGACAGCGAGCCGCCGACGGAGAAGATGTCGGTCGACTGCATGGCCTTCACCGCGAAACGCGGATGCAGCAGGTTCTGGATATCGTGCCACGTGGCGCCCGGCTGCACGGTCATCGTCCGGGCGTCGGCGTCGACCGTCACGCGATTGAATTTTCTCATGTCGAGGACGAGCGCATTGTCGTCGAAGGCCTGCCCACCCATCGAGTGCCGCACCGCCGCCATCGAGACGCGCAAGCCGTTGGCCCGGGCGAAAGCGAGCGCCTTCGCCACGTGCTCCTCGCTCGACACTTCGACGACGCCATAGACCAGCGTACGCGACAGGCCGCTGGCGTCGTTGAGGAAGCCACCCCTGGCGAGCCACGGCAGAGACGGGTCGTAGGCCGGCGGAACATCCAGCGGTTTGAGCGTCAGCGTCACCCCGTCGACGTCGGCAATGCGTCCGGCGTCCTTGGCGCCCGACGGCCCTCGTCCCAGCCGGGCCAGCGTGTTGCCGCACCAAAGCGCCGCGCCGCCAAGCAGCGCGGTGCCCAGAAGCGCCCGACGCGACAGCCGAAATCGCCTGCGTCCCTCTCCCATGACCGTCCTTCGCCGCTTCGCAAACATGGCCGCCACCCTGGCCGGCCGGATCGAAGGTATCGCATGTCCGTGCGAAACGAAAAGGGCCGGCCGGCTGGGCTTACGGGCTTTCAGCCTGGCCGGGTTCCTTTTCAGCCACCTTGCGCACCAAGGCGGCCGTGGCGAGCACCGCCGCCATGTCGGCGATCATCGGCTCGACATGCCTCTTGTAGTCCAGCGGCGTCGAGATCGCCGGCAGCTCGAAGAAATTCTTGGTGTGTGGCAGCAGAAGAAAGCCGTCGCCGCCGGAGAGCGCGACCCGTGCCTGGCCGCTCGGCCAGCTCTCGTTCAGCCATTCCAGCGCCTTGGCCAGCCGCCCGCGCACCAATGGCTGCGCGGCTTCCGGATTGTCGGTGCGGAATTCGTAGGCTTCATCGAGGTCCGGCACGCCGCTGGTCAATTCCTCCAGACCGCCGCCGAAGATGCTGCGGAAGAAGCCGGTGACGGCACCTGCCTTGCGGCCGGCCACCAAAACCCCCGGAAACGGCGCCGCCGCGCCGAAGGCGATGATGACGCCGTGGAACACCGTGGTCCTGCTCTTCCCCGATTTTTTCGAGAGTTCCGCCTCGTAGAGTTCAAACGGAAAGCCGTCATAGCGCCCGGAAACGAAATCGTCGAAATCCTGCCGGTTGAACGAACCGACCGTATCCTCGGGCAGTCGGTCGAAGGAATCGGGCTTCCAGCCATGGCGATAGCGGACATCCTCTATGAAGCCGAAGACGATCGGCAGCAGCCTGTCACGAAAGGACTGCTTTGCCCTGACGGCCGGCCACATTGCCACGAGGTAGGCGCCGATCGCGAGAATCAGGCCGAGCACGTAGAGAAACAGGTGCGGCGTCGAAAGCCACTGTTCGTATGGATCGGCCACCGCATTGAAACCCCATGCGATGAGCAGCACAGCCACGATCACGGCACCGACAAACACCGGGACCCGCCACCGCACCTGCCGTTCGGCCACGGCACGCTGCGTCTCGTAACCCTCGATGTCCTTGCGGATGCTGGAAAGCACCGTTTCGCTCGGCATGAAGCCCGCTGCGTCCATCACGACACCCCCGCATGAAGCTGCTCCAAGCGGGCATGATAACCGGTTTTGACTGAAAGTCGCCTTCTCGTTCCCGGACGTCCGGAGCCCGGGAGGCCTGTCAGCCCTCGCGGACCGATGGATAGATAACGGCGAGTCGGCTGAGCACCTTGTCGCGCATCGGCTGTTCCAGCGCCTCGATCGGCACCAGGCATTCACGCTTGCCGTCGCGCTTGCGGAAGAAAAAATGCGCTCGGTGGCTGGCAATCCCACCGCGCGTCGCCGGATCGAGACTGATATCGACGACCAGCATGGCACCGATGCGACCCGGCCATGGCTGGCGTGGCAACGCGGTGCCGAGGAAGTCTCCCAGGCCGTAGGCGACGAGCGCATTGCCCATTTGCTCGATCGGCTGCACGACATGCGCATGTGAACCGGCGATGAGCCCGACACCTGCGTCTGCCAGCCGTTGCGCAAGCATGCGCGTCCAAGGTCGCGGAAAATGGCGAAACTCCCAGTCCCAGTGCGGCAAGGCGCAGGAGAGATCGCAGTCTTCACTTGGCCAAGCCGGCAGATCGTCCGCCATGCCGACACGGCCGGTAAAGGCCTCGGGCCGGGCATTACGCCATTGCGTGAAGGCCAAAAGCCCGATCGTCAGCGCACGCCGAGAAGCCGCGGGACGGATGGCGATCTTCGCCATCGGCTCTCCGGCCAGTCCTACGGCATGAATCCCGAGCCGCCGCAGTACCGCCAGCGTCTCGTCGAAGCCATCGATGCCCTGATCGAGCGCATGGTTGTTGGCGACCGACAGCACCAGCCTGTTGCGCGCGATGCCGGCGGCCGCCAGCGTGTCGGCCAGAAAGCGCTCGCTCATCGCGTGGCGGATGCCGAGGGCCGTGCCGAGCGGCGCATGCGCCCGCTCCACGACCGGGCTTTCGCAATTGCCGACGACGAGATCGGCGGAGGCAAACAGATCCCGGATCGACGGATGAACGCCAGGCGTCATGCGGTTCGCCACCGCAGAGATGTCGCCGATGAACACCAGCCGGGCAGCATGCGCGGGTGGCGGATAGAGCCATGTCGCGGCCGGCGGCGCGAAACTGCGTCGGTCGCCTGTGAGCGAAGGGCTCAGCAGGCGTGGCAGCCACGACAGTCTGTAGGCGAGCGGAAAGTTCGACATGAGCGGCCCGGATGGTCCGCTCATCTAAAGCATGTCTCCCGAAAGTGGACACCGGTTTCGGGACAAAGACATGCGTAAAAGCTTTGGACTCCCCGATGATCCCGCGTGAAGCCGCGGGCACAAGGGAAGCGAAAATTGCCGCGCGCCGGTCGGCGAACGCCCGGCCGGCGCGCGGCCAGGGTTCAGGCTGCGGCTGCAGCCGGCGTCTTGGTCGCCAGCGCCCCACCGATACGCTCGGAAAGCCAGCCGAGCAGCGCGCCGATCACCATCGACACGACGATGTTGATCAGCGGATTGTCCACCAGCGAAGCGGCGGTCAGCGTGCCCAGCTTGCCGGCGAGCAGCGCATAGGCGGCCACGCAGGCATAGCCGTAGACGGCCGACGGGATCGAGGCGAAGAGCGACATATTCGCGCCGAGCACAAGCACGATGACGGTGATCGCCACCGAGATCCCCGCCGCCAGCGGCACGCCGAGCGAACCGGCCAAGCCGTTGATGCCGAGCAGCGCCACCCAGCCGAGGATCGCGCCCCATATGTGGGCGGGAATGTTGCTCTTGAGCGAGGCTTCCTTGCCGCCCGAGTGATAGTAGGCGGCCCAGGCAACGAAGGCGGCCCATATCTGCAGGCCGAAGCCGGCGATCGGCCCGACGAACAACCAGGTCGCGATGCCGCCCAATATTCCGATGCTGAGTGCGAGTGCTGTGAGCAGTGGCATGTCCAATCCTCCACAATTGGAAACCTGAGGCGGCCACGTCCCGCAGCCTGCCTCATGCCAGTGCCCTGCGGCGCATAAGATCAGCATCATGACGTTACGTCAACTTTTTGTGAGCGCCATCCACATCTTCCGACGGCACGAGGGGGCCTCCTGACAGCCCTCTGTCAGCATCCGGTCGACCGCATCCTCCTCGCTCCGTTGCACCCTTTCCATTTCGCCGGACTCCACCCATATTCGGCGCATGGCCAAATCTCCCGAAAAAGCGACGCGCCCGGCGCAGGACGAACGCACGGCGCCGCGCAAGCGAGGCAACGCCGTTACCGATTATATCGACGCGTCTGAACCGTTGCATCGCGGCGGCTTCGCCGAGGCGCCGCAGGCCGAATTCACCGGCGCGCCACTGACGGGCTCGATCTCGGACTGGGCCGAGCAGATTTCGCTGGAAGCGGAGAAGGATGGGCGGCAGATAATCTCCCCCCTTGAGGAGGAGATGTCGGCGAAGCCGACAGAGGGGGGTGCCCCCTTTGCGAGTTCGCGCGAGACACCCCCCTCTGCCCTGCCGGGCATCTCCCCCTCAAGGGGGGAGATTGGCAAATCGCCCAAACCTTCAAAAAAGATTCCCGAGAAAAGCGCCTCCCCCACCCGCACCGCGCGCGGCACCTCGATGGGCGGTGCGGCCTCGGCCAAGGAGCGCGCGGCGGTCGGCCTCAACCCGGTCGCCGGCCTCGACATCAGCCTCGAAGAGGCCGAGACGCTTTCCAATACCGGCGTCACCGCCACGGTGAAGGCGCTTGCCGACCTGATCGAGAGCGGCAACCCGCTGCACAAGAACGGCGTGCTGTGGACGCCGCACCGCCCCGAGCGGCCGGAGAAGTCCGAGGGCGGGATCGCCATCCGGATGGAATCCGAATTCGAGCCGCGCGGCGACCAGCCGACCGCGATCAAGGATCTAGTCGAGGGCATCGCCAACGAGGACCGCACCCAGGTGCTGCTCGGCGTCACCGGGTCCGGAAAAACCTTCACCATGGCCAAGGTGATCGAGGAGACGCAGCGCCCTGCCCTGATCCTGGCGCCGAACAAGACGCTTGCGGCGCAGCTCTACGCCGAGTTCAAGAAGTTCTTTCCCGACAACGCGGTCGAGTATTTCGTCTCCTACTACGACTACTACCAGCCGGAAGCCTACGTCCCGCGCACCGATACCTACATCGAGAAGGAATCCTCCATCAACGAGCAGATCGACCGCATGCGCCACTCGGCGACGCGCTCGCTGCTGGAGCGCGACGACGTCATCATCGTCGCCTCGGTGTCGTGCATCTACGGTATCGGCTCGGTCGAGACCTACACGGCAATGACCTTCCAGATGACGATCGGCGACCGCCTCGACCAGCGGCAGTTGCTCGCCGACCTCGTCGCCCAGCAATACAAGCGCCAGGACGCCAACTTCGTGCGCGGCTCCTTCCGCGTGCGCGGCGACACGATCGAGATTTTTCCCGCTCACCTTGAGGATCGGGCATGGCGCATCTCCATGTTCGGCGACGAGATCGAATCCATCACCGAGTTCGACCCGCTGACCGGCCAGAAGACCGGCGACCTGAAGTCGGTCAAGATCTACGCCAATTCGCACTACGTGACGCCGCGCCCGACCTTGAATCAGGCCATCAAATCCATCAAGGAAGAGTTGCAGCATCGCCTGCAAGAGCTTGAAAAGGCTGGCCGTCTGCTGGAAGCACAGCGGCTGGAGCAGCGCACCCGCTTCGACCTGGAGATGCTGGAGGCTACGGGAAGCTGCGCCGGCATCGAGAACTATTCGCGCTACCTGACCGGCCGCAATCCGGGCGATCCGCCGCCGACGCTGTTCGAATACGTGCCGGACAACGCGCTGATCTTCGTCGACGAAAGCCATGTCACCATCCCGCAGATCGGCGGCATGTATCGCGGCGACTTCCGCCGCAAGGCGACGCTGGCCGAATACGGTTTCCGGCTGCCCTCCTGCATGGACAACCGGCCGCTGCGCTTCGAGGAATGGGACGCCATGCGCCCGCTTTCCGTGGCGGTATCGGCGACGCCCGGCGGCTGGGAGTTGGAGCAATCCGGCGGTGTGTTCGCCGAGCAGGTCATCCGACCGACCGGGCTGATCGATCCGCCGGTCGAGGTGCGTCCGGCGAAGAGCCAGGTGGACGACGTCGTCGGCGAAATCCGCGAGACGACAGCCAAGGGCTATCGCACGCTGGTCACGGTGCTGACCAAGCGCATGGCCGAGGACCTCACCGAGTACCTGCACGAGGCCGGCATCCGGGTGCGCTACATGCACTCCGACATCGACACGCTGGAGCGCATCGAGATTTTGCGCGACCTGCGCCTCGGCGCCTTCGACGTGCTGGTCGGCATCAACCTTTTGCGCGAAGGCCTCGACATTCCCGAATGCGGCTTCGTCGCCATCCTCGATGCCGACAAGGAAGGCTTTCTCCGCTCCGAAACCTCGCTCATTCAAACGATCGGCCGCGCCGCGAGAAACGTCGACGGCAAGGTCATCCTTTACGCCGACCAGGTCACCGGCTCGATGGAACGTGCCATGGCGGAGACCAACCGCCGGCGCGAAAAGCA
>CAZBBT010000086.1:0-11955 GCA_964490065.1 uncultured Mesorhizobium sp. | reverse complement strand
TCCTTGACGCTCTTGCCGAAATAGAAATCCGCCGCCGCCTCGATGCCGAAGGTGCCGCCGCCCATGTAGGAGCGGTCGAGATAGAGCTGCAGGATCTCCTTCTTCGAGAGGTTCGCCTCCAGCCACAGCGACAGGAACGCCTCCTTGATCTTGCGCTCCAGCGTCCGCTCGTTGGTGAGGAACAGGTTCTTCGCCAGTTGCTGGGTGATGGAGGAGCCGCCCTGGACTACCTCGTTGGCCCGCACGTTTTCGCCGAGCGCGCGAAGCAGGCCGAAGAAATCGATGCCGTAGTGATCGAAGAAACGGCGGTCCTCGGTGGCCAGCACCGACTTGATGACGACGTCGGGCATCTCGTCCACCGGCACCGAGTCGCGCTGGATGATGCCGCGCTGGCCGATCTCGTTGCCGTAGCGGTCGAGGAAGGTGACGGCGAAGTCGCCCTGGGCGCGCCAGTCGCCGGTGGTCTCCTGGAAGGCCGGCAGGGCGAGCGCCAGCATGACCACCGCGCCGCCGGCAAGCATGGTGAAGCCTTCCGACAGCACCTCGAATATGCCGCGCCGCCAGCCGCGGAAGCGGAAGCGCCGGAAGAAGACGGTGGCGGCCTCCCAGAACCGGCCGAGGCGGAAGCCCAGTTCGTAGACCGAGGAATCGATCCAGGCGTCGATGGCGAGGAAGAAGGCGGCGATGCGGCCTCTTTTCCTGCTTGGCTTGGGCTCGACCATCTTTTTTGGACCGACTGGAACGACACGAACGGATGCCGGACCGCGGGCATTTCGAGTGCGCCGCAACCGACGGTCGACTATGTGCCGTTTTTGCACAGCCGCACAATGACGCAGAAGCCACAGCCGGTGAAAGGTTGCAGACAGGGTAAAGAGGGTGAGGAGCGGTGGCCGAAGGCCACGAAAAGCCCCAGAATGGGCTTTTCGAGCGAACGAACGCCCGAGGCCGTAGCCGAGGGCCGGGAGAGGTACGCGGCTGAAAAGCCCCTCTCTGGCATTTTCCAAGCACGTGCTCGGGGACAAGCCCGCTCGCAAATGCAGGAAAATGCTTTCTCCCCCGCAAGGGGGGAGATAGGGGCGCGCCCCTTCACCCTCTCCGTGCCGCATCGATCGCGGCGACGTCGATCTTGCCCATCGTCATCATCGCCTCGAACGCGCGCTTGGCTTCGGCGCCGCCGGCGGCCATGGCGTCGGTCAGCGTGCGCGGGGTGATCTGCCAGTTCAGGCCCCAGCGGTCCTTGCACCAGCCGCACTGGCTTGTCTGCCCGCCGTTGGAGACGATGGCGTTCCAGTAGCGGTCGGTCTCCTCCTGGTCGTCGGTGGCGATCTGGAAGGAGAAGGACTCGCTTTGCGGGAACTGCGGCCCGCCGTTCAGCCCGATGCAGGGAATGCCGCAGACGGTGAACTCGACCACCAGCACATTGCCTTCCTTGCCGTCGGGATAGTCGCCCGGCGCGCGGTGGATCGCGCCGACTTCCGAGTCCGGAAAGACGCTGGCATAGAACCGCGCCGCTTCCTCGGCGTCCTTATCGTACCACAGACAGATCTGGTTTTTCGGGGCAGGCATGGGGGTCTCCTCACGGTTCGAACTGCGCGTCTCGAAACGACGGCCGGGCATAGGACGTTCCGTTAGGAGGGAAGCCGACAGGGCGGGACGGGAAATCTCGTCCCTGCGTCATCCCGGCCGCTGCCGAGCGACCGCGGGACGCGAAGCGAGAGCCGGGATCCATTCCGTAACCTGGCCAAGCCACGGAATGGGTCCCGGATAGCCGCTTTACGCTTCGCTGCAAGCAGCTTCCGGGATGACGAGCCGCGAACTGGGCGCGCAGGAGCGACCGCCGCGCGGCGGAAAACCCGCGCCGGCCGTGTTTTTCGGGTCTTGCGGCAGCGCCGGACCGTCATGAGGTGTCGTTCAACGCCCAGACGGCGAGCCCGTGCAGGTCGCCCAGCACCTCGTGAATTTCGTGGGCGGGTCGCCGGCTTCGTCGCGAATGACGGCCCGGCGGCCGGCCGGGGCGCAGCGGCCAGACGCGCCGGACCCGGGCCGGCCCGGCGCCGCTGCGCTCCCGCGCGAGGGCCGCCGCCTTCGCCGCCCGCCAGCGGGCGAAGCGCCGCGCATGGCGCGGCAGGTCGTCCAGCACGGCGCCCAGTGCCTCCAGCCGCAAGGCGAGACGCGCCGCGTCGATCGGATCGTCCGGCGACGGCTCCCGCCGCGCCGCGATCGCGAAGGGCACGGTGAAGCCGGGGACGCTGATGCGGGGAATGGCCGTCCGCCGGACCCGGCGGTTGAAGCGCGGCAGCGGGTCGAACAGCGGCAGGGTGAGGGCGCGTGGAACGGCTTTCGGCGGCAAGGCAGGCACGCCCGCCTTGCGCGGCGCCACGGCGCCGGGTCGCGGCCCGCGCTCGGGCAGGATCACGGCAAGCCCGCGCGCGGCGACGATGACGAGCCGCCGCGCGGCGGCCTCGGCCGGGCGCAGCAGGGCGAGCAGGGCGCGATGGAGATGGCGCGGCAGCGTGGCAGCGCCGCCCGCGAGGGCCGCATCGCCGCAGGCGTGCAAGACCGGGAAGCCGGCCATGACGAAAAGCATCGCCAGGATGCGCTTCAGCGCTCCATGGTGCTTTTCGATTGCAAAATCCCAGTCCAACTTTCTCTCCCGGCACGAGGCGGGGCCATTATCGGCGATGCCGGAGGGGTGTGAACAAAGCCGGCGAAGGATGTGGATAGAGGGTGGCGGGGAGGGGCGGCGCTTTGGATGGAGCCCGCCCTCGCCAGGGCGTCATCACCCTCAACGCACGCTTAAGAGACGCTGAACTCCAACCGAGTTGATGACGGAGGTCGGTGCGCTCCGCTGGAGCGCTATTGGCATCAGCGGTAGAGCATTGTCGAAATCGACCATGGGCCGTGTTGTTCGTGATACAATTTTCTTCAAGACGATGTATCCGAGCCGCAAGGCCAACTGTGAATTCCAGAGAGGCTGACATGGGCAAGATCGATAGGCGGGATTTGACGGAAGCCGAAGAGCGCGCCCTGATCGAAAGCTCGGAGCGCGGCGAATGGGTTTCGGTCGGCAATATCGAGGAGCAAAGGGCGTTCTGGAAGCAGGCGGCCAGGCAGACGCTCGACGCCAAGCGCAAGCGGATTTCGATCTCGATCCCCGAGCGCGACCTCGTGAAGCTGAAGACGCGCGCGGCGGAGGAGGGCATGCCCTACCAGACGCTGATCAATTCGATCCTGCATAAGTATGTGGAGGGATGAGAGGCCGGTTTGCCGAAGGCAAATCGAAAGGTCCGGTGGACCTTTCGAAGGACTCGAACGCCCGAGGCCGTAGCCGAGGGCTGGGGGAGGCGTGCAATTGTGCTTCTCGGGTCCCGCAAGATCGACGCAAGGATGTTATGGTGACGTAGGCGAAGGGTAGGGTTGACCTGAGCAAGTTTACATACATAAGGAGCATCAAATATGGCCATTAGCACCATAGGCTACGAAGGCGCGGCTATCCAGGATTTCGTGTCTTTGTTGAAGCATATGCAGGTCGACATTTTGATCGATATTCGAGACCTTCCGCTTTCTCGAAAAAAGGGTTTTTCCAAGAATGCTTTAAAGCAGAATCTTGAAGAAATGGAGATTGACTATCTGCACCTAAAAGCGCTGGGCGATCCAAAGGCAGGCAGAGATGCAGCGAGAAGCGGAAACTTCAAGAAATTCAGAGAGATATTTACAACTCATATTAGCGGTGACGAAGCCAAATCGTCGATGGAGTCAATCAAAAATTTAGCAGAAAATAAGCACGTGTGTCTGATGTGCTTTGAGCGAAACCACCACCAGTGCCACAGGCATATTGTTGTTGAAGAGATCTCTAAATTGGCTAAGTTTGAAGTTAGGCACCTTGGGGTACCAAAAGGATTTTCCAAAAAAGATTTACAGTAGTTGACTCCAGACCTCACTGAGCGAAGTCGCGCGACGATAGTTGTAAAAGCTGCTCCACGTGTTGGTAAAACACATGGGGAGCTTGTTTGCTGCGCTGGCATCGATCCGAATGGAAACTGGGTTCGGCTCTATCCCGTCGTATTCAGAACTCTAGAGGATGCCCAAAAATTTCGCCGATGGGACATCATTAGTTACGAATGGAGCATACCGAGGGAGGATGGGCGACGAGAAAGCCGCAGAATTAAACACCGGTCCCTTAAGGTGGAAGGGCATCTTCACAAGCGAGAAGAGCGAATAAAACTTATTGCCCCGATTGTGACGTCGAGTCTTGCGACAGAGGAAAGAAAGGGCCTTAGTTTCGCGTTCTTAAGACCCCAGAATGCTCGATTTTTTCACGTGAAAAAAAGCAGCGCTGAATACGCAAGCGAAAAGCAAAGATTTCAAACATGGCACGAGCAGGAAGCAAGTGGACTATTTGGTGCACTGGTCAAGCCGTTAGTGCCGTATGAGCCCGCTCCCTACCACTTTAAATACAAATATTATTGCGTGGACGGCGAAAGGGAGGGCACATGTCAAGATTGGGAAATGGAAGCCACTTTCCTAAAGTGGCGAAGAATCTATGGTGAATCTGAAACCTTGAGGCGAATGACAATACGTTTCGGCGAAGAATATCAGTCTCATGGATTCGTTTTAGCAATGGGTACTCACAAAGCCTATGGCAATTGGTTAATCAACGGAGTGGTGAAGCTTCCGCACGGAGCAGAAGACGTTCGCCAACACTCGCTATTTTAAACTAATTCACACCCCCGTCACAAACCCATCCAGCACCTTTTTCTGCCCCGCTCGATCAAAATCGATCGTGAGCTTGTTCCCCTCGATGCTTGCAATATTCCCGTTGCCGAATTTCTGGTGGAAGACGCGGTCGCCCACAGTGAAGGCGGAGGGGGAGTCCGCTACCGATTTCGCCACCAGCTCGCCCTCGATGGTGCGGCCCTTCACCGAGCCGCGACCGGCACCGTAGCCGGAATCCACCTCGCCATAGCCGATGCGCTCCACGCCAAGGCCGCTGCGCGTGCCCCAGTTGCGGCTCGTGGCCTCGGTGCGGTTTTGCTGCGCGCGCTGCCAGCCGGGCGTGGCGTAGGTGTTGGAGAACGCGCCGCCGCCGCCTTGGTCTCCCCTCTGGTCCCCTCTGGCGGCGCGGCCGCCTGAGGGCGAGCCGAGATTGTCGAAGCGCGAGGCGCCGTAGGGGTTCTGGCGGCCGGCGGAGAAGCCGCCGCGCCCGCTGGCGAAGCTCGAGCCGCCATAGGGGTTGCCGTAGCCGCCGTAGGAATTGCCGCCTTCGGCCACCTCGACATGCGCCTCCGGCAGTTCGTCGAGGAAGCGCGAGGGAATCGTGGATTGCCACAGGCCGTGGATGCGGCGGTTGGAGACGAACCAGAGATGCAGGTTCTTCTTGGCGCGGGTCAGGCCGACATAGGCCAGCCGCCGCTCCTCCTCGAGGCCGGAGCGGCCGCCTTCGTCCAGCGCGCGCTGGTGGGGAAAGAGGCCTTCTTCCCAGCCGGGCAGAAAAACGGTCTCGAATTCGAGGCCCTTGGCCGAATGCAGCGTCATGATCGAGACGGCGTCCATGCCCTCGTTCTGCTCGGCGTCCATCACCAGCGCGACATGCTCGAGGAAGGAACGCAGCGATTCGTACTCCTCCATGGAGCGGATGAGTTCCTTCAGGTTCTCCAGCCGGCCGGGCGCCTCCGCCGAGCGATCGTTCTTCCACATGTCGGTGTAGCCGGACTCTTCCAAAATGGTCTCGGCGAGCTCGGTGTGCGGGGTGATGTCGATCAGGCTTTGCCAGCGGGCGAAATTGGCGGCGACCTCGCGAAGCGCCGCGCGCGGCTTCGGCTTCAACTCGTCGGATTCGGCGAGGTTGGCGGAGGCCTCCAGCATCGGCGCGCCGAGCGCGCGGGCGGTTGCGTGGATCTGGCCGATGGTGGCTTCGCCCAGCCCGCGCTTGGGCACATTGACGATACGCTCGAAGGCGAGGTCGTCGCCCGCGTTGGCGACGACGCGCAGATAGGCCAGCGCGTCGCGGATTTCCTGCCGCTCATAAAAACGCGGGCCGCCGATGACGCGGTAGTTCAGGCCGATCTCGATGAAGCGATCCTCGAAGGAACGCATCTGGAAGGACGCGCGCACCAGGATCGCCATGTCGTTGAGGGCGTGACCCTTGCGCTGGAGGGATTCGATCTCCTCGCCGACGGCGCGCGCCTCCTCGTCCGAATCCCACGCGGCATGGACGTTGACCTTGGCGTCGTCGGGGTCCGGCCGGTCGGTGAACAGCGTCTTGCCCAGCCGTCCCTCGTTGTGGGCGATGAGGTGGGACGCGGCGCCGAGAATATGGGCGGTGGAGCGGTAGTTGCGCTCCAGCCGGATCACGGTGGCGCCGGGGAAATCCTTCTCGAAGCGCAATATGTTGTCCACCTCCGCCCCGCGCCAGCCGTAGATCGACTGGTCGTCGTCGCCCACACAACAAATATTGATTTGTTGTGTGGGTTTGTCTTCGCTCACGCGCTGTTCCGCGCCTGCCGGCGCGGGCGCTCCGCGGGGGCCTCGCAACGGCTCGGACGGCCAGTCGGCCGCTCGGCCTGCGGCCGGCGAGGGCCAATTCCCCTCCCCCTTGTGGGGAGGGGTTAGGGGTGGGGGTTCACCGGCGCCGGCGCTCGACGAAGTACCCCCACCCGCGCCTTCGGCGCGACCTCCCCTCAAGGGGGAGGTGGGGGCGTTTGCTTTCGGCCTTTGCGCCAAGAGCCGCAGCCACAGATACTGCGCGGTGTTGGTGTCCTGGTACTCGTCCACCAGTATGTACTTGAATTTCCTGTGATACTCCGCCAGCACGTCGTGGTTCTGGCGGAAAATCCGGATCGGGTGCAGCAACAGGTCGCCGAAATCGCAGGCGTTGAGCGTCAGAAGCCGCTCCTGATAGGCCTTGTAGAGCTCGCGGCCCTTGCCGTTGGCGAAGGCGCGCGCGTCGCCTTCGGGGATGTCGGCCGGGCCGAGCCCCTTGTTCTTCCAGTTGTCGATCATCTGCGCGAAGGTGCGCGGCGCCCAGCGCTTGTCGTCCAGCCCCTCGGCCTGGATGAGCTGGCGGATCAGGCGGACGACGTCGTCGGTGTCGAGGATGGTGAAGTCGGATTTCAGCCCGGCGAGTTCGGCGTGGCGGCGCAGCAGCTTGACGCCGATGGAGTGGAAGGTGCCGAGCCACGGCATGCCCTCGATCGCCTCGCCGACGAGCAGGCCGATGCGGCTCTTCATCTCGCGCGCGGCCTTGTTGGTGAAGGTGACGGCGAGGATCTGGCTCGGCCACGCCTTGCCCTGGCTGAGGATATGGGCGATGCGGGTGGTGAGCACGCGCGTCTTGCCGGTGCCGGCGCCCGCCAGAACCAACACCGGGCCTTCGGTGGTCTCCACCGCCAGCCGCTGCTCGGGATTGAGGCCTTTCAGGTAGTCGGGCGGGCCGCTGTGGCCGTGACGCGCGGCCATGGCGCGCGCGGCGATGCCGCCGGCCGGCGCGGCTGGCCGCGCATCCGGTTCGTCGAAAAAGGGCATGTCGTCTGGAAAGCCGGACATATCGTGCCGAATGTAGTGATTCGGGCCAGAAAGGCCAGCGTTGTCGCCGTTTTGTTCCATTTATGCGGCCGTCCGGATGCGAACGGCCGGCTTCACACTTCTTTACATTGCCCCCGAACGGCGGAAACGTCGCGCGGATAGCGTGTTCCCATCGCGGCCTTCCGGCGCCGCGCGAGAAGAAAGGAACACCACCATGGAAAACGACGACAAGTTCGACAAGACGATCGACCACGATGCCGGCGAGACCGCGCCGGAAGCCTCCAATGCCGGCGCGAGCTGGGTGAAGCGCGGGCTGGTCGCGGCGCTTGCCGTGGCGGCGGTCGCGGGCGTCGGCGTCACGCTGGCTGAGGGCAGCGGCTGGGGCGGTGGGCAGTGGGGGCCGGGCGGCCATCACGGCTGGGGCCGCGGCGGTCCGGGCTTCGGCGAGGGCCGCATCGAGCGGATGCTGGACGGCGTCGACGCCACGGCGGACCAGGAGAAGAAGGTCTGGGCCGCGATCGACGGCGCGCGCGGCGAGATCCGCCCGATTATGCGCGATTTCCGTGACACGCGCGGCCAGCTCGTCACGCTTCTGTCCGCCCCGACCATCGACCGCGCGGCGGTGGAGAAGCTGCGCGCCGAGCGCGTCGCCGCGATCGACCAGGCGTCGCAGAAGCTGACCACGGCGATGGTGGACGCGGCCGAGGCGCTGACGCCCGAGCAGCGCGCCAAGCTGGCGGAGCAGTTCAAGCAGCGCCATGACCGCCGGTAAGCGACCGCTGGCAAGACGCGGCAACCGCGTCTAGGAATTGAGCATGGCGGACACGGTCCTCATCATCGACGACGATACGAGGCTGTCCGCCATGCTGGACGACTATCTCGCGGGCAACGGCTTTGCCGTCCGCCGCGCCGCGACCGGGGAGGCGGGGTTGGCCGAGATCGGCCGGCAGGCGCCGGACGCCGTGGTGCTCGACGTCATGATGCCGGGCATTGACGGGCTGGAGACCTGCCGGCGCATCCGCGCCGTCTCCGACGTGCCGGTGCTGATGCTCACCGCCAAAGGCGACGAGACCGACCGCATCGTCGGCCTCGAACTTGGCGCTGACGACTATTTGCCGAAACCGTTCAACCCGCGCGAACTTCTGGCGCGGCTCAAGGCCATCCTGCGCCGTCGTGGCGCCGGTACGCCGGGCGGCCGGGCGATGCGCTTCGGCCGGCTGGAGATCGATCCGGATTCGCGCGCCGTGCGCCTCGACGGCTCGGAGCGGACGATGACTTCCTACCAGTTCGACCTGCTCGTGGCGCTGGCGCAGAACGCCGGGCGGGTGCTGTCGCGCGAGCGTTTGATGGATATGGTCAAGGGCGCGGAACTGGAAGCCTTCGACCGCTCGATCGACGTGCATGTCTCGCGCATCCGCGCCGCGATCGAGGCCGACCCGAAGCATCCCCGGCGCATCATCACGGTGCGTGGGGCGGGCTATGTCTTCGCCCGCGACCAGAACGATCTCTAGCCATGCGCAGCCGGCTCTTCATAAAAATCTATCTTACCGTGGTGGCGGGGCTCGTCGCGGTGGCGCTGGCGTCGGGCATGTACTGGCACATGGCCAGCGATCGCGAGCAAAACGGCTGGGCGGCGCGGCGCGACCGCTTCATCACCGCCATGCTGCCGCCCGGCGACGACGCGGCGGCGACACAGGTGACCGTCGGCCGGCTGGCCAAGGCATTCGACGCCGACATATCCATCTATGCGCCGTCGGGCGGCCTTATCGCGTCCGCCGGAGACGTGCTGCCGCTGCCGCGAGAGGAGCGTCGCCGGATGCGGGACCGCGAGGGAAAACATTTCTTCGTCGCCCGGCTCGACGACGGGCGCAGGGTGGTGGGGCGGCTGGAGCCGCCGTTTGACCGGCCGGGCGGCCGCCAGATCGTCTATCTCCTGCTGATCGCCGCCGTCATAGGGCTGGCTGCCTATCCCGTGGTCCGCAACCTCACCCGGCGCCTGGAGAGGTTGCGCCAGGGCGTCGAGACCTTCGGCGAAGGGAATCTTCTGTCCCGCGTGCCGGTCGAGGGCCGCGACGAGGTGGCCGGCGTGGCGGCAAGCTTCAACGCCGCCGCAGAGCGCATCGAGAACCTTGTGACGGCGCATCGGGCGCTGCTGGCCAACGCAAGCCACGAACTGCGCTCGCCGCTCGCGCGCCTGCGCATGGCCTCGGAACTCAACGCCGATACACCCAGCGCGACGCGGCGCGAGGAAATGGCCGAGAGCCTCTCCGAACTGGATCAACTGGTGGAGGAAATCCTGCTGGCGAGCCGGCTGGATCATGTCGGCCTGCCCGAGGAGCGGCATGAGGTCGATCTGCTCGCCGTCGCGGCACAGGAAGCCGCACGACATGGCCTGGCGGCCGAGGGAGAATCGCTCATGGTGCGGGGCGACGAGCGCCTGCTGACCCGCATGGTCCGCAACCTGATCCTCAACGCGATGCGCCACGGCGCGCCGCCGGTCGAGATCGCGGTGGAAAGCAGGGCAGGGCGCCCGTGCCTTTCGGTGCGCGACCACGGACCGGGCATACCGGACGAGGAAAAGGAGCGCGTGTTCGAGCCGTTCTACCGCCCCGCCGGCCGCGCGGAAGCATCCGGCGGCTGGGGCCTCGGTCTGGCGCTGGTGCGCCAGATCGCCGAACTGCACGGCGGGCGCGTGAGCGTCGAGACGCCGCCGGACGGCGGGACACGCTTCACGGTCGAGTTCCGCGATTGACAGGGCTGAACGGCAGTCACCGAATAACCGATAAGAATGCCGCCGCCGGTGGCCGGTTTCAATTTCTGGTTAGGGGTGGATTTCTGACTGTCTGCTATTGGAAGCTACGGTTGGAAAAGCAATCATTCGATAGCAGCCGCCCGTCGTTCGAAACGCGTACCTCTATTTTTCTGCACGTCACCTAGATTTTAAGTCGCTTAAAGAAGGCCTCGTTCCGGAGCCGCGCGTCTTTGAGAACATACTTGTAGCTGAGAGCCTGAATGAATGCGTTGTACTCAGGATTGTACCCGTAGAAGCCTCCGCCGCCAGGCAGCGGCACGTTGATCTGCGCCATTCTCAACCATTTGCGTAGATTTGGCGTCAGGTCAGCGATGATGTAGCAGAAGAACGGAGTTTTGCTATCGACCTCTTGGATCACTCCACCATCCTTGTCCAGGACGGCACCACCTCGTAACTCCTCGATGTACCCATAGATCTGAGTGAACGGGTTCTCGTCATCATTGTACTCGTTGCGGGCGGGTTTCTTAAACTCGATGATGACGATGGGCTGATCGGTACCCGGCCGATGGAATGCCGTCCGGCCGTTGAAGAGAAGGATGTCAGGCCGATTGGCTGATCCTTCTTCCTTGATGATCCGCTTCATCTGCTTGTCGGATGCCCAATGCTCATAGTAAGTGAGCTTGTCGTCGACAATCCAGAGATTGTGGCTGTCGATGTGCACGTCGGTGCTGGTCACCTTCATCGGTACGACGAACTTGTGCAGAGCCTCCTCGGCGTGGTGCTTCATGGTTCCATCGGCCTTGTAGCCGAGCCTCTTCTCGAGGAGGTCGAGAACGATTTTCCTACGGACCGTGTAGTCTGCCAGCACTGAGAATTCCTGCTGCGAGAGGCGGTTGAGAAGGGTCGCAACACCGGATTCAACGGGATCGTCGTCCTCCGTACCCCGAGACATGGTTTCGACCTTTCTCTCGAGGTCGCGGTTCTCGCGATAGTCGTAAATCGCGAGTTGCTGGTAGATCTGCTCCGCGGAGTTGAAGTTCCGTGGTACCTTGGCCTCAACGAAGGCACGGGGATCGCCGACCAGGTATGAGAACCGCGGGTACTTCTTGATGACATTCCGGGTGAGTTCCGTCTGGCGCTGAATAACCCGTCCGATCTGGGGAGACAGGATTTCGCGGATCCCGGTTAGTGCGGATCTCTTAATCTCCTCGATTAGGTCGTCCTCAAGATCAAAGGCAGTCCTTTCTGTGTTTACTGACTGGTCGAGCATCTCGCCCGAAATAACGCCGGCATACACGAAGTGCTCGCCGTCCCGTTCGACGTATGTGTTGAGACCGAGGGGCAGTCCGATCTCAAACTCTGCCACGACGCGGCCGCTGGCGGCCAGGTAGATTTTGTGTGCGGCCTTGCCCTCTACGACACCACGATCCAAGAGGTTGTGGGTAATAGTCAGGCAGCCACTTTCGGAGATCTCAAGTTCCTCTGCGCCGAGCTCCACCTTCTTGGAAGCAAGAATCTCGACGAGATCTTGGCTGCTCTCGTCGGTCTCGATGGTGATTGAGGGCACTTCCTGAGCAACAAGATACGGCAGGAAGTGTGCGACTATCTTCCGAAGAATCGTATCGGGACTGTCAGGAATTCTGTGCGTGAGGCCATGATGATGATGAGAAGGAGAATCA
>CAZBBT010000085.1:0-12044 GCA_964490065.1 uncultured Mesorhizobium sp. | reverse complement strand
AACTCAGCCTCGACCGAACGTGCCGCCGCGCGCGTCGGCGAGGGCGTCAACATCCTGCTGGTCGACCATGAGGACAGTTTCGTCCACACGCTGGCCAACTACTTCCGCCAGACCGGCGCCAACGTCTCCACCGTGCGCTCGCCGGTGGCCGAGGAACTGTTCGACCGGCTGAAGCCCGACCTCGTCGTGCTGTCACCCGGCCCCGGCACGCCGAAGGACTTCGACACCGCCGCCACCATTTCGAAGGCGCGCGCGAAAAACCTGCCGATCTTCGGCGTCTGCCTCGGCTTGCAGGCGCTCGCCGAAGCCTATGGCGGCGAACTGCGTCAGCTTGCGGTGCCGATGCACGGCAAGCCGTCGCGCATCCGCGTGTCGAAGGCCGGCGTCATCTTCTCCGGCCTGCCGAAGGAGGTCACCGTCGGCCGCTACCATTCGATCTTCGCCGATCCGGTGAACTTGCCGGCGGACTTCGAGGTGACGGCCGAGAGCGAGGACGGCACCATCATGGCGTTCGAACACCGGAAGGAGCCGGTGGCGGCCGTGCAGTTCCACCCCGAATCGATCATGACGCTCGGCGGCGACGCCGGCATGCGCATGATCGAAAACGTCGTCGCGCACCTGCCGCGCAAGGCGAAGGAAAAGGCGGCGTGACTGTCACGACGGTTGCGTCGGCGCCTTATGGCGCCCCCCTCCGGCAGGACAGAGGGGGGCGCCATAGGGCGCCAACCTTGCAATGACGGCAGTCCCACCGGCTCGTTCGACCAAGCAGCGCGTCGCGGCCCTCGCCTTCTGGTCGATCGTCGTCGCCTTCGGCGTGATGGCGCTGAAGTTCGTCGCCTGGCGGATGACCGGCTCGGTGGCGCTCTACTCCGACGCGCTGGAATCGATCGTCAACGTCATCACCGCGCTTGCCGCCTTCTGGGCGATAAAGGTCAGCCAGACGCCGGCCGACGCCGACCATCCCTTCGGCCATCACAAAGCCGAGTATTTTTCGGCCGTGCTCGAGGGCGTGCTGATCGTCGTGGCTGCACTTCTGATTATCGCCAAGGTCTGGCAGTCGCTGCCCGCTCCCGGCCCGCTGACGCAGCCCTGGGAGGGCCTTGCCGTCAACGCCGGCGCGGCCGCGATCAACGCCGCCTGGGCCCTCGTGCTGATCCGCAACGGGCGCAGCGCCCGGTCGCCGGCCCTGGTGGCTGACGGCCAGCACATCATGACCGACGTGGTGACCTCGGTGGGCGTCATCGTCGGCCTTGTCGCTGCCGTCGTCACCGGCTGGCCCGTGCTCGACCCGCTGCTCGCCGTCATCGTGGCGCTCAACATCCTCTGGCAGGGTTGGAAAGTGATGGGCGAATCGCTCGGCGGCCTGATGGACCGCGCCGTCGACATCCAGGACAACATGCGCATCCGCGACATCATCTCGGCCAACTCCAAGGGCGCCATCGAGGTTCACGACCTCAAGACCCGCATCGCCGGCCGGGCCACCTTCATCGAGTTCCATTTGATCGTCGACGGCGAGATGCCGGTGCGCGAAAGCCACCTGATCTGCGACCGCATCGAGGATGCGCTGAAGGCCGAGATCCCCTCCGTGCGCGTCACCATCCATGTCGAGCCGGACGACGAGGCCAAGCTGCCCAAGGGAACGGCTGCCGTTCCGTTCGCCTGAGAGCGGCGACACCTTCGCGCGTCATCCCGGAAGCCGTCTTGAGGGTAGCGATAGACGGCTATCCGGGACCCATTCCGCAACATTATTCAGGTCACGGAATGGGTCCCGGCTCTGCGCTCGCAAGCTCGCTTGGCCGGGATGACGCTTTCGCGTGCCTGCCGGCAATCCTATGGCCCGCATTGCGACTGCGGCATCGGGTCGAGCCGGAAAATCCTGTCGTCGCTGGCAGTCTTGTCCTCGCTCGAACACAGATCGGCGATCGGCAGGCCGCTGCCGGGATTGACCAGCATCATGGAGGCGTTGGCGCCACGCTTCAGATAGATCTCGCGCGAGGAGACGTCGCAGGCCGCAGCGCTCGTCTTGCCGGTGGCGACGCAGCGCCATTGGTCGCCCTCGCCGTCGCAGGAATAGCTCTGCACCGTGCTGCCGGCATCCTTGCGTGTGGCAATCGACACCATGATGTCGGCCCCGTTCGGCCAGTTGTCGAGATCGCGGCCGGCCGCCGCATAGGATGCCAGTTCGACGGGGCCGCGGAAGACGCGGATGGTTTTCGTCTCCTGTGCGGGATGCGACGCGAGATGGGAGGCCGCATAGTCCCGCCCGTAGCAGAAGGGCTGGTCCGGCTTCAGCCTAACCCTGAGCGGATCGCCCAGCGCCGGGTCGACGGGATCGACCCTGGCGAATTCCGCCCTGCATTCGGCAGCCGGCCGGCGCTCGAGGGCGAAGCCGTTGTCGTCCGTGCCCAGCGCCAGCCTTTCGTATTCCTCGTCGCCGGCTTCCGCCGTCTCGGAGGGATCGAGATAGACGTAGCGGTCCAGATTCTCCACGATCAGCCGGCCTTTGGCGTCCATCTTGAGCGAAGCCAGCGTTCGGTCGCATTCCATGGCGCAGTGGATGCCTACGGGATTGCCGTCCTCGTCCACGCCCGACCCGCACCATGCGCCGGCCCATTCCGGCTTCTTCGCCCCGCGCTCCGTCGTGGCAAGGTAGCTGTCGTAGCTGGAATCGTAGGCCGGCTCCTCGTTCGGATGGCTGACCGGATCGCCGCCGCGATAGAAGAAGATGCGCTGCACTTTCTGGTTCGGGTGCGCCTTGAGATGCGCCTGCTCGTAGACGCGGCCGAAGCAGGCATCCTTGCCGTCGGGGCTCAAAGCCTTCAGGTCGCCGCTCTCGCCCTGCGCCAGAGCGATGCCTGCGGACGCCATCCAGACCGCCGCCCCCAGTCCAGCGATTGCCCTCGACGACGCCATGTGCCCCTCCGCTGCATCCGGCTGAGACGATTTTATGCTAAGAAGGGCCGCGTGGCCACGCCCTTCGCGGCCGCGCGCAAGGCAGGGAGGCATTCATGCTGCGCCGGGACATGTTTCGCGGACTGATCGCCGGAGCCGGAACGCTGTTCGGCGTCAGCCAGGCGAAGGCGGCCGGCCGGCAGGGCACGGCGAGGCTGAAGGTCGCCTATCACCTGTCCGATTTCGAGAAGGTCGCCTCCGTGCTCGGCAACATCCGCAACCACTATGACGGCACCGGCGGCAATGTCGAGATCGTGCTGGTCGTGCACGGGCCGGCGCTCGGCGCCTTCAGGACGAAAGGCGCGTCCGCCGCGGTCGCCGGGCGCTTTTCCGGCCTGGTCAGGGACGGGCTGGCGCCCGTCGCCTGCGCCAACACCATGTCGGGCATGGATATCGCGCTGGCCGACCTGCTCGGCGGCTTCGCCAGTGCTGAGGAAGGCGGCGTCGCCAGGCTGGCGCAACTGCAGGCCGAGGGCTACGCCTATCTGCGGCCTTGATGGCGCGACCCGCGGCATCTGGACGACGACGGCCTTGTTTGCAAAGATCGCCGCGGCGAGGCAGGCAGGGAGACGTCTGATGTATGGCCTGATCGGAAAGATGCGCGCCGCGCCTGGCAAGCGCGACGAACTGCTCGATATCCTGCTCGACGCCACGGGTGCCCTGCCCGGCTGCCTGAACTATATCATCGCCCGCGATCCCGCCGACACCACCGCCATCTGGGTCACCGAGGTGTGGACCGACGCCGCCAGCCACAAGGCGTCGCTGGCCCTGCCCGAGGTGCAGGCGGCGATCGCCAAGGCCAGGCCGCTGATCGCCGGCTTCGAGTTCCAGATCGAGACCGACCCGGCTGGCGGGTTCGGACTTCCCGCGAAAACCGGCTAGAGCATTTTGCAGCCAGACGGAATCGTCTGGCGTCCGCGCAAATGCGACCAGGAAAACCAAGCTGGAGCAGCAGGATTGCGTTCGTCAGAGCGCTCGATGCTCTAGCCGCACGCAGGGATTGCAAAGCGGCATGCTTTTCGCCAGATTTGCCCGCATTGTGAGGGGTGGGTCCGACAACCATGACCGATGAAGCAGTACCGGCCGCCGAGGTGGCATCCGCCGGCGCCGAGGCCGCGCTGCGGCGCATCGCCCTGATCGCCCTGCTGGCCGTCGCGCTCGGCTTCGCCATGCAGGGGCTGATCCTCGCCGCGAAGCTGGCCGCCGGCGGCCCCGTTCCCGGCGCGGCGTTCCTCGTCGACATGGCCCAGGGCATCACCTGGTCGCTGTTCGTCTGCACCGGCGTCGGCATCGGCACGTCCATCGTCAGGGCGCGCGCCGCGATCGTCGGCCTGCTCGGCCTGATCTGCGCGCCGCTCGCGGTAGCGCTGGCCAAGGCGAGCCAGAAGATCGTCGGCGGCATGATCGGCGCCGCCGACCAGCCGGCGGCTCTGGCGCTGAGCACGATCGGCCTGGCACGGGCGATCGAATACGGCATCCTCGGCTGGCTGCTGGGCAAGCTCGCCCAGCGGGACGAGGGCCGCTGGCGGATCTACCTCGCAATCGGCGCCGGCATCGGCATCGTCTTCGGCGGCACCATAGCCGGGCTCAGCTATCATGCGGCCGTCGCCAACGGCCTCACCCCCACCCCGCCGCGGATCGCCGGCTCAATCGTCAACGAAGTGCTGTTTCCCATCGGCTGCGCCACGGTGATCTATGTCAGCCGCTTCGTCGGGCGCGCACTCGCGGCGATCGAAGCCCGCGGCTAGAGCTTTCTATTTTTTCACCTGTGGGTCTAACCATGCGGCCGCCATGCGGCTATGAGGCTCACATGGATTCTCTGCCGCAGGAATCGACAGCCGGCCGCCTGGCCACGACCGCGCCTGCCGTGCAATGGCTGGTCATCCTCTCCGTCTCGCTGCTGTTCGTCGGTGCATTGGAAGTTGCCGCCCTGCCGGCGGCGCTGCTGATCGGCCCGATGATGGCCGGCATCGTCGCGGGCACCAATGGCGCGACCGTGCGCGTGCCGCGCCTCGCCTTCGCCGCCGCTCAGGCGATCGTCGGCTGCCTGGTCGCCGCCTCGATCTCGCCCGGCATCTTTCCCGTCTTCGTCGCCGAATGGCCGCTCTTCCTCGGCGTGGTGACGGCGACGCTGGTGGCCTCCAGCGTGCTCGGCTGGCTGATAAGCCGCTGGCGCATCCTGCCCGGCACGACCGCGGTCTGGGGCTCCTCGCCGGGCGCGGCCACCGCCATGGTGCTGATGGCGGGAGCGTTCGGCGCCGACCAGCGGCTGGTGGCGTTCATGCAGTATCTGCGCGTCATCTTCGTTTCCATGACGGCCGCCATCATCGCGCGGCTATGGGTCGACACCTCAAGCGTGGCGCCGCCGGCACTCGCCTGGTTCCCCTCGCTCGATCCGCGGGATTTCGCCGCCACGCTGCTGGTGGCGCTGGTGGGCGCGACCGTCGGCTGGCGGCTCAGGCTGCCGTCGCCCTATTTCCTCGGCACGATGATCCTCGGCACCGCGCTTCATCTCGGCGCCGGCGTCGATTTCCAACTGCCGCAATGGCTGCTGGCGATCAGCTATGCGGCGGTCGGCTGGGCCATCGGCCTCAACTTCACCATGCCGATCCTGCGCCACGCGACGCGGGCGCTGCCGCAGATCGTCGCCTCGATCCTGATCCTCATCGCCATGTGCGGCGGCCTGGCGTGGATCATCAGCCGCGTCCTCGGCATCGATCCGCTGACGGCCTATCTGGCGACGAGCCCAGGGGGCATGGATTCCATCGCCATCATCGCCGCCGCCGCGCATAACGTCGACATTTCCTTCGTCATGGCGCTGCAGACCGTGCGCTTCCTGATCGTCCTGCTGCTCGGTCCCGCCATCGCCAGGCTGGTGGCGCGCGCGGTCAGGGAGTAGCGTCCCCTTCAAAGCTCGCGCCAAGACCGGCGCGTTCGCGCGGTACGCCAAGGCCGGTGTCGGGCGGCTCGCCGGCGGCCGGTCTTTCCTGCTCGATCATGTGCATGGTCCGCCAGCGACCGAACCGGTAGTAGGCGGCGGCCAGAACCAGCGAGCAGATCGAGCCGGCCGGGAAGCTCCACCACAGCGCATCCTGCCCGAAGAAGTCGCGCATCCAGTAGGCGAAACCGGTGCGCACCAGAAGCACCGAGAAGATCAGGATGATGAGCGGCGGCATCACCGCGCCGGTGGCGCGCACCGTGGCGAACAGCACGATGGTGACGCCGAACAGCACGAACGACCAGGAGGCCATGTCGTTGACATGCTCGGCGATGTCGATGGCGGCCGTATCCTGCGCCAGGAACAGGCCGAGCACCGGCCTGTCGAACATGTAGAGGCCAGCCACCAGCACGCCGGTCAGCACCATGTTGAAGCCGACGCCGGCAAGCGTGATGCGGTCGATGCGGTCCCAGCGCCTGGCCCCGACATTCTGCGCCGCCATCGAGGAGACGGCGGCGCCTATGGCCAGCGCCGGCATCTGCACATAGGTCCACAACTGCGCCGCGATACCGTAGGCGGCCGTCACCCGCGAGCCGTAGCTGTTGACCAGCCCCATGATGGTGAGCGCCGCCACCGAGATGACGATCATCTGCAGGCCCATCGGCACACCCTTGGCGACGACGACCCTCAGCAGCTTCGGGTCGGGCCTCAGCAGCGCGAGATCGGCGCCGGCGAGCCGCAGCGGATGCTTGCGGACATAGAGAAGCGCGAGCAGCGCCGCCACGCTCGCCGTCTGGCCTATCAATGTCGCGGTGGCCGAGCCGGCGATGCCGAGTTGCGGGAACGGGCCGATGCCGGCGATCAGCAGCGGATTGAGCGCGATATCGAGGATCACGGCGAGCAGCATGAAATAGAAGGGCGTGCGCGAATCGCCCGCACCCCGCAGCACCGTCATGAGAAAGGTGAGAAGGTTCGCCGCCGGCACCGCGACGAACAGGATGCGCAGATAGGAGCGCGCCAGCGGCAGCGCGTCGGCGGGCGTGCCGAGCAGGCCCAAAATGCCGTCCACCCAGATCCAGCCGCAGACGGCAAAGAACGCCGAGACGGCGAAGAAGAAGGTTGCGCTGGTGCCGACGATGCGCCGCGCATGCACCCAATCGCGCGCGCCGACCGATTGCGCCACCAGGATGGTCGCCGCCATGCCGATGCCGAAGACGATGCCGAGGATGAGAAACAGCACCAGATTGGCGTTCGACGTCGCTGCCAGCGCCGCCTCGCCGAGGAAGCGGCCGACCCAGATCGAGTTGACCGAGCCGTTGAGCGATTGCAGCACGTTGGAGCCCAGCACCGGCAGCGCGAAGATGAGCAGCGCGCTGGCGATCGGGCCGGAAGTGAGGTCGCGACCGCGTGCGGGCCGGGCGTTGGACATGGAAGAGATATCCGCGAAAAAGATTTGCAGTTCCGGCGGCAGGCTACCGCAGGGCGCGGACTTATGCACCTTGGGTTGCACTCCTGTCAATATTATCCGGGTAAAATTATGGTGGCTTTGCTTTCACCGAATGTCAGCAGCGTGAGCGACCCCGCTTCTCCGCAACCGGAACGACCGCTAGAAATTGCCGACCTGCCCAAACCGAAGGAGCGTTCATCATGCAGTTTCATCGAGGCCGCCTGATCGACCATATCCATTTGCGTGCCCGCGATCTCGAGGCGAGCAAGCGCTTCTACCGCGCCGTGCTTGGCGCCGTCGGCCGCGCCGACGCCATCCGCGAGGGCGACACCTGGTTCAGCGCCGACGAATTGTGGATCGACGCCGCGGACGACTACACCTCGCGCGTCCACCTTGCCTTCCAGGCGCCGGACCGCGCGACGGTCGACCGCTTCCATGCGGCGGGACTGGAGGCCGGCGGCCGCGACAATGGCGCCCCGGGCGAACGCCACTATCATCCCGGCTACTACGGCGCCTTCCTGCTCGACCCCGACGGCAGCAACATAGAAGCCGTCTATCATGGTCCGGCCGAACGCTCGGCGGAATCGGTGGTTTTCACGACGGGGTGAGGGTCGGGAGCGCGACATAACGATGCCGCTGGGCTGCGGTATTTGAAGCTGATTCTTCGACGGCTTAGCGCGTCATCGTCAGGCAGGCATGGCAACTGTTGGGAAAAAACGAGGAGCGGACATTTCCCGATCGGTCTGAGGCCTTGTTTCTATTGGGTTTTCCGGAACAGCGAAAGAATTTCCGCGCCCGCTTTATCAACACCCCCTTGCACCTATTCCATACTGGGCCTGCCCGAAACGGAGACCAGAATGGAAGACTGGAACGGAGAAGCGAACTGGAGCCGCGATGTGTTGGAGCGCATCGTGGCGTTGCTGTTCGCGCTCGCCAGTCTGGCCGACCTTGCCGCCGGCGTTCCCCTCCTTCGCCGCCGGCGGGTGCTGAAGATTCTGAGCCACGGCGAGGTCGAGGCGCGGGCGTTCCTGTTCGGCGGCGCGCCAGTTCCGTCCGATGCGTTGGAGAATACCGGCGACGCGGAGCGGCTTGCGGTGCGCTTCCGGGCGCTGGCGCTGGTGCTGTGTGCCCTGTTGGCGCAGGTCGCGCGGTTCGCTCAGCCTTGCCCGGCCGGCCCGCAAGCCGGCCGGCCGTCGCATGGGATTTCCGTGCCGGCGGTTCGCTGGCCGCGCACCCCCGCGCCGTCCGCGCCCGACACGTCGTAGAGATAAGGTCCGGGGCTTCGTTCCCCGACTTCTCCTCGGGTCCACCACGGACCGGGAGCGTTCCTTGACAATAGCCAGGGCGGATTTCCGCAGCGTGGCAACGGCGAAGCGCGGCCTATCTCCCCTTGCGGGGGAGATAGGGCTCTAATCCAGCCTCTGCTTCAGGTCCTCGTCCAGCCAGCGGCCGAAGAAGTAGGCGAGCTGCTTGTGCCACCACGGCCAGTCGTGGTCGACGTCGCCGCCCCAGTAGTCGACCCACGCAGGAATGTGCCTCGCTTTCAGCACCTTTTCCAGGGTTCGGGTCTCCACCAGCATCGGCTCTTCCCATTTGCCCTGCCCGCAACAGAAGATCATCCTGAGTGCCCGGATGCGGTCGAGCAGCGCGCCCTGGATTCCGGGCAGGTAATCGAGCGGCGAATTGTAGTAGACGGCGCCCTCCAGCGTGTCGCCGAGGAAGCCGCGCGTCGAATAGACGCCCGACAGCGAGATCACGCCGCACACCCGGTCCGGGAAGCGGAAGGTAAAGTTGGACGAGTGGAAGCCACCCATCGAACAGCCCGTCATCAGCGGCTTCAGCATGCGCCCGCCATTGGCGTCCGCGGCGGTCGCCAGGAATTCCGGCAGCGCCTCGTCGCGCAGATAGGCGAAATAGGCTTCGTGACGGCCGATGCGGTGCTGCGCGTCGCCGCCCTTGTCGAAGAAGCTTTCGGAATCGACGCCGTCGACGGTGAAGAGCTGGATGCGGCCGGTATCGATGAATTCGGCCAGCGCGCCGACGCCGCCGGAATCCTCGAACTGGTAGAAGCGCCCCTGCGAGGTCGGGAACACCACCACCGGCCGCCCTGCATGGCCGTAGCGCTTGTATTCCATGTCGCGGCCGAGGCTGCCGCTGAAATGCTTGTGGTAGGAGATGTCCATGGCTCAGCTCTTGAGGGCGTGGATGTAGGCGACCGCTTCCCTCAGCGCCTGCGGATCGGTCGACCGCATCTGGTAGGCGTAGTTGCCCATGGCCCGGCTGAAGATCGGCTCGATCGCGTTGTGGCGCACGATCTTGTCGCCGTGCGCCGCTAGCACGTCGGCGTGATCGTGCAAATAGGGGATATGGTCCTTGCGGCTGGCATAGACGGTGAAATATTTGCCGCTGTACGGGCCGCGGGCGGCGTCGTTCACCACCATGTTCGCCCATTCGGCATAGATGTCGATGTCGAAGGAATAGTTGATGGCGTCGGTCATCCATGCGCCGGGCGGACGGATGTTGACCTCCAGCGCCACGATGCGGCCGTCCTTCGTCTCGAACAGTTCGATGTGGAAGAAGCGCTCCTTGAGGTCGAACGCCTTGACGATCTTCCTGCCAGCCTCCTCGACGTCCGGCGGCACGGAAGGCCGGCAGGTGTAGCTCATGTGCTTGTTCTTGTTGACGACGTCCATGATCGAGTCGTCGTATTTGGTGGAGGCGGCGAAGAC
Source organism: uncultured Mesorhizobium sp. (assembly GCA_964490065.1). Taxonomy (GTDB): domain Bacteria; phylum Pseudomonadota; class Alphaproteobacteria; order Rhizobiales; family Rhizobiaceae; genus Mesorhizobium. Next base: position 1,978 of record CAZBBT010000085.1, on the reverse strand, counting down.
GATCTCGCCGTCGCGGTTGACCAGCCCGTCATAGGTGACGACCAGCCCGTCGATGAACTCCTCCATGACGAAGCTCATGCCTTCCGGCTTGATGCGGAAGAACTCGTCGAGTTCGTCCCTGGAAGAGATCTTGTAGGTATGCGCCGCGCCCGCGCCGGAGTCCGGCTTCACCACAACCGGGTAGCCGGTCTTGCGGATGAACTCCATCGCGCCGGAGCGCTCCGAGGTCTTGCGCTGGGCGATGACGTTGACGCCGGCCTTGCGGAAGGCGGCGCGCATGCGGCTCTTCTTCTTGATGTTCTGCACGTAGTCGAGCCGGATGCCCCAGATGTTGAAGTCGGTGCGGATGCCGGCTTCGAGGTCCAGCCAGTGCTCGTTGAGCGATTCGAAGCGGTCGATGCGGCCCCATTGGTGGATGAAATGCCCCATCGCGCGAAAGGTCTTCTCGTAATCCTCCATGTCGGCGATGCGGTAGTATTCCGACAATGCGTCCTTGAGCTTGCCGGGCAGCGAATCGTAGGGCGCGTCGCCGATGCCGAGCACGGTCGCGCCGGCCTTCTTCAGCCGGTCGCAGAAATCGGCGCCGGTCGAGGGGAAATGCGGCGAGAAGAACACGAAATTCATGGGCACCCTCCTCGGACGGCAATGCGCTGGCGCGAAGTGTGGCGCATTTGGACGAGCCGGGAAAGAGCCTCGCGAGACCCGTGGCGCTGGCCCGGGGGCGCTTGCGTCGCGCCGGAGCCTCCTGTATGAGGACGGCCATGATCTCGCGTCGCGCCATCATCGCTTCCCGTCCGACTGGCTTCGCCGGCGAGACCGCGCGCGCGCTGCGTTCGGCCCTTCTGCTTCTCGGCCTTATCGGCGATCGCCGGGCCCGCTGAAGGAGCGCCCGGCGGTCGATACCGCCAGGGCTTTTGTTCCCGGCCAAGCTCCTCCAAAGCAATTCCATTAAAAGCGCGAAGCGGTTTTGCGTCCGGAATTGCCCAAGGCAAGACCCACCAAACCGATTGACTTCGCCAAAAAGGCGCTGCTTGTGCATCGGCAATGCCGGCCGAGCAGCCGGGAGACAAGATGATGAATTCCGTACAGCGAATAACCGCGGAGGCCGCCATGCCCCAAACCGTTCCCTCCAAGGGCATGCCGGATGCCGCCCGCAAATACGCCCCCTACCCCACCGTCGGTCTCCGCGACCGCACCTGGCCGGACAAGGTGATCGACCATGCGCCGATCTGGTGCTCGGTTGACCTGCGCGACGGCAACCAGGCGCTGATCGACCCGATGGGCCATGAGCGCAAGGCGCGCATGTTCCAGTTGCTGCTCGACATGGGTTTTCGGGAAATCGAGGTCGGATTTCCCTCCGCCTCGCAGACCGATTTCGATTTCTGCCGCTGGTGCATCGAGGAAGGCAACGTGCCCGACGATGTCGACCTTCAGGTGCTGGTGCAATGCCGGCCGGAACTGATCACCCGCACCTTCGAGGCGCTCCAGGGCGCCAGAACGCCGATCGTGCATTTCTACAATTCCACCAGCGAGTTGCAGCGGCGTGTGGTGTTCGAGAAAGATGTGCCCGGCATCAAGCAGATCGCCACCGATGCTGCCAAGATGATCACCGACATGGCCGCCAGGGCCGGTGGTGGCTTCCGCTTCCAGTATTCGCCGGAGAGCTTCACCGGCACCGAGCTCGAAGTGGCGCTGGAGATCTGCAACGCCGTCACCGAGATCGTGAAGCCGACGCCCGACAACAAGCTCATCGTCAACCTGCCCTCCACCGTCGAGATGGCGACGCCCAACACCTATGCCGACCGCATCGAGTGGATGTGCCGCAACCTCGACAACCGCGAGTCGATCATCGTCTCGCTGCACCCGCATAACGACCGCGGCACCGGCATCGCCACCACCGAGCTCGGCCTGATGGCCGGCGCCGACCGCGTCGAGGGCACGCTGTTCGGCAATGGCGAGCGCACCGGCAATGTCGACG
>CAZBBT010000084.1:0-12045 GCA_964490065.1 uncultured Mesorhizobium sp. | reverse complement strand
GGGCCGATCACTGTCTTGGAGAAGATCTGCAGCAGGATCTTGGTCATGCCGCCATCGACCACGCCTTCGCCGTCGATCAGGATGCCGTGCTTCTTCATGCGCTCGACCGGCTCGTCATGGCCGTTCACGCGCTCGAAGGATTTTTCATAATAGGTGTCGGGCGGGCCGGGCATGAACTTCAGCCCGTTGGCGGCCAGCCTGTCGGTGGCGTCGTAGATGCCGTCGGTGCCGACGGCGATGTGCTGGATGCCTTCGCCCTTGTACTTCTTCAGGTATTCGACGATCTGGCTCGTCTCGTCCTTGCTCTCGTTGAGCGGAATGCGGATTTTCCCGCAGGGCGAGGTGATCGCGCGGCTGACGAGGCCCGTGATGCGGCCGTCGATGTCGAAATAGTGGATCTGCGTGAAGCCGAACAGGTCGCGATAGAAATCCCACCACTTGTCCATGTTGCCGCGATAGACGTTGTGGGTCAGGTGGTCGAGATAGTAGAAGCCGACGCCTTCCGGCTTCGGGTTTTTCTCGGCTGTCCATTCGAACTCGGCGTCGTAGGCCGAGCCCTTCTCGCCATAGGTTTCGACGAAATAGATCAGCGAGCCGCCGATGCCGACGATGGCCGGCACGTCGAGCGCCTTGTCGTCGCCGGTGTAAGGCGTGGCGCCTTTCGAAACGGCATGGTCGAAAGCGTGTTTGGCATCCACCACGCGCCAGGCCATCGAGGCGGCGCAGGGGCCGTGCTGGTCGACGAACTTCATGGCATGCGAGCCGGGCTCGGCGTTGATGACATAGTTGATGTCGCCCTGCCGCCAGACCGTGATGTTCCTGGTTCTGTGCCTGGCGACGGGAGAATAGCCCATGCGGGCGAACAGTTCCTCGAGCTTTTCGGGCTCGGAATGGGCGAACTCGACGAACTCGAAGCCGTCGGTGCCGGCCGGGTTCTTTTCGGTGATCTTCGCGGGTGGTGCGTCGTGCGGGAAGGGACCCATGGCAGTTCTCCTGACGTGGCTTGGCTCCCTTCCTCGCCCCTGCCGAGAGGCGGGGGCTCGGGCGAAGCCCGAGACGGAGGGGCCATCTCCCGAAAACCATACCTCAAACCACCCGCACGGTGCTTGCATTCAACCGCTTCAAATGTCTCTTACGCGCATGGATCGTGCATGATATGATTGCTTCATGACTGATATGGAACAGATCGATCAGTTCGACCGCAAAATCCTCGCGCTTCTGCAGGCGGACGCGCGCCTTACCAACAACGATCTGTCAGAGCGGGTCAATCTCTCGCCCTCGCAGTGCTCGCGGCGCCGCCAGCGGCTGGAGGAGGGCGGATTCATCAGGGGCTATCGTGCCGTGCTCGATCGCGACCGCCTGGGCTTTTCGCTGGTCAACGTCATCTCGGTGACGCTGTCGACGCACAACCGCGACAACGCCCGCCGCTTCGCCGAATTGCTGTCGCGCCTGCCCGAAGTGCAGGAGGCGCACGCGCTGACCGGCGAGATGGATTATATCCTGAAGGTGGTAACTCCCGACCTGAAGTCGCTGTCGGAGTTCGTCAACGGCGTGCTTTTGCCGCACGAATCCGTGCAGCATGTGAAGACGGCAATCGTATTGGAAACGCTGAAGGAGACCGGCGCGCTGCCGATCTGATACGCAGGCTTCGATCTATCGTGCAAATCGAATGGCGCTTACTAGCGTAACGCCCAAACCCGCCCCTGCAATCATTCGTAGAAGGGTTGTCAACTCCGAACCCTTGTCCAGGAGTCTTGGGATCGTCAGCCACGCCAAAAGAAAAAAACAAAAAATGGCGATGTGGGCTATCGCGCGTTTAGTCAGGCCGCTTCCGAATTTCACGACAAAGAACCTCAGACGAACCCGACCGCGACGCCCTTCTTCCTGAAATAGGACTGCATCAACTTGCGGCCCTGGCGGTTCGGCTGCACGAGCTTGCTCGTCTCGAAGGCGACCTCCTTCACGCCTTCCCGCGCCATGGCGCCCTTGAGTGCGGCAATGTGGCTGTCAAGCTCTTCATTGTCGTTACGAATCGAGCTGTAGATGGCCTCGATGGCCTGCGAGACGGTGATAGCGGTCACGGGTTTCATCCTTGGGAGCGGCGTGCTTAGCCTCGCTTCCGCTCCTGCACAAGACCGTAGAGATTGGTGCAGCGCGCACCGGAGCGGCAGTAGGCGAAGACCGGCCCCTCCAGTTCGTCCAGCGCCTCGGCCTGGTCCTCGACATTGTCCACCGTCATCTGGCCGCTGATCACGGGAATGTAGCGGAAGGCGAGGCCGGCGGCTTCCACGGCCGCCTTGACGGCATCGTGCGACGGCTGGCCGGGTTGCTCGTCGTCGGGCCGATTGCAGATCACGCTCCTGAACCCGGCCGCCTTGATGGCGCCGGCATCCTCGGGCGCGATCTGGCCCGAAACCGAATAGTCTTCGCTGATCTGGCGGTATTCCATGGCGAACTTCCTCACTGAACGGCTGCCTATTTGTGGTGGCCGGCATGAAAGGTCAATGCGGTTTCCTCTCCGATAGGAAGGGGGCAGTCTGGCGGCTGTCGCCATCACACGGAGGGAGACAGGCCAGACTGCGATAGCGGGGCGTGGCGAGGACCGTTCGTCAGCTTCCCAGGATGGCGCCTTTGATCTGCCTGATGTTGTTTTTCATCATGTCGATATAGGTCGCGGCCGGGCCGTCGGCGCCGGAGAGCGCATCGGAATAGAGCGTGCCGCCGACCTTGATCCCGGTTTCCGAGGCGATCTGCTCGATCAGGCGCGGATTGGTGATGTTCTCCACGAAGATCGCGGCCGCCTTGTCGTGCCTGATCTGCTCGACCAGCTTGGCGACGTCGGCGGCGGACGGCTCGGCGTCGGTCGAGATGCCTTGCGGGGCAAGGAAGGTCAGGCCGTATTCGTGCTCGAAATAGCCGAAGGCGTCATGCGAAGTGATGACGACGTGCTTTTCGGCCGGGATGGAGGCGATCGCCGCGCGCACCTCGTCGTCCAGTGCCTGCAGCTTTTTCGTATAGGTGGCGGCGTTGGTCTGGTAGCCGACGCAGCCTTCGCTGTCCGCGGCGCAGAAGGCGTCGGCGATGTTCTTGACGTAGATCTCGGCGTTCGGGATCGACTGGAAGGCATGCGGATCGGTGGCACCGTGGCCATGTTCTCCTTCATGCGCCTCGTGATCGTGCCCGTCCTTGTCGTCATGGTCTTCCGCTTCGGCGAATTCCGATTTGAAATTGATCGGCGTGACACCCTTGGTGAGCTCCACGATCGCGGCATCGGTGGCGCTGGCCTCGACAAGGCGCTGGAGAAAGCCCTCGAAATGCAGGCCGTTGACCAGCACGACGTCGGCCTTGCTCATCGCCACCGCGTCGGTCGGGCTCGGCTCGTAGACATGCGCGTCGCCGTCCGGCCCGACGATGGTTGTGATCTCGACCCGGTCGCCGCCGACATTTTTCGCCAGATCCGCGATGACGGTGAAGGAGGCGACCACTTTCAATGGTTCGGCAAAAGCGGACGACGCACCAATGCCGCTTAATGTTATAACAGTCAAAGCGAGTGCACGGCGAAAATATTTCAGCATGGGCAGGTCTCCTTGGATGGGATCAGGCGGTTCTGTGGCGGTGCGCGACGAGGCGCGAGCGCAGCGCGCCGCGCGTGCCGAACAGGATCGAGGCGAGGTAGACGACGCCGGCCGACAGGATGATGGCCGGGCCGGAGGGCAGGGCGGCGTGGTAGGACAGAAGCAGGCCGGCGATGCAGGAGGCAAAACCGATCGCCACGGCCAAAGCGCACATCGGTTCGACGCGCGTGGTCCAGAAGCGGGCCGCGGCGGCCGGCAGCATCATCAGCCCGACGGAAAGCAGCGTACCCAGCGCCTGGAAACCGCCGACGAGGTTGATGACGACGAGGCCGAGGAAGATGAAATGCACCGGGCTGCCCAGCCGGCTGACCGAGCGCAGGAACAGCGGGTCGAGGCATTCGGCCACCAGCGCGCGCCAGAAGACGAACAGCGCGGCGAGCGTCACAACCGTGATGCCGCCGATCAGAGCCAGCGCCTCGTTGTTCAGCGCGAGCACGGTGCCGAACAGCACGTGCATGAGATCGACGCTGGAGCCGCGCAGCGATACCATCAGCACGCCGAGCGCCAGCGAGATCAGGTAGAAGGCGGCCATCGAGGCGTCTTCGCGCTGGATCGTGAAGCGGGAGACAGCACCTGCGCCGAGCGCCACCACCATGCCGGCAACCAGCCCGCCTATCGTCATCGGCAGGATATCGAGGCCATAGAGGAGGAACCCGGCGGCGGCGCCCGGCAGGATGGCGTGCGCCATCGCGTCGCCCGACAGGCTCATGCGGCGCAGCATCAGGAAGACGCCGACCGGGCAGGCGCCCAGCGACAGCATCAACGAGCCGAACAGCGCCCGCTGCATGAAGGCATAGTCCGCGAAAGGAGCGATGAGGAGGTCGTAAAGGCTCTGCATCACGCCGCCCTCGGCCCGCTCGCGGGAGCAACATCATGAGGGTGGGCATGGTCATGATCGTGATGGTGCGCATGGCCGTCGTGCCCGGCGTGGTCATGACCATCAGGCTCGCACCAGGGGGCGTCATCCTCCCAGGCCTCGTGGAAGCGGCGGGCGCGCAGCAGGTTCTCGGGCTTCAGTGTTGCCAGCGTTTCGCCCCACGCCACCGGGCTGCGCGCCAGAAGCAGTGTCTCGGGAAAATTCTGCCGGACCAGATCGAGGTCGTGAAGCACGGCCATGACGGTCCGTTCCTCGCCATGCCAGCGCTTGATCAGCGCGATCAGGTCCGCGACCGTCTTGGCGTCGATAGCATTGAAGGGCTCGTCGAGAAGGATCAGATCCGCGTCCTGCACCAGGACCCGGGCAAACAGCGCGCGCTGGAGCTGGCCGCCCGACAGCGTGTCGATCGGCCGCGTCTCGAAGCCTTCCAATCCGACGGCCTGAAGCGCCGTGGCGACCGTCGCGCGATCGTCCCTCGTGTGCCGGCCAAGCAGGCCGCGTCGCGGCCAGAGGCCCAGCGAAACGAGATCGATCACGCGGGCGGGGAAGGAGCGGTCGAGTTCCGACTGTTGCGGCAGGTAGGCGATGCGCACGCCGTCGGCCTTGGCGATGCCGCCGGCCATGGGCTTCAGCACACCGACGATGCCTTTCATCAGGGTGGATTTGCCGGAGCCGTTGGCGCCGACCACCGCCGTCAGCGAACCCTTGCGCACCGTGCCGTTCAGGTGATGCACGGCCGGGTGGCTGTTGTAGCCCAGCGTCAGGTCGCGGAAGGTGAGGCAGGGCTGGTTCATCGGCTCGGTACGGGTCGGTTCGAGTGCCAGCTTGGTATGTGATGTTATTACATATGTCAACGGCCTCGCTGGACCGATCGCTCGCCGGGCTGCCATGCTTGCCCCAGGGTCCCGCCGCCACTAAAGAAGCCGCGAACCAACCGTATCAATCAGCAGGAAGGAAGCACAATGAGCGTTCGCCGTATCGACGTCGGCCCCCGCATGAGCCAGGTCGTCATCCACGGAAACACGGTTTACCTCGCGGGCCAGACCGGCGAGGGCGACAGCGTCGGCGCGCAGACGCGCGACATCCTGGCTACAGTCGATTCCCTGCTCGCCAAGGCCGGCACCGACAAGACCAATATCCTGCAGGCGATCATATGGCTGGCCGACATGTCGACCTTCGCCGAGATGAACAAGGAGTGGGACGCCTGGGTGCCTCAGGGCAACACGCCGGCCCGCGCCACCGGCGAGGCCAAGCTGGCCGCGCCGAAATACCTGGTCGAGATCATCATCACCGCCGCGATTTAGTTTCTTCCTTCTTCCCGTCCACGGGGAGAAGGAAACTACGTCTGCGACGGCGTGAAGCGCGCCACCAGCACGTGGCTGTCCGCCGCATAGGTAAAGCGGACATGGGTGACCGGATGCCCGGCGCTCCATGTCCGCCTCTCGACCACCAGGCAGGGCGCGCCGGCGGCGATGTCGAGCGCCACGGCGATGTCCGCGTCGGCGGCGGTGGCGCGGATGCGGTGCTCGGCGGCGCTCCACGGCACCTGCGCGACCAGCCAGGGTCCGGGCGCAATGTCGCGGAAGGCTTCGTCCGCCGCATCCGGTACGGCGGCCAGGCTGATGAGGCGTGCTTCGTGGCAGAACGGCCGCTTGCCGGCGAAGTGCTGACATTCCAGCCAAAGCACGGGCGAGGCGGCCTCCAGGCCGAGCAGCGCGCGATCCTGTGCGGTGCTGCGGCGCTTTTCCCGGGTTTCCAATACGTAGCGGTAAGGCAGGCCGAGCGCCTCGACCTCGGTGCGGATGTCGTGGATTTCCAGCACCGCGGCCTGTGACTGCGGCTGGCGGACGAAGCTGCCGGAGCGGCGGCGGCGCTCGATCAGCCCGGCCTTGGCGAGTTGCGACAGCGCCTTGTTCACCGTCATGCGCGAGCAGCCATATTGAGCCGCCAGTTCGTGCTCGAACGGAATCCGATAACCCGGCGGCCATGCGCCCGACAGGATGCGCTCGCTGATGTCGGACAGGATGCGCCGGTGCAGCGTATCGGTCTCGATCGTCTCGCCTCGATCCATGCAGCGCATCTCCGCTCGGCCGCTCAGCCGGCCGACAGTTCCTTCATGACCGCGGCGAAGCGCCGTGCCGTCTCCTCGCGGCGGATGTGGCGTCCGCCGCTGACCAGTTTCTTCCCGCGCGCCCAGACGCAGTCGATCTTTCCGCCGCCGGCGAAGATCCAGGCATCGAGAATGGCGTCGCCCGTCTTGCCGGCAAGGGTAGGATGATTCGGGTCGAGCGAGACAAGGTCGGCGGGCGAACCCTCGGCGATGCCGGATGGGCCGGCGCCGAGCGCCTGGCTGCCGCCTGCAAGTGCGGCGTCGAACAATGCGCGGCCGTTCGACTGGCCGGGAACGGCCAGCACGTTGCGGGCCTGGTGCGCCAGGCGCTGCGAATATTCGAGTTGCCGCAGCTCGTCGGCGACGCCGATCAGCACGTTGGAATCCGAGCCGACGCCGAACTTGCCGCCATTTTCCATGAACAAGGGCGCGGCAAAGGTGCCGTCGCCGAGATTGGCCTCGGTGATCGGGCACAGGCCGGCCACCGCGCCGCTGCGTGCCATCGCGACTGTCTCGGCGTCAGTCATGTGCGTGGCGTGGATCAGGCACCAGCGACTGTCGATTTCGGCATTGTCGAGCAGCCATTCCACCGGTCGTTTTCCCGACCATGCCACGCAGTCCTCGACCTCCTTGACCTGCTCGGCGACATGGATGTGGATCGGTCCCTCGGGTACGAGCCCGGTCGTCTCCTCGAGTTCTTCGGGCGTGACGGCGCGCAGGCTGTGAGGCGCTGCGCCGGCGACACCGCCATCCAGCTTTCCAACGGCCTGTCTCGATTTTTCAAGAAGTTCTGCGAACCGCTGGGGATCGTTGATGAACCGGCGCTGGCCTTCGTTCGGCGCGCTGCCGCCGAAGCCGGAATGTGCGTAGAAGACTGGCAGCAGCGTCAGGCCGATGCCCGTCTCGGACGCCGCGGCGGCGACGCGTTCCGCCATTTCGGCGATGTTGGCGTAGGGGCGGCCGTCGCGGTCGTGGTGCAGGTAGTGGAACTCGCCGACGCGCGAAAAACCGGCCTCCAGCATCTCGACATAAAGTTGCGCCGCAACCGCTTCCACTTGTTCGGGATTCATATTGAGCGCGAAGCGATACATCACCTCGCGCCATGACCAGAAAGAATCCGCGCCGGGGCCGCGCGTCTCGGCCAGCCCCGCCATGCCGCGCTGGAAGGCGTGGCTGTGCAGGTTTGGCATGGCGGGAATGAGAGTGGCGTGACGTTCGTCGCCGGGTTGGGGCGCCGCTTTGGCCTTGATGGAACCGACGGTCCCGCCTTCCATGGTGATGCGCACATCGGACACCCAGCCGTCCGGCAGCAATGCCTGCTCCGCGAAGATCGCCGTCATGCCTTCCTCCGAACTCCCACTATGCCAGGCACGATGCCACTTGCATCGCCTTCAAATATGTATATACATAATCACATCCGATGGAAACGGAAAAGATGATGGGTGGAGAGAAAAAGAGCGGAGCGGGGCGGCGGCGCATCTGGCGCAATGCACGCCTCGCGACCTTGGCGGAAGGCCTGCCCGGACTGGGCATTGTGGAGGCCGGCGCTGTCGTTGCAGAGAACGGTCGCATCGTCTTTGCCGGCCCCGATGCGGACATGCCGCCCGCATCCGCCGGCACGGAAATCGTCGATTGCGAAGGCCGCTGGATCACGCCGGGCCTGATCGATTGCCACACCCATCTCGTCTGGGCGGGCAACCGCGCCAGCGAATTCGAGATGCGGCTGGCCGGCGCGACCTATGAGGAGGTGGCCAGGGCAGGGGGCGGCATCGTCTCCTCGGTCAAGGCGCTGCGTGCGGCGAGCGAGGACGATCTGGTGAAGCAGTCGTTGCCGCGCCTCGATGCGCTGATGGCCGAGGGGGTCACGACCGTAGAGACCAAGTCGGGCTATGGGCTCGATCTGGAAAACGAAGCGAAGTCGCTGCGAGCGGCCCGCAGGCTGGGTGAAGCGCGTCCGGTTACGGTGCGCACGACATGCCTTGCCGCGCACGCGCTGCCGTCCGAGGCGAACGGCGATAAGGATGCTTACATTTCAAATGTATGCGACGAAATCCTTCCAGCGGTAGCACATGAAGGCCTCGCCGACGCCGTCGACGGCTTTTGCGAAGGCATCGCCTTCTCGCCGGAGCAGATTGCCCGCGTTTTCGACAAGGCGAGGGAACTCGGCCTGCCGGTCAAGCTGCACGCCGACCAGCTTTCCAACCTGCATGGCGCGGCACTGGCCGCATCCTACGGCGCGCTGTCGGCGGATCATCTGGAATATACCGACGAGGCAGGTGCTGCCGCCATGGCGAAGGCCGGCACGGTGGCCACGGTCCTGCCGGGCGCCTTCTATTTCATCCGCGAGACGAAAAAGCCACCGGTCGAGCTGTTCCGCAAGCACGGCGTGAAGATGGCGGTGGCGACGGACTGCAACCCCGGCACCTCGCCGCTCACCTCGCTGCTTTTGACCATGAACATGGCCGCCACGCTGTTCGGGCTCACCGTCGACGAGTGCCTGGCCGGCACGACGCGCGAGGCAGCCCGCGCGCTCGGGCTGCTCGGCGAAACCGGCACGCTGGAGGCCGGCAAATCGGCCGACCTCGCCATCTGGGACATCGAGCGCCCGGCCGAACTCGTCTACCGCATGGGCTTCAACCCCCTGCATGCACGCATCTGGAGAGGACAATGACCGAGATCGTTCTGAAGCCGGGCAGCGCCACGTTGGCCGACTGGCGCGCCATCTATCGCGGCGCGGTGCCGAAATTGGACGCATCCAGCCGCCCCGGCATCGAGGCGAGCGCCAAGGCGGTGGAGCGTATTCTTGCCAGGGGTGAGCCGGTCTATGGCGTCAACACCGGCTTCGGCAAGCTGGCCAGCGTCCGCATTCCCGCAGGCGACCTCGAGACCTTGCAGCGTAACATCGTTCTCTCCCATGCCGCCGGCGTCGGCGAGCCGATGCCGGTTGCCGTCGCTCGGTTGATGATGGCGCTGAAGATGGCCTCGCTTGCGCAAGGCGCGTCCGGCGTGCGACCGGTCGTCGTCGACCTCTTGCAGGCCATGCTTGCCGCAGACGTCATTCCGGTCGTGCCGGCGCAAGGGTCGGTCGGCGCCTCGGGCGATCTCGCGCCGCTGTCGCACATGACGGCCGCCATGATCGGCGTCGGCGAGTGCTTTACGCCGCATGGCATTTTTCCCGCCAAGGTCGCTTTCGTCTCGCATGGGCTGGAGCCGGTGACGCTCGGCGCCAAGGAAGGACTGGCGCTGCTCAACGGCACGCAGTTTTCCACCGCCTATGCACTGGCCGGCCTGTTCGAGGCGGAGACGCTTTACCAGTCGGCGCTGGTGGCCGGCGCGCTCTCCACCGATGCCGCGCGCGGTTCCGACGCGCCGTTCGATCCGCGCATCCATTTGCTCAGAAAGCACAAGGGCCAGATCGAGACGGCCGACGCGCTGCGCAATTTGATGGCCGGCAGCGCCATCCGTGAATCGCACCGCGTCGGCGACGAGCGCGTGCAGGATCCGTATTGCCTGCGCTGCCAGCCGCAGGTGATGGGCGCGGCGCTCGACGTGCTGCGCAAGGCGGCGGACACGCTGGAAACCGAGGCCAACGGCGTGACCGACAATCCGCTGATCTTCGCCGAAGACGATACCGCGCTGTCCGGCGGCAATTTCCACGCCGAGCCGGTGGCCTTCGCCGCCGACATGATCGCGTTGGCGGTCTGCGAGATCGGCTCATTGTCCGAGCGCCGCGTCGCCATGCTGGTCGACCCGGCGCTGTCCGGAATGCCGGCATTTCTAACGCCGAAGCCGGGCCTGAATTCCGGTTTCATGATTCCCCAGGTCACGGCGGCTGCGCTTGTCTCTGAAAACAAGCAGAAGGCCTATCCGGCCAGCGTCGATTCCATCCCGACCTCCGCCAACCAGGAAGACCATGTCTCCATGGCCGCGCATGGTGCGCGCCGGCTGCTCGGCATGATCGAAAACGCGACGGCGGTGATCGGCATCGAACTGCTGGCGGCCGCGCAAGGCTGCGACTTCCACGCGCCATTGGCTTCAAGCGCGCCGCTGGAAGCGGTGCGCCATCTGGTGCGCAAGGACGTGCCGCATCTCGACGAAGATCGGCATTTCCATCCCGACATGGAGAAGGCCATCGCCCGGGTGCGCTCAGGAGCTCTGGTAAAAGCGACCGAAGCGGTGAAACTGCCGGCGATCACGGGAGCGGCGGCATGACCCATCCTGCCTGGCTCACCGTCCGCCAAGGCGCCGCGCCGCTGCTGGTGTCGATCCCGCACACCGGGACCGACCTTGCCGACATCGAACCCAGCCTGGTTTCGCCCTGGCTCGGCCGCTGCGACACCGACTGGTGGATAGAGACGCTTTACGATTTCGCCGCCGGACTTGGCGCGACCGTCGTGCGGACCGACATTTCCCGCACGGTGATCGACGTGAACCGCGATCCCTCCGGCGCCTCGCTCTATCCCGGGCAGACCACCACCACGCTCTGTCCGACCGAAACGTTCGCGGGCGTGCCGCTCTATCGCGAAGGCGCCGAACCCGATGCCGGCGAGATCGACCGTCGGCGCGAAACCTATTTCAGGCCCTATCACGCCGCCTTGCAGGCCGAGATCGACCGGCTGCGGAGCCTGCACGAGAATATCGTGCTCTACGACTGCCATTCGATCCGCTCGGTGCTGCCGCGCCTGTTCGAGGGTACGCTGCCGGTGTTCAATCTCGGCACCAATGGCGGTGCAAGCGCGGAACCGGCCTTGCAGCAGATGGTCGAGAGCATCCTGGCCGGAACCGGCGAGAGCTTCGTCGTCAACGGCCGCTTCAAGGGCGGCTGGATCACGCGTCGCTATGGCCAGCCGGCGAACGGGGTCCACGCCTTGCAGATGGAACTCTCGTGTCGCGGCTACATGCGCGAGCCGGCCGAGCCGAGCACGCCGGACAACTGGCCGGTTCCCTACGACGCCGAGTTCGCCGCGCCGATCAGGCGCAAGCTGACAAATATCCTCGAAACCGCACTGCGCTGGGCGCGCGGCTGAGCCGCCCTGCCTTTCCAAGGACATCCGCCATGACCGATCCCCGCCACAACATCCGCGAAATCCGCGCGCCGCGCGGCGACAAGCTCAACGCCAAGTCCTGGACGACCGAGGCGCCGCTGCGCATGCTGATGAACAATCTCGACCCGGACGTGGCCGAGAATCCGAACGAGTTGGTCGTCTATGGCGGCATCGGCCGCGCCGCGCGCACCTGGAACGATTTCGACCGCATCGTCGGCTCGCTGAAGTCGCTCGACGAGGACGAGACGCTGCTGGTGCAGTCGGGCAAGCCGGTCGGCGTGTTCCGCACCCACAAGGACGCGCCGCGCGTGCTGATCGCCAATTCGAACCTGGTGCCGCACTGGGCGAATTGGGAGAAATTCAACGAGCTCGATAAGA
>CAZBBT010000083.1:0-12143 GCA_964490065.1 uncultured Mesorhizobium sp. | reverse complement strand
GTCCACAGCGCCTTGATGTAGGTCTCGGCGGCGCGCTCGAAATAGAACATGCGGTTGAAGGCGTCGCCGACGGAATCGCCGATCACCAGCACGCCGTGATTACCCATGATCATCACCTTGTGTTTCGGGTCGGCAAGCAGGGCCGAACAGCGCTCGCCCTCCTCCTCGAAGGCCAGCCCGCCATACTGCTCGTCGATGACGGTGCGGTTGAAGAAGGTGGCGCAGTTCTGGTCGATCGGCGGCAGCCGCGAATCCGCCAGCGAGGCGAGCACTGTGGCGTGGATGGAATGGACGTGCATGACGCAGCGCGCATGGTGCACATTGCGGTGGATCGCGCCATGCAGGCCCCAGGCGGTCGGGTCCGGCGCATTCGGGCCGGTGAGCGTGTCGGGCTCTTCGGCATCGATCAGCAGCAGGTCGCTCGCCTTGACGCGCGAGAAATGCACCTGGTTCGGGTTCATCAGGAATTGCGTGCCGTCGTCATTGACGGCGAGCGAGAAATGGTTGGCGACGGCCTCGTGCATGTTGAGCCTCGCCGTCCAGCGGAAGGCGCAGGCAAGGTCGACGCGCTCCTCGTAAAAGGGCAGGTTGGTCAGTTTCTCGTCGCGCAGGCGGGCAAGGCTCATCGGCGGTCTCCCTTCCAGGCCAAGAATGCCCGCGGGCAGCGGCTGCGGCAATGGCGATGTGCTGGTCCAGGCGTTTTCCGGCCGGTCGGCTCAGGCACCGAAGCCGTTGACGCCGAGCACGACGAAGGCGATGCCGATCGCCAGGCAGAGCGGCGAATAGAGGCGCATGTCGAGCCGGGCAAAGGGTTGTTCCGGCGCAAGGCGCCGCCACCACGGCGTGAAGCCGAGAATGCCGCGTCCGAGGAACACCAGCCCGATCATCACGGCCGTCGCGGCAAGGCCGTCATGCGCGAAGGGCGTGGCGAACACGCCTTCCAGCGCCATCGGCCAGAGCGTAGCGAGCGCCAGGCAGGCGGCGACCGCGAAGGCGGCGGAGGGCGCGGGCATCTCGTCGACGCCGCGGAAACCGACCACCGCGTGCGCGCAGGAAGCGGCGTCGCGGCCCGGCCAGATGCCGCCGATGCCCCAATAGACATGCAGCGCCGTGATCAGGAGCAGGACGGTCGAAAGCGCGCAGGCAAGAACGATCATGAGAGGTCCGCGTCAGGCGTGGTTGTGGCCGTAATGCGGATCGCCGGGGAGGCGGCCATAGGCATCCCGTTCGCCATGACCGTGTTCATGTTCGTGGTGGTCATGATGATGGTCGTGCGAATGGCCGTGATCGGAATGGATGCTGCGCAGCGGCTCGAACGGTGCCGTAACCTCGTTGACCGTCGCGCCGAGCCCGGCGAGCATTTCCTCGATGTCATGGTCGCGCAGGACGAGGATGTGGTCGGCAAAGACCGCCGCGGCGGCGTGTCGGCTGCCGAGGTGCCAGGCCAGTTCCGCCAGATGCGCGGCATCGCGGCCGCGCGCTTCGAAAACTTCTTCGTCGGCGGCGACCACCTCCACCTGCCGGCCATCCTCCAGCACCAGCCGGTCGCCGCTGGAAAGCGTGGTGGGTTCGGCGAGGTCGAGGAGGATCTGTTCGCCGCTCGCCAGCGGCAGCGCGCGGCGGCGCACATCCCGCTCGTCATGCGCCAGCGCCACGCTGCCGGCCGCCGCTTCGGCCTTGCCCTCGCCGGCGCGCAGCACCGAAGTGGCGCGCGGGAACTTGGTGAAATCGGTCTGCATGCTGAATTTCAAGCGTCGCACTCCAGGATAGGGCGGTCCGGCCGCCGCGGGTCACAATATGGTATCGAACAGCCGCAGGATCCACGACACCTGATAGACCACCGCCGCGGTGACGAAAAGCGCATGGAAACGCCGGTCGGCAGTCAGGATCGCCGCGATGCACAGGACCAGGAAGACTGGCGTGCGGATCAAATATTCGATGCCGAAGCGGGCGAAATGCGCCTCGCCCTTGAGCAGCGTGTCGACGATGTCGAGCAGGTAGGTGAGGCCGAGCAGGCCGAAGAACCAGCCGCGCCGGGCGTAGAAGAAATCCTCGTAGCTTTTGTAGTCCTGCATGGAATCGGGAAACAGCAGCGCGCAGATGAGAAACAGCGTCACCGCGTAGAAGATGATGAAGAGGTACTTGCCGAAGGTCCAGTCCTCGATGCCGTAGAGGCCGAATTCCCACCACCAGAAATGCACCATCAACAGCAGCAGCATTGCCACCCAGGCGAGATGCACCGGGTAGAGCGCATATTGCTTCGGATGCTGGATGATGCGCGCCACGCCCGACAGAAGGCGGGTGACGCCGAGGCCGACCACCATGCCCATGACGATGCGGATATGCGGGAAGATGTCGTGCGCTGTGGCGAGTGGCTGATCCATGGCGGATTGCTCAGAAATTCCTGCCGTCCACCTTTTTGGGATTGAGGTGGTCGGGATCGACGCCTTCCAGGCAGCGCGCGTTGACCGCGATCATCATCGTTCCATCCGGTCTCTTGCCGCGCGAGAAGGGTTGGACCCCGCACACCTTGCAGAACTGGTGATGGATGACGTGCCGGTTGAAGAGGTATTCGCTCAGGCTGTCCTCGCCGGCGAGAAGCGTGAAATTCTCTTCCGGCGTAAAGGTCAGGATCGAGCCAAGTCGGCCGCAGCGTGAGCAGTTGCAACTCACCGTATGGTCGAGATCGGCCGTCGCCTCGTAGCGCACCGCGCCGCATTGGCAACTTCCGGAATAGGTTTTTGCAACCATCTGATATGCTCTCTTCCTAGATTGTAGATCGCCACGCCCGTCTGGGCGCTGGGGAATCGGGGAACAATGCCGATGCCTCCTCGTTTCCCTGCCAGCGTGGCCTGGTGCCCGCCCGCGCGCAAGAAAGGAGCAGACTTTTGCAGTTTCCGGCAAGGCAAATCTTCATGTCAGTCCTACTTATGGCGACCTTAACCGGCCGGCTGGAGGCGCAAAGCCTCGACGGCTCGACCGTGGACAGCATCGTCGGCTCGGACGTCAAGGAAGACGAGACGACCGCCGCCGCCAGCGAGGACAAGGTGCTCGCGGCAATCGACAAGACCGTGCAGAACACCGGTCTCGTCCGCAAGACCTCGAACGTCGAACAGGTCGACATCGTCTTCCTCCGCGACACGGCGCGCAGCGAGGGCGGACCGCCGCCGCGCATCGCCGACAAGGTCAAGGCGCATGAGAGCGAGATCGCCGAGTTGCGCCAGGAGATCGAGGCCAATGCGCTTCTGTTCCATGCCATCGATTCGCGCCGCGTTCTCGTCGCGGATGTGCTGGGCGTGGATTTCCCGGACCCCAAAACGGTCGTGATCTATGCCGCGGCGAAACCGGCCGACTGAGGGCTGGCGGTTGCGTCATCCGGCCTTGGCGGGATTGCAGCCTTCCGCCTTGAGCACGCGCCTTGAGGACGCCGGGTACTTCTTCAGCATGGCCGGCGGACGAATGGGGCGCGGCGAAAAATTGCCGCCGCAGTTGGGACAGACGCCGTCGAGGACATTCGCCGCACAATCCGCGCAGAATGTGCATTCGAAGGTGCAGATCATCGCGCCGGCCGCCTCCGGAGGCAGGTCCCGGTCGCAGCATTCGCAGTTCGGCCTCAGTTCCAGCATGGTAACGCCTCATCGCTGCGGACGGCAATCCATATCCCGGTGTCAACCGGAAGGATGACCGCCGCCGCCTTTCATGCTGAGGCATGGGTGCGGCTTTGTCGATATCGCTTGTTGCCTGTGCTGGTTTCGGTTTCTATAGAGAAACGAGCGTATTATCGGGTCGTGCGGCGTATTCGCGGCTGGAGCGGGCAAAAGGCGGGGGCGCCAGAGCGTCATCGCTTGCGTTGGAAAGGGAGCGAATGGCGGACAAGCTGGCAGAAGACATCATCGCGAAGATCGAGGCTCATGCCGAAACCGGCGGAGAGGAGATCACCACGAACACGGAACTGACGGCGCTGGGCATTCATTCGCTGGAACTGACCGAGATCATCTTCGACCTCGAAGAGGCCTACGACATCGAGATCGAAATGAACACGGTCGATGCCTGGAGCAATTTGAAGAATGTCGGCGACATCATCGAAGCGGTTCGCGCCCTGATCGCGAAGAAGGCCTGATCGGCTTCCATGCGCCGTCGTGTCGTCATCACCGGCCTCGGCGGCATCTGCGGCCTGGGCACCGACGTTGCCGCCATCTGGCGTGAGATGCGGGAAGGCCGCTCCGCTATTGGCGAAATCACCACCGTGCCGATGTACGAGCTCAAGGTCCGTATCGGCGCCGAGGTAAAGACGCTGCCCGAGCATGGTCTCGACCGCAAGCGCCTCGTCACCATGGACCGCTTCAGCCTGCTCGCCGTCATCGCGGCGGGCCAAGCCATCCGCCAGTCCGGCATCGCGGCCTCCGAGGCCAACGAAAAGCGTATCGGCTCCGTGGTCGGCACCGGCATCTTCGGCGCGGGGACCACCGAGGACAACTATCGCGGTCTGTTCCTGGAAGGCCGCAGCCGTGCCGACGTCTTCTCGGTGCCCCGGATCATGCCCGGCGCGCCGGCCGGCCAGGTCAGCATGTGCTTCGGTTTGCGCGGCCCGGTGTTCGGCGTCACCTCGGCCTGCGCCTCCGCCAACCATGCGATCGCGCTGGCCGCGGACCAGATCCGGCTTGGCCGTGCGGACGTTATGCTGGCCGGCGGCACGGACGCGCCGCTGGCTTACGGCGTGCTCAAGGGCTGGGAGGCGTTGCGGGCGCTGGCGCGCGAGACCTGCCGGCCGTTCTCGGCCGATCGCGACGGACTGGTGATCGGCGAGGGCGCCGGCATGGCGGTGCTGGAAAGCTTCGAGCACGCCACGGCGCGCGGTGCGCCGATCCTGGCCGAGCTTGCCGGCACCGGTATGTCGGGCGATGCCACCGACATCGTCGCGCCGACCGTGGCGGGTCCCGTGGCCGCGATGATGGCCTGCCTTCTCGATGCGGGCCTGAACCCCGAGGACGTCGACTACCTCAACGCCCATGGCACCGGCACCAAGGCCAACGACCTGATCGAGACGGCGGCGATCAAGCGGGCGTTCGGCGGCCATGCCGACCGCCTTTCGGTGTCCTCGACCAAGTCGATGCACGCGCACTGCATGGGCGCGTCGGGCGGGCTGGAGATGATTGCCTGCGTCATGGCGATCCGTGACGGCGTCGTGCCGCCGACCGCGAACTACCGCGAGCCGGACCCCGAATGCGATCTCGACGTCACGCCCAACGTGGCGCGGGAGCGGCCCGTGCGTTCGGCGCTGAGCAACGCCTTCGCCTTCGGCGGCACCAATGCGGTAGTGGCCTTCAAGGCGGTTTGAGAAGCACTTCGTCCTTTCGCGCTTGAATGCTTGCGGGGCCGGGCCTAGTTCTCTGCCACCCGCCCGCTTCAGCCGTCTCCCGAGGAACCTCATGACCGATCTCTCCGCCTTCCCCGTTGCGCGTCGCTGGCCGGCGAAGCACCCCGACCGGCTGCAGCTTTATTCGGCGACGACGCCGAACGGCGTGAAGGCCTCGATCATGCTGGAGGAGATCGGCCTGCCCTACGAGGCGCACTACATCGACATCGGCAAGGACGAGAGCTGGACGCCGGAATTCCTGGCGCTGAACCCCAACGGCAAGATCCCGGCGACCGTCGATCCCGACGGACCGGGCGGCAAGCCGCTGCCGCTGTTCGAATCCGGAGCCATCCTGCTCTATCTCGCGGAGAAGACCGGCCAGCTTCTGCCCGCCGATGCAGCGTTGCGCTACGAGACGGTCCAGTGGGTGTTCTTCCAGATGGCGGCGATCGGTCCGATTTTCGGCCAGGTCGGCTTCTTCAACAAATTCGCCGGCCGCGAAATCACCGACAAGCGACCGCTCGAGCGTTACACCAAGGAATCGCGCCGGCTGATCGGCGTGATCGAGACACGTCTCGATGGCCGCGACTGGATCATGGGCGACTACACCATCGCCGACATCTCGATGCTCGGCTGGGTGCGCAACCTGATCGGCTTCTACGAGGCGCGCGATCTGGTCGGGTTCGACGATTTCCCGAAAGTCGCCGCGTGGCTGGAACGCGGGCTCGCCCGTCCGGCGGTGCAGCGCGGGCTGACTATTCCAGCCAAACCCTGAAGGCGAAGGTTTACCCTGAGGCCGCCGCCTATTTCCCCTTGGAACGGCCTTTCGACCCTCCGACGACCGACGAAGCCAGCGAGGCGGCGCTCTTGGCCGTTGCCACGACGGCTCCGGCAGCCACTTGCGCGGCGCTCTTGGCGCCGCGCGCAACCGCGGTGGCGATCGAGTCGTCATGGCCGGAGGCGGACTTCGCGGCCTTCGGCTTGACCGAAGGTGTCTTCGCCGCCGTCCTGGTGGCCGCACTCTTGGTGGTTGACTTTGCGGCCGCCCCGGCCGCCGGCGTCAGCGCGACTTTCTTCGGCGCCGCCTTGCCGAAAGTCGGCTTGGCGTCCTTGGATCGGGCGGCAGTCGCCGGCCCGGCGCCGGCCTTGGCCTGTATGGATTTGGCTTTCGCGGTCTTTGCGGCACGCGCGGCCGGCTTTTTCGTCGTGGTCGCCATCGGAATCCCTCATTGCGCGGCAGGATTGCCGTTGCGGCATAAACGATCAAATCGCCGTGAGGTTCCTGTGCCGGCTCAGCCGGGATCGCCGACGACGAGATCGGCCGCGCGCCGACGGGCCAGGACACGCTCGATGTTCGGCATGTCGTTCGACGTGATCCACGCGACCGCGTCGGCTTCACTCTTGCCATGTTCGTGCCAGCGTTGCCGCAGGCGGCGCTCCAGTTCGTTGCGCGGCACGTCGATGAAGATGGAGAAATCGAACAGCGGCGCCAGCCGCGACCACGGCTCTTCGTCGAGCAGAAGATAATTGCCCTCGACCAGGATGAAGCGGGTGTCGGCAGCGACGATCGCGGCGGCGGCGCGCGACAGCTCCATATTGCGGTCGAAGACGGGGATGGCGATGTCCGGCTCGCCGGCACGGATGCGTTTCAGAAGCGCCTCGAAGCCGGCGAAATCGAATGTCTCCGGCGCGCCCTTGCGCGGGCGCTGCCCGCGCCTCTCGAGGACGATGTCGTCGAAATGAAAGCCGTCCATCGGCACCACTTCGGCGCTGCCTTCGGGCAGCAAATCGTGCAGCGCCGAGGCCAATGTCGATTTGCCCGCGCCGGGCGGACCGGCGATGGCGACGACGATGCGTTCGGCCTTGCCGGCGCGCTTGAAGATGGCTGCGGCGATATGGGCGATCTCGGACATAGTACTCCGCCTCCGCTTTCACGCATTCTGTCGCCGGATCGTCGGAAATTCAAACGGTCGCGCTCAACCCTGCCCGCCTGCGAGGAACGTGTCGTCGAAGGCAAGGTTCCGTTCGGCGCCGTCCGGCCAGGTGAGGTCGAGCCGGCCCGGTCGGGGAACGACTGAAACGGGCGGCTCGCCCCCGGCCGTTGCCGCGCCGATGACCTGCCGGAAGGCGACGCGGCGTCCTTCCGCGAGATCGAACGCCGTCGCCACCCCTTCGCGTCTCAGCCAGTTGTCGCCGAGCGAAGCGGCGTGGCCGATCGCGGTGCGGCCGTCCTCGATGCCGATGACACCGCGATGGCGGCCGCTCCACGGCGCGTAGTCGCGGCCGCCATTGGAAATCCACAGCATGGTGACCGGTAGGGCGGCAGGGTGCTTCAGCACCAGCACGAGATCGCGCTCGGCACGGCGGGCGACCGCGGTCCAGCCCGGTCCGCCATGATCGGCCTCGATGAG
Organism: uncultured Mesorhizobium sp.; assembly: GCA_964490065.1. Classification (GTDB taxonomy): domain Bacteria; phylum Pseudomonadota; class Alphaproteobacteria; order Rhizobiales; family Rhizobiaceae; genus Mesorhizobium. The sequence continues at coordinate 4,376 of CAZBBT010000083.1, read as the reverse complement.
CGTGACGAAATCCTCGTGCCGGCGATCCATGCGATAGTCGTCGAGATCGGTCGTGTCGCCGTCGGCCGTCGGAAACGCCGCCAGCGCGGTGGCGCGCGCCGGATAGGCGAGCAACGAGCGGCCGCGCGACGGGTCCGGTTCCGGCGCCATCTCCGGCGTTGCGGCGAGCCGCTTCGGCGAGAAGGCAAGTCTCCCACCTTCCTTCATCACCGTCATCGTGTGATGCGCCAACGAGATCGCACCGGAGCCGCCGATGAAGGCATGCTCCTGGTAGAGGAAGGGATGGCCGTCGCGCAGCGTCAGGGTTTTTTCCACCGTGGCGCCCATCACCTTGCGTCGCAGCCGGAACATCGCGCGCCGCCCGCCGTCGACGGCATTGTCTTCGACCAGCGTCCAGATGCTGTTGGCGGTCCAGCCGTGCAGCGGCGCCGGCTCCACGTCGGCGGTGGAAAACGGCGCGCACAGGAAATCGCCCGACAGCCGCACGACACCCTCCGGCAGGTTCGGCGGCAGGGTTTCGCGGGGCTCGTCGAGCCACGGCGCGCGATGCAGCGGCCGCAGGATTCGTCCCTCGGCCTCTATGGTCAGGTTCGCGAGATGGCCAACCGTCAGATCGATTGAAACCGAGATGCCCTTCGCCTTGATCGTGACCGTGTCCATCGCGCACCCGATTCGTCTGCCGCCAGAAGACCGGTCCGCCGCGCGGCGCGCAAGAGGGCGTTGCCGCTGGACCAGCCCTTGCCGAGACCCAGCCTCTTGCCAATCCGCGCCGTTTCGTAGACAAGCACGCGCTCTGTATTTCGACTGCACAGCGTTACGTGCGGTCAGTGCGGCTTCCGGCATTGTCGCCGACGCGCCGCGAGGACAGGCGAAAATGTCTGCGATCGAGGCCGACGTGCAAGCGCCGGGACAGCTCTGGCGCTCCGAGGTGAAGGCGACCGTCGCCCTCGCCTGGCCGATGATCTTGACCAATCTCGGCCAGACGGCGATGACCGCCACCGACGTCATGATGATGGGCCGGCTCGGCCCGCAGACGCTGGCCGCCGGCGCGCTCGGCTCCAATCTCTATTTCATGGTGCTGATCTTCGGGTTGGGCCTGATGCTCGCCACCTCGCCCATGATGGCGACCGAACTCGGCCGCAAGCGCCATTCGGTGCGCGACATCCGCCGCACCGTGCGCCAGGGCCTGTGGCTGGCGGTGTTGATCGCCATTCCGATCTGGGCCTTCCTGTGGAAGGGCGAAAGCATCCTGCTTCTGATCCGGCAGGAACCGGCGCTGGCACGCGACGCCGGCATCTATCTGCGCTGGCTCGAATGGGCGGTGCTGCCCTTCTACGGCTACATCGTGCTGCGCTCCTTCATCTCGGCGCTGGAGCGGCCGGGCTGGGCGCTGGTCATCGTCTTCGCGGCGGTGGCAGCCAACGTGGCTTTCAACTGGACGTTCATGTTCGGCCATTTCGGTTTCCCGGCCATGGGCATCGCCGGTGCCGGTCTCGCCACCACATTGTCCTCGGTCCTGATGTTCGCCGGCCTTGTCGTCGTCATCCTGACGGAGAAGAAGTTCCGGCGCTATCAACTGTTCGGCCGTTTCTGGCGCTCCGACTGGCCGCGCTTTCGGGGCCTGCTCAGGCTCGGACTGCCGATCGCCGGCATTCTCGCCTTCGAGGTCACCATCTTCAACGCGGCAGCGATGCTGATGGGCCTGATCGGCGCGGATTCGCTCGCCGCCCACGCCATCGCCCTGCAGATCGCCTCGGTCACCTTCATGGTGCCGCTCGGACTGAACCAGGCGGTGACGGTGCGCGTCGGCCTCGCCTTTGGCGCCGGCGACAGGGAAGGTATCACCCGCGCCGGCTGGACCGCCTTCTATCTGGGCGAAACTTTCATGGCGCTGATGGCGCTCATCATGATCACCTGGCCGCACCTCCTCATCAGCGCCTTCATCGACATCGCGGATCCCGCCAACGTTCATGTCGTCGCGCTGGCCGTGTCGTTCCTCGCTTTCGCCGCGCTGTTCCAGATCTTCGACGGCGCGCAGGCGGTGGCGTCGGGCATGCTGCGCGGCCTGCACGACACCACGGTGCCGATGATCTATGCCGCGATCGGCTACTGGGGCATCGGCCTGCCGCTCGGCGTGCTGCTCGCCTTCTATTTCGATTTTGCCGGACGCGGCATCTGGATCGGCCTGTCGAGCGGCCTGGCGGCGGTGGCGGTCATGCTTCTGGCGCGCTGGCTACGCCGCGACCGGCTGACGCCGGCGCCGCGTTTCAGCGCGTCCTGAGGTCGGTCAGGTAAGGATTGTCTTCGACCGCCTGGCGATAGGCGCCGGGATCGAGATCGGCGACCAGCAGCGCTTCGCTCTCGGCACCGGCTGAAGCGATCATCGCGCCGTCCGGCCCGGCGATGCCGGAAAGGCCGGCATAGGAAAACCGCTCGTCGCCGCCGCAATGGTCGACATAGGCGACGAAGACCTGGTTCTCGAAAGCCCGCACCGGGATCATGCTGCGAGCGATGAATGCGGCATGATCGCTTGCCGGCAGTGCGGTCGGGACCAGCACGGCCTGCGCACCCGCCAGCGCCAGCCGGCGGACATTCTCCGGAAACTCCACATCGTAGCAGATCAGCATGCCGAACCTGAGGCCGGCGTGGTCGAACACCGGTGCGCTCGGAGCCTCCGCGGCGAACAGGCTGCGCTCGTAAGGGCCGTAGAGATGCGATTTGCGGTAGACGCGCGGCGGCCGGTCGCCCTCGACGAACAGCGCGCTGTTGTAGACGGCGTCGCCGGCGCGTTCGGCAAAGCCGGTGACGATGGCGACGCCCGTTTCGCGCGACAGCGCCGCAAGCCGTTGCCAGCTCGGCCCGTCGGGCACTTCGGCGAGCGCGGTCATGGCCGGACCTGCTCCGTAGCCGGGAATGGCGAGTTCCGGCGCGACGAGCAGGGTCGCGCCCAGCCGCGCGGCGTCGCGCATGCTCTTCTCGATGCGGGCAAGGTTGGCCTCGGCGTCGCCGGCGATTGCCTGCATCTGAAGGGCGGCGATGCGTGTCATTTCTCGTCCGATGCCATGGCGCCTAGCAGTTTCCTGATGTCGCCGAAGATTGCAATGGCACCGAACACCACGGCAGCAACCGCGACGAAGAACACCGACACCGCGGCCATGGTCGGCGTATAGCCGTAGCGCAGCGCGTTGAATATCTTGATCGGCAGCGTCTCGGTGGTGAAGCCGATGGTCATGTAGGCGATAATGTATTCGTTGAGCGACAGCACGAAGGCGAAGGCGTAGCCAGAGATCAGATAAGGCAGGATCAGCGGCAGCACGACGGTGCGCGCCACCGTGCGGTCGTCGGCGCCCATGGTGGCGGCGGCCTCGACCAGCGAGCGGTCGATCGACGCGAAGCCGAGCGACAGCGTGACCAGCGGCAGGGTGACGAAGAAGATGGCGTGGCTGACGATGGCCGTGAAGAACTGGCCGAACAGGCCGAGCGTCGCCCAGAATGACAGGAAGCCGAGCGCCGTGATGACCGGCGGCAGGATGAAGGGCGCCAGCCCCAGCACCTGGAAGATGTTCGCCCAGGGTGCGATGCGCCGCCACAGGAACCAGGCGAGCGGTAGCGCGATCAGGACCGCCAGCGCGGCCGAGCAGACGGCCAGCGTCAGCGAATGGAAAAGTGCGGCCCGCCACTCCGGATCGGTGAAGATCTGCGCGTACCAGTCGAGCGAGAAGCCGCGCGGCGGGAAGGTGAGGTCCTGCTTCTCGTTGACCGAGACACCGGCAACGACGATCAGGGGTGCGGCGAGGAACAGCGCGACGGCGATGAAATAGAGGCGGCGCAACGCGTTCATGCGGCATTCTCCCGTCGCCCGACGAGAAGCATGAGCCCGACCAGCGACAGCGAGATCAGCACCAGGAACACAGCCATCGCCGCGGCGAACGGCATGTTCGACTGGTAGATCGCCTGGTCGGTGATGAGCACCGACAGCGTCCAGTGGCGTGGGCGGCCGAGAATCTGCGGCAGGAGATAGGAGCCCAGCGCGAAGACGAAGACCATGATGAGTGTCGCCACGATGGTGTTGCGCAGCGCCGGCACCACCACGTTGAGGAACGCGCGGACGGGAGATGCGCCCAAGGTCCGCGCCGCCTCCGTCAGCGTCGGGTCGAGCCGCACCAGCGCCGGGTAGAGCACGAGGATCGTATAGGGCAGCGCCTGGTAGACCATGCCGGTCAGCACCGCGCCGAAGGTCGGCAGCAGCGCCACCGGTCCGTCCATCAGGCCGACGGCGACGATCAGGTTGGTGATGCCGGCAGTACGCGACAGCAGCGTCGACCAGGCGAAGCCGATGATGACCTCCGACAGCGACAGCACCGACAACAGCCCCA
>CAZBBT010000082.1:0-12167 GCA_964490065.1 uncultured Mesorhizobium sp. | reverse complement strand
AAGGAGGAGCTCGGCAACGACTGGCTGCAGCCGAACCTGTTCCGCTTCGGCGCTTCCTCGCTGCTGGCCGACATAGAGCGGCAGCTCGAGCATCACGTCACCGGCCGCTATGCGGCTTTCAGCCACCACGCGATGGCCTGAGAGAGAAAAAGATGTCGATTGCAGAGATTCTGGACACGATGGAATACGGCCCGGCGCCGGAGAGCGATAAGGAAGCGCGTGCCTGGATCGCGGCGCTCGGCGGCGAGACGAAGCTTTTCATCGGCGGCCAGTGGAAGAAGGCGAAGTCCGGCGGGAGCTTCGAGACGGCTTCGCCGGCGACCGGCGAAGTGCTGGTCAGGATCGCGCAGGCAGGCTCCGCCGACGTCGACGCAGCGGTGAAGGCGGCCGCGAAGGCGCAGCCGGGCTGGGCGGCGCTCTCCGGCCACCAGCGAGCGCGCTATCTTTACGCGCTGGCCCGCCTCATCCAGCGCCACAGCCGGCTGTTCGCCGTGCTGGAATCGCTCGACAACGGCAAGCCGATCCGCGAGACGCGCGACATCGACATCCCGCTCGTCGCCCGCCATTTCTACCACCACGCCGGCTGGGCGCAGTTGATGGACACCGAACTCGCCGACCGCGAGGCGCTCGGCGTCTGCGGCCAGATCATCCCGTGGAATTTCCCGCTGCTGATGCTGGCCTGGAAGATCGCCCCGGCCATCGCGCTCGGCAACACGGTGGTGCTGAAGCCGGCCGAATATACCTCGCTCACCGCGCTGCTGTTCGCCGAAATGTGCCGCACCGCCGGCCTGCCCGACGGCGTGGTCAACATCGTCACCGGCGACGGCGCGACCGGTGAGCAAATCGTCAACCATCCCGGCATCGCCAAGATCGCCTTCACCGGCTCGACCGAGGTCGGCCGCATCATCCGCGAGGCCACCGCCGGCTCCGGCAAGAGCCTGACGCTGGAACTCGGTGGCAAGTCGCCCTTCATCGTCTTCGACGACGCCGACCTCGATGCCGCGGTCGAGGGCGTCGTCGACGCCATCTGGTTCAACCAGGGCCAGGTCTGCTGCGCCGGCTCGCGCCTCCTGGTGCAGGAGAGCATCCACAACCGCTTCGTCTCCAGGCTGACGGCGCGCATGGAGACGCTGCGCGTCGGCGATCCGCTGGACAAGGCGATCGACATCGGCGCCATCGTCCATCCCGTGCAGCTCGCGCGCATCCGCGAACTGGTCGATGTCGGCGTCAAGGAGGGTGCCGCCCTGCACCAGCCTAAGACGGCCATGCCCGGCAAGGGCTGCTTCTATCCGCCGACGCTGCTCACCAACGTGCATCCGGCCTCCACCGTGGCGCGTGTCGAGATTTTCGGGCCGGTGCTTGTCTCGACCACCTTCCGCACGCCGGCCGAGGCGGTTGAGCTTGCCAACAACACCGAATACGGGCTGGCCGCTTCCGTCTGGTCGGAAACGCTCAGCCTCGCCCTCGACATTGCCCCGAAGCTGAAATGCGGCGTCGTCTGGGTCAACGGCACCAACATGTTCGACGCCGGCGTCGGCTTCGGCGGCTACAAGGAATCCGGCTTCGGCCGCGAGGGCGGGCGCGAGGGGCTTGCCGCCTATTCCAAGCCGAAATGGCTCGCCAGGGCAAAGCCGATCGCCGAGAAACCGGCGCCGCAGGCGAGCGGCGACGTCGTCTCCACCGGCTTCATCGACCGCACGGCGAAACTCTATATCGGCGGCAAGCAGGCGCGGCCGGATGGCGGTTATTCGCGGCCGGTCGTTTCGCCGTCAGGCGCGCTGGTCGGCGAGGTCGGCGAGGGCAACCGCAAGGACATCCGCAACGCCGTCGAGGCCGCGCGCAAGGCGGCCGGCTGGGCGACGGCCAGCGAGCACAACCGCGCGCAGATTCTCTATTATATCGCCGAAAACCTGGAGGCGCGCGCCGCCGAGTTCGCCGAGCGGTTGGCCGCCATGACCGGCAGGCGCAAGACGGAAACCGCGAAGGAAGTGGCGGCGTCCGTGTCGCGCCTGTTCTCCTACGGCGCCTGGGCCGACAAGTTCGAGGGCGCGGTGCACAAGCCGCCGCTGCGCGGCGTGGCGCTGGCCATGAACGAGCCGCTCGGCATCGTCGGCATCGCTTGCCCGGATGAGCCCGGCCTGCTCGGCTTCGTCTCCACCTTTGCGCCGGCGATCTGCGCCGGCAACCGCGTCGTCGTCTTGCCGTCCGCTAGCCAGGCGCTCGCCGCCACGGACTTCTATCAGGTGCTGGAAACCTCCGACGTGCCGGCCGGCGTCGTCAACATCGTTACCGGCGACCGGGATGCCCTTGCGCTGGAAGTGGCGAAGCACGAGGAGGTCGACGGCATCTGGTGGTTCGGCAATGCCGCCACCGCCGGCAAGGTCGAAAAGGCGTCGGCCGGCAACCTCAAGCAGGTCTGGACCGAGACCGTGCAGCGCGACTGGTATTCGCCCGCGCAGGGCGAGGGCAGGGAGTTCCTGACCCGCGCCACGCAGGTGAAGAACATCTGGGTGCCGTATGGGGAGTGAGGTGAAGCGCGCCGACGCGCTCCCTCGCCCTCGAGGACAATCGCAGACGGCGACGCACCCCCACCCCTAACCCCTCCCCACAAGGGGGAGGGGGACTTCGCGGCAGCGCCACAAGGCACCCGACCTTGGCGATTTCGGGCGAAGCGGCGGCGTCGGCGTCTCCCTCCCCTTGTGGGGAGGGGACAGGGGTGGGGGTGCTCGACGCTCGAAAATTCCATATGCGATTGCCCTGGCGTTGCGGGGGTGACGCCCGCAGGGCGGCGGAAAGGGTAACCTCAACCACTCCGCGCGAAAGGCCTTCATTCTATGGCCGGCGACCCCTCTCCGTCACGCTTCGCCGCGCCGGAGAGGGCTGGGCCGCACGCGAGGGTTCTGAACGGTATGAGGATAAATACGGCTTCCCTTGCCCGCGATCCGAGGACAAGTGACTGATTTTACTTGAAAATCAGAAAAAAGCTCGAAAACTTTCATTCACACCCCCCAAAGCCTCCCCCATACTTTTCGCGCCCGAAAGGAGAATGGAATGGAAGGCTGGGACAGAAAGGCGAACTGGAACCGCGATGTGCTGGAGCGCATCGTGGCGCTGCTGTTTTCGCTGGCCTGCCTGGCCGAGCTTGCCGCCTGCCTTCCCTGGCTGCGTCGTCAGCAGTTGCTCGGCATTCTAAGCCACGGCGAGGCCGAGGCGTGGGCCTTCGTCATGGGCCTGCCACCCGGCGCGGCGGTCCCGGTGGATGCGTTGGAAGAAGCCGACGACGCGGCGCGTCTCGCGGCAAGTTTCCGCGCTCTGGCGCTGGCGCTGTGCGCCATGCTGGCGCGGGAGGAACTGTCCGCTCCGCCCGTCGCGGCCCGTCCGCGCGCCGGCCTGCTCAAGACCGCCGAACAGGCAGACTGCCAGGTGCCGCCGCCCGTGCTCGACACGTCGTAGGTCGGCGGGCACGGCATTCATGCCTGGACGGCGACGGCTTTCTGGAATCTGGCGGACAAACCCTGCACCGCCGGGAACGCGATGCTGCGCCTATTTTCATGGGAGGGTTGCCGGTGCTCCTCCGCGAGAGGAAAATGGAACATTCCTTCATCGAATCACGAGGCCAGCCTTGCCCGTCACCATCTACGGCATCCCGAACTGCGACACGATGAAGAAGGCGCGCACCTGGCTGGAAGGCCATGGCGTCGAATACGCCTTCCACGACTATCGCGCCTCGGGCCTGGAACCGGAGTGGCTGGACGCGTGGGTGGAAAAGCTCGGCTGGCAGGTGCTGCTCAACAAGGCGAGCACCAGCTTTCGCGGCCTGCCGGATGCGAAGAAGCAGGACCTCACCGAGAAGAAGGCCAAGGCGTTGATGCTGGCCAATCCGACCATGATAAAACGCCCGGTGCTCGATCTCGGCGAAAAACTGCTGGTCGGCTTCAAGCCGGATATCTACGCCGCGGCCTTTCCGGGGAAGTGAGCCGCCGGCGAATTGCCGGAGCCGCTACTTCGCCGCGAACGCCGCCTTGGCGTTCAAGAGCCCATAGCCGAAATCGTCGTCGCGCCCGGCCGGGCCGAGATCGGTCGCGGTGACGGCCAGCACCTCCTCCACCTGGCCGGCCGACAGGCCGGGATTGGCGTGCAGCAGATTGGCGACCGCGCCGCTGGCGATCGCCGCGGCGAAGGAGGTGCCGGTGACGAGGTCCGAGCCGCCGCCGATCGGCGCGATCATGTCGACGCCGGGTGCGGCGAGATAGACATAGGGGCCGCGGTTCGCCTGCTGCATCAGCCCGTCCTCTGCGTCCGTGGCGGTGACGGCGATCACGCCGGGGAAGGCGGCCGGATAGCCATAGGGTGCGCCCGGCCCGTTATTGCCGGCTGCCGCCACCAGTACCATGCCGCGCGCACGCGCGTTGGCGCAGGCGATGCCCAGCAAGGTGTTCTTCGGCCCGACGAAGCTCATGTTGACGATGCGCACGTCCTGATCGGCCGCCCAGTCGAGCGCGGCGAGGATGACGTCCATTGTCGAGCGGCCGCCCTCGAAGGCGCGCGCGTGAAAGATCCTCGCGCCCGGCGCCATGCCCTCGAACGGCGGCACGCCGGCGATCAGCCCGTCGATCGAGGTGCCGTGATCCAGCCCCTCGACGGCGATGTCCGGCATGGCGTCGAACTGGCCGGCGATGACGCCCTCCAGCGCCGGATGGTCGGCGTCGACGCCGGTGTCGATGACGGCGATGCGCACGTCCTCGCCGCTGGCGGCGCCGGGGTCCAGCGCGATGCGGTCGAAGGCGTAGTTGGCCACCGAAGCGGCCTGCTGCAGCGTGTAGATGTGGTTGGCGCCGCGGTCCAGCACGCGGTTGTCGCCCGCCAGCGCCGCCAGCACGGCGCTGACCGGGCGGCCGTCGGGAATGCCGAAGCGGACGAGGGTCGTGCCGAGCAGCGTCGAGAAGCGTTGCGAACGCACCTGCAGTCCGAATGTGCCGGCGATCTGCTGCACGGCCGTCGCGCCGCCATCGACCATCGCCAGCACCTCGTCGGGCACGTGGTCGCCGGCCACGGCGCGTGTCGGCTCCACCGTGACCGGAGCGTTGGACGGCGTGGAAGCGGGCGGGTTCCCGAGACCGTCGCCGCCGGGCGCAGCGACATCGGGGCCGCCGCCGGCCGGACCGGTCTGGCCGCTCCCGTCATTGGCGCCCGGCGCGGGATTCGGGAAGAGATCGACGATCAGGCCGGGCAGGAAGACCGCACCGCTCCCGGTATCGCCGGCGGGCCCGGCGCAGCCCGCCTGATCCGCGCAATCGCGATCCGGGCCGGAACCGGTCGGAGCCGTGGAAGCCGCCTTGGCCGGTGCGATCGCTGTCGACATCGCAAGGGCGGCCAGCGCCGCAAGCATCGCCGCGCCGTGCCGTTTTTGGCGTCTCCCGGCCGCCTGTTGCCTTTTCGACCGCTTATCCATTCGACGGCTTCCTTCCCGCCAGCGCGGTCTGGACAAAGGGTTGGCCGGCGATCAGGGCGAGCAGGCGGTCGTAGTCGGCCGCGGTCTCGGCCGGCAGCGCGATGCGGAAGACGCCGTCGGCGTTCGGCCCGGTGACGATCTTGAAGCCGTTGCCGGAGAGGAAGGCGGCGATGTCGGCCATTGTCGCCTCCGGCTTGAATTTCACCAAAGCGAAGGGCGCCCTGGCGAGGTCGCTGTCGGCCCCGGCGACCTCGAAGTCGCGCCCGCTGTCGCCCGGCGCATTCACCTGCTGCACGATCACCAGCGCCAGCAACGCAGCCGCGACCGCCCAGCCGACGCCCGCCGGCACGGCGCGCAACCGGCTCCACAGGCTGACGACGTTCGACGCTGCGCCGCCGGCGGCGCGTTCCGGCCCGGCCTCGACCTCCAGCGCCTTGACGAACCGCGACAGCGCGTCCGCCGGCGGCCGGATGGCCTCGTTCGCGGCCGTCGTGCCGGCGAATTCGGCCTCCGCGGCATCGAGTGCGGCACTTGCAGCCGGGTCGGTGGTCAGCCATTCCTCGACCGCCGCCAGTTCGGCGCCCTCCAGCGTGCCGTTCAGGTAGAACGGCAGCAGCGCTTCCATCTCGTCGCGGCGGGACATCTTCTCGGCGGCGCTCATTGCGTCTCGTGGCTCATGGCCACCCCCTGTCGTAGCCGGCGGCCTTCAGCGCCTCGCCGAGCTTCTTGCGGGCATAGAACATGCGGGTCTTCACCGTCGCGACCGGAATGCCGAGGACCCCGCCGATCTCGGTGACGGACTGGCCGTGATAGTAGGCGAGGTCGATGACGGTGCGGTGCTCCTGAGGCAGGGAGTCGATGAAACGGCGCAGCGCCGCGCCCTTGTCCTGCTTCATCGTCGCCACTTCGGGCGAGTCGGCGCCGTCGGGAACGGCGGCGGCGCCCTCGTCGTCGATCCAGTCTTCCTTTTTCTTGCGCAGCGCAGACAGCGCCTTGAAGCGGGCGATGCCGAGCAGCCAGGTCGACACCTCTGACCGGCCCTCGAAATGGGAAGCCTGCTTCCACAGTTCGAGAAAGACTTCGTTGGCGATGTCCTCGGCCAGCATCTCGGACCCCGACTGGCGCACCGCGAAGCGGTAGACCCGCGCGTGGTGGCGCATGAACAGAAGCCGCAAGGCGGCGCGGTCGCCCTTCGCGACCCGGTCGACAAGCTCGCGGTCGGTTGCCGCGAGGCCCGTCATGGCCGGTTGAGCCGCCCGGCTCTCAGGTTCTGTGTCGCCTGCCGACGCAAAAAGGTTCACCCCTCGAAATGTCTTTCGAAGGCTAAACGAAGCGGGCAATTCTGGCCAGACGGCGTATTCAGCCTCGCTTCGCCGGCCAGATATCGGCCGGCAGCGTTCGCATCGCCAGCCCTCGCGACAGTGCTTCGGCGTTCTGCGCCTTCTGCGCCAGGGGCGCGGCCTGCCGTTTTCGGATCAGCAGGCCCTGCATCAGCGGGCTCGGTCGCCTGAGCGCCCGCGACAGGAAGGGTTCGCGGCTGCCACGGGCGCGCGAGAAGCGCGCCGGTATGGTGAACTTCGCCATGTGGGCCACGGCCTCGTCCGCCCAGCCCTCGGCCAGCCGGGCGCCCGGCTCCAGCACCAGCAGCCAGTCTCCCTTGGCCTGGGCGATGCCCGCAGCGAGGCTCGCCGCCACATGACAGCCGGCGTGGTCGGCGACCTTTTGCGTGCCGTCGGTCGAACCGGCGTCGCAGACGATGACGTCGCGCACCACGCCCTCGACCGCACCGCCCACCAGCGAGGCCAGCGTGCGGGCCAGGCCTTCTTCGTCGTTCCGGGTCTCGATCAGGACGCTGAGCATTTGAAAGTCGCATAGCCGAAAGCGCGGCCGGCCGCCAGTCGGCGGACCTGGGAACAAAAAGTTCTTGATTTGTTCTCATAGAGGAAATAGGAATAATTTCATGAGACACGCGATTCGACAGCCTGCGGACAGTCCTTTCGAGAGGGCGAAGATGGAACAGATCGTGCGCGCCGACATTGCTGCCTTCACAGCAGGACGCGCCGAGATGGCCAATGCGATGATAGAACACAGCGGCATTCGCGTGCGGCCCGACCGCAACCGCGGTCGTTCGGCCGGCATCAACCCGTCCGGCCGTTTCGAGCCGGTGACCCGGCACGTCTTCGACGATGGCTGGAACTCCCTGGAGGAACTGCCGCCGTTCAGGACCGAAGTGCAGGTCGAGAAGCCGCGCACGATCATCACGCGCAACGAATCGCCCGACATTTCCTTCGACCGCTCGATCAATCCCTATCGCGGCTGCGAGCACGGCTGCGTCTACTGTTTCGCGCGGCCGACTCACAGCTATATGGGCCTGTCGCCGGGGCTGGATTTCGAATCGAAGCTGTTCGCCAAGCCGGATGCGGCCAAGCTGCTGGAAAAGGAGCTTTCAAGGGAAGGCTACCAGCCGCGCACCATCGCCATCGGCACCAACACCGACCCCTACCAGCCGGTCGAGCGGCAGTGGCGCATCATGCGCGAGATCCTGGAGGTGCTGGAGGCGCGCAACCACCCGGTCGGCATCGTGACGAAGTCGGCGCTGGTGACGCGCGACATCGACATTCTCGCTCGCATGGCCGAGCGGGGGCTGGCCAAGGTCGCGCTGTCGGTGACGACGCTGGACCGGATGCTGGCGAGGACGATGGAGCCGCGCGCGTCGACCCCGACCAAGCGGCTGGAAGCGATCCGCCAGTTGTCGGAAGCCGGCATTCCGGCCTCTGTCATGGTTGCGCCGATCATCCCCGGTCTGACCGATCCGGAGATCGAGCGCATCCTCGATTCGGCCCGCGCCGCAGGCGCCCGCGAAGCCGGCTACGTGCTGTTGCGCCTGCCGCTGGAGGTCGCGCCGATCTTCAAGGATTGGCTGCTGCGCCACTATCCCGACCGCTACCGGCACGTGATGTCGCTGGTGCGCGCCATGCGCGGCGGCAAGGACTACGATTCGGAATGGGGAAAGCGCATGAAGGGTTCCGGTCCCTATGCCTGGCAGATCGGCCGCCGTTTCGAGATCGCGGCCAAGCGGCTCGGCCTCAACATGGAAAGGCGGCCGCTGCGCACCGACCTGTTCGTGCCGCCGGCGAAGAAGAACGAGCAGTTGATGCTGCTGTGAGGAAATGCCGCGGCCGGCCGCGCAGGCGGCCGCCGCACAGCATCGGGCCGAAATCTGCGAAGCGGTTTTCGGATAAATCCCGTGCTGAAGCAAGGAGATGGAGCAGCCAAGGCTGCTTTGGAAAAATTCCGTCCGGCCTGTCCCCCGGCCCCGACGGTGCCTCCCGGTCCGCTGCCCCACCCGGTCGGGAGGGTCTTGCGGAGAATCGGAGCCGGTGCGAGTCTGCCGCATCATGGCTCGCGCGCGTTCCGATTCTCCGCTTCTCTTCGAGATGGTCGAAAAACCCGATTTCTCGGTCGAGACGCGGGCCATGGCCGAAGGCCTGTGGCCGGTCGCCGGCATGGACGAGGCGGGCAGGGGGCCGCTGGCCGGCCCGGTCGTGGCCGCCGCCGTCGTGCTCGATCCCGCGCGCATCCCCGAGGGTCTCGACGATTCAAAGCGCCTGAGCTTCGACCAGCGCGAGGCCCTTTTCGACAGGATCGTTTCCAGCGCGCTGGGCGTCGCCATGGCGTCGGTCTCGGCCGAAGGCATCGACGGAATGAACATATTGCGCGCCAGCCTGGAGGCGATGCGCCGCGCCGCCTGCGGCCTGCCCGTCAGGCTCAAGCTGGCACTGGCCGACGGCCGCGACGTGCCGCCGGGCCTGCCGTGCCAGGGCAGGGCGCTCGTCAAGGGCGACCAGCGCTCGCAGTCGATCGCGGCCGCCTCCATCGTCGCCAAGGTGATGCGCGACCGCATGATGGCCCGCTGTGGCAGCGTCCACATCCAGTACGGCTTCGAGGTCCATATGGGCTACGCGACCGTGCGGCACCGCACGGCGATCGAAGCCCACGGCCCCGTCGCGCGTCTGCACCGTGCCTCCTTCGCCCCGTTCCGGCTGGGGGCGGCCGAGGTCGTGGAGGAATAGCGCCTCCGCCTCCGCGTCGCTTTTCCCGGAGATCCGCGGGGCTGACATTTCGTGGTAGCGACGGGGCGCTGACCCGGCGCTGAAACGCTGATATCCAGCGGGCACCAAACAGAAAAGCCGCCGAAACCGGCGGCTCTTTTATTCTTCCGGCAATACCGAACTTCAGTTCAGCTTGGCCTTCACCTCGGCGAGCGAAGCCTTGAACTGGTCGGCGCCGGCTTTGTCGTCGACCTTGTCGCCCAACACCTTGCGCGCCGCCTCGACGGCGAGGTCCACCGCGTTGGCGCGCACCTCGGCGATCGCTTCGCGTTCGGCCTGGCCGATCTTCTGCTCGGCCACCGCGCTGCGGCGGGCGACGTAGTCCTCGGTGCGCTTGTGCGCCTCCTCGGCGAGGACGGCCGCCTCGTGCCTGGCCGCCTCGACGATCGCGGCGGCCTCCTGCTCGGCTTCCTTGCGCTTCTTCTGGTACTCGGCGAGCAACGCCTGCGCTTCATCGCGCAGCCGCTTGGCTTCGTCGAGCTCGCTGCGGATACGGCCGGCGCGCTCGTCGAGCGACTTCGACACCATGGCGGGAACCTTGATGTAAAGCATGATGCCGACGAAGATCAGGAAGGCGACCGTCGCCCAGACCGTTGCGAGGGAAGTGGCGTCCATCGTCTGTCTCCCTCAGCCCGCTGCCTTGAGGGCGGAACTCACCGCGCCCTTGTCGGCCTTGCCGACGAGGCGATTGAGAATGGCCAGCGCCGTCGATTCGGCGATGTCACCGACATCCTTCATGGCGCCGGCCTTGATCGCAGCGATGCGATCCTCGGCCTCCGCCAGCCTCTTCTCCAGGTCGGCCTCTACCTTCTTGCGGGAGGCTTCCGCCTCGGCCTTGGCGCCGTCACGGGCCTCCTGGCCGATGGTGTTGGCATTGGCTCTCGCTTCCGCCAGCGCCTGCTCGTAGGCGGCGACCGCTGCGTCGGCCTCGTCCTTCAGCTTCGCGGCGTGGTCGAGATCGGCGGCGATGCGCCCCGACCGCGTCTCCAGTATGCCCGCCAACTGCGGCAGGATCGCCCGCTTGAGGAACAGGTAGAACAGGCCGAAGGTGATCGCCAGCCACAGGATCTGCGACGGGAACGTCGTCGGATCGAAGGGCGGGAACCCGGCCTCGTGCCCGGAATCATGCGGCACTTCGGTACCGGTGTGCGCGTCGGTTCCGGCGCCTTCGGTGGCAGGCGCCGCCTCTTGCCCATAGGCAGGTGTCACGAACATGGTCGCCTCAATCAGCCGTTTGGCCCGCCGCGAAAGGCGGGCCGTCCTTCAGTCCGCGATCAGGCGAACAGCGCCAGCAGCGCGATGAGCAGCGAGAAGATGCCCATGGCCTCGGTCACGGCGAAGCCGAAGATCAGGCGGCCGAACTGGCCGTCGGCGGCCGACGGATTGCGCAGCGCGCCCGCCAGGTAGTTGCCGAAGATGTGGCCGAGACCGATGCCCGCGCCACCCATGCCGAGGCAGGCGATGCCGGCGCCGATGTATTTTGCTGCTTCAGCTTCCATTTGATCACTCCTTGAATTGGAAAGGCTGTAACTGATTTTGGCGACGGATCGCCGGTTGACTAGTGCGAAGGATGCAGGGCGTCGTTGAGGTACATGCAGGTCAGCACCGCGAATACATAGGCCTGCAGCGCAGCGACCAGAAGCTCGAGCGCCGACAGCGCAACCGCCATCGCCAGCGGCAGCACGGCACCCGCCATGCCCGCCACGCCCATGGCGCCCAGCGAGACGACGAAGCCGGAAAACACCTTCAGCGTGATGTGGCCGGCCAGCATGTTGGCGAAGAGACGGACGGAGAGGCTGACGGGGCGCGAGACGAAGGATACGACCTCGATCGCCACCACCAGCGGCATCAGCACCACCGGAACGCCGTCCGGCACGAAAAGCTTCAGGAAGCGAAACCCGTGCTTGGCGAAGCCGTAGACGATCACGATGCCGATCACCAGCAGCGCCAGGGAGAAGGTGATGATGATGTGGCTGGTGACGGTGAAGAAATAGGGGAACAGGCCCAGGAGGTTGGCCGTCAGCACGAACATGAACAGCGTGAACACGAAGGGGAAGAACTTCATGCCCTGGTTGCCGGCGGCGTCGCGCAGCATCGAGGCGACGAATTCGTAGGTCATTTCCGACATCGACTGCATGCGGGTCGGCACAAGCGAGCGTCCGGCGGTCGAGAAATAGAGGAAGGCCGAGGCCAGCGCGACCACGACGACCATGAACAGCGAGGAGTTGGTGAACGACAGGTCGTAGCCGCCGATATGAATCGGCACGATGGGATTGATATGGAACTGGTGGATCGGATCGACCTTGTCGGCTGCCACGTCTTCGTCCTCATCGAGCCGCAAGCGGCCTGGTGCATTGGCGGCGCCGAGCGGCGCCCGATACTACTTCTTCGGGCGCTCTCTGTCGCCCTGTCCGAACTCGGCAACCATTCCCGCTGCCCGCAGGACATTGAGGATGCCGGCGCCGAAGCCGAGGAGCAGGAAAACGATCAGCCCCCATGGCGAAGTGCCCGCCATCCGGTCGACGAACCAGCCAATGCCGATGCCGACCGCTATCCCGGCGATGAACTCGCTGGACAGCTTGAAAGCCTGGGCGTAGCCGGTG
>CAZBBT010000081.1:0-12325 GCA_964490065.1 uncultured Mesorhizobium sp. | reverse complement strand
AGACTTGAAATGCGTCAGCCACGGACTACACCTTTGCGGGCGATGTCGGCGGAACGCGAACCTGACGAGGCGAAATGCCCTCACCCTGGATCTGGCGTGCAATATGGACGGTCGGCCTTGCCCTGATCGTCGCCACGCTGGCGTTCGCGGCTTTGCCCTACATCGCCTCGACCAGGATCGTGCGTGATCGCATCGCCTGGGAAATGAGCGCGTGGAGCGGCTTTCGCGTCGCCATCGACGGCACGCCGCAGATAGAGGTGTGGCCGAAATTCCGCGCCATCCTGACCGACGTCACGCTGACGCAGTGGACCGAAGCCGGCGCGCCGCCCGTAGTGCATGCGGAGCGGGTCGAGATCGACCTTTCGGCGCTGGCGGCCTTGCGCGGCGACGTCGTCTTCCAGGCAGCACATCTGATAAGGCCAACGCTCAGGGTCCAGCGCCTCGCAAACGGGCTGTTCTCGCCACCCATCCCCACCGGAGGGCGTATCGTTCGCTCGGTCGACACGGCGCGCGGCGTTGTCGAGGCCGATCCGGCAAAGCCCGATCTCGGCAAGCTGCCGTCCGATCCGTTCGGAACGGTGGAAGTGCGCGACGGCCGCGTCATCGGGACGGTCAACGGCAAGGACGCCGAAATCCTCACCGGCCTGAACGGCCAGGCGAACTGGTCGGCGCTCAATGCCGGCGCCAGCCTGTCGGCAACCGGCATCTGGCGCGGCGAAAGCGTCAGCCTCGACCTGTCTTCGGCGGCGCCGCTGCTGCTGTTCGCCGGCGGCACGTCGACCGTCACGGCCACGTTCAAATCGGCGCCCGCCAACTTTTCCTTCGAGGGCAATGCCAGCCTGGCGCAAAACGCCTTTTTCGACGGCCAGGCCAAATTCGCGGCCCCGTCATTTAGACGCGTGCTGGAGTGGCTGGGCGCCAACCCGGCATCGGGCGGCACGATCGGCGCCGTATCGGTGACCAGCAAGGTAGCCGGCGAGACCGGGCGCATCAAGTTCAGCGGCACGGAACTGATGCTCAACAAGAATCCAGGCATGGGCGCGCTTGACCTGTCCTTTGACGATGCCCTGCCGGTGGTTTCGGGCACGCTCGCTTTCGATACGCTCGACCTGCGTTCGTTCCTGTCGGCCTTCACGCCGATCGGTTCGTCCAACGGCCAATTGCCGGATGAGATCGACACCAGCTTCGCCGACAGGCTCAATCTCGACCTGAGGCTGTCGGCCGCGCATGCCACGGCCGGCCCGATCCAGCTTACCGACGTCGCCGCCACCGCCCAGGTCAAGAACGGGTTGGCCGTGTTCGACATCTCGGATGCCGCGGCGTTCGGCGGCAATATCCAGTCGAGCCTGCGCTTCGACCGCAAGCCCGAGGGCACGCAGGTGGAGATGCGCCTGCTCGCCTCCGACATCAACGGCGCCCAGTTCGGCGCGGCGGCGGGAATGAAGCGGCTGGTGCCGAGCGGAACAGGCTCGGTATCGATCATCCTGAAGGGACCGGGCAAGACCTGGGACTCCATCATGGACAATGCCGACGGCTCCATTTCAGCCAATTTCGGACAAGGCACGCTGACCGGCCTCAACCTGCCCGCCTTCCTCAAGCGCTGCCAGGAAGGCGGCTTCTTTCCGCTCGACGAGGTCGCCGACGGCACGCTGCCGATCGACGGCGCGGAACTCAAGGCAAACATCGCCAACGGCGTCGCGCGCATCGACAAGGCCGAGGCACGGTCGGCGAAAACCAGGCTCTGGGTGTCCGGCATCGTGCCCTATGCGGGAGGTGGTCTGGCGCTTTCCGGCGGTGTCGGTCCGACCGATACGAAGGCCCCAGCCGATACCCAGCAGACCGCCAGCACGCCCCCTGCCGATACCGGCAACCAGGTTTCGTTCTTCGTCGGCGGGACCTGGAACACGCCCTTCATCTCGCCCATCAAGCCGGCGCATGCCGGCAACTGAGGGCCGTCGGGCCGTTACCCTCTCTGGGCGGCCTGCTCGTCGCGCAGGCGCTGCACTTCGCGCCGTTTGTTGGCGATGGAGGCGATGATGACGCCGGTGGCGACAAGCCCGATCAGGATGGTGCAGGCGGCGTTGATTTCCGGCGTCACGCCAAGTCTCACCTGGCTGTAGATCTTCATCGGCAGCGTCGTCGCGCCCGGCCCCGAGGTGAAGGAGGCGACGACGAGATCGTCGAGCGAAAGCGTGAAGGCCAGCATCCAGCCCGATATGATCGCAGGCGCTATGACAGGCAGGGTGATCTGGAAGAAGGTCCGCACGGGCGGCGCGCCGAGATCCATCGCCGCCTCCTCGAGCGAACGGTCGAACGTCATCAGGCGCGACTGCACCACCACGGCCACGAAGCACATGGTGAAGGTGATGTGCGCCAGCGTCACGGTGAGGAAGCCGCGGTCGAGATCGACGGCGACGAACAGCAAAAGCAGCGACAGGCCGGTGATTACGTCCGGCATGACCAGCGGCGCGAAGATCATGCCCGAGAACAGCACCCTGCCCCGGAAGCGCGTGTAGCGCGTCAAGGCCAGGGCGCCCAGCGTGCCGAGCACGGTGGCGACGGTCGCCGAGATCAGGCCGACACGAATCGTCACCCAGGCGGCGTCCATCAGGCCCTGGTTGTGGAACAGCGAGACGTACCATTTGGTCGAGAACCCGCCCCAGACGGTGACCAGCTTGGAGGCGTTGAAGGAGAAGATGACCAGAAGCACGATCGGCAGATAAAGGAAGGCGAAGCCGAGCGTGACCGAGGTGATGTTGAAGCGGCTCCAGGTCGAGTTCATCGCTCTACCTCCCCGCTTCCTGCGCACGCGCCTGCGCGTGCTGGAAGAGCACGATCGGCACGATCAGGAGCAGGAGCAGGATCACCGCCACCGCCGACGACACCGGCCAGTCGCGATTGGCGAAGAACTCGTTCCACAGCGTGCGGCCGATCATCAGCGTCCGCGAACCGCCGAGCAGGTCGGGGATGACGAACTCGCCCACGGCCGGGATGAAGACCAGCAGGCAGCCGGCGACGACACCGGGAAGCGACAGCGGGAAAGTGATCTTCCAGAAGGCGGCAATCGGCGGGCAGCCGAGATCCTGGGCGGCCTCGATCAGCGAATTGTCCATCTTTTCCAGCGCCGAATAGAGCGGCAGCACCATGAAGGGCAGGTAGGAATAGACGATGCCGATGAACACCGCCGCATAGGTGTTGGTGATGATCAGCGGCTGCTGGATGACACCGATGCCAAGCAGCAATTGGTTGAGCAGTCCTTCGGGCTTCAGGATGCCGATCCAGGCGTAGACGCGGATCAGGAACGAGGTCCAGAACGGCAGGATGACCAGCATCAAAAGGGTCGGCCTGAGCGAAGCCGGCGCGCGTGCCATGCCGTAGGCGATCGGATAGCCGATCAGCAGCGTCAACGCGGTGGAAATGCCGGCGACGACGACGCTGGTGACATAAGAGTTGAAGTAAAGAGCGTCCTGGGTCAGCCAGACGTAGTTGTCCAGGCTCAATTGCCTGAGCCCGGCGACGAAGCCCGCCAGGCCGCCGGAGAAATCCAGCGCCGGCTTGTAGGGCGGCATGGCGATCGCCGTCGTCGACAGCGAAATCTTGAAGACGATGAGAAAGGGAATGAAAAAGAAGAAGAGCAGCCAGAGATAGGGGACGATGATGACGAGGCGGTTGACGAGACCGGCCGCCAGGCGGACGAGAAAAGGCCTCTCCAGGACTGCGCTGGTTGCGTCCGCCGTCAACGCGGTGTCTGCCATGCCAGCCTCCTACTGCGTCAGCACCACGCCGGCGTCCGGCCGGAAAGACACCCAGGCGCGGTCGTCCCACGTCAGCGGATCGTCGGCGGCGCGCGTGGCGTTCATGGCGCTCGCCCGCACCATCTGCCCGTCGTCCAGCCTGACATGATAGACGGTCATGTCGCCGAGATAGGCGATGTCGTAGACTTGGCCCTCGAGCGCATTGACGGCATCGCCCGGCCTCTTCGACGAAACCCTGATCTTCTCCGGCCTGATCGCGAAGGCGACATCGACGCCGGCCATCGCATCGCCGGCGTTCTCGACCAGAATCTGAGCGCCGCTTGCGCCGGTGA
Organism: uncultured Mesorhizobium sp.; assembly: GCA_964490065.1. Classification (GTDB taxonomy): domain Bacteria; phylum Pseudomonadota; class Alphaproteobacteria; order Rhizobiales; family Rhizobiaceae; genus Mesorhizobium. Next base: position 8,238 of record CAZBBT010000081.1, on the reverse strand, counting down.
TGCGCGCGCGCTCGGCCGTGCGCTCCGCCACCTTGCCCTCGAACATGTTGACATTGCCGACGAAGTTGGCGACGAAGCGCGAGGCCGGCGCTTCATAGACTTCGGCCGGCGTCGCCACCTGCATGACCTCGCCCTTGTCCATGATGGCGATGCGGTCGGCCATGGTCATCGCCTCCTCCTGGTCATGGGTGACGACGACGAAGGTGAGGCCGAGCTCCTGCTGCAGGTCCATCAGTTCGAACTGCGTCTCCTCGCGCAGCTTCTTGTCGAGCGCGCCGAGCGGCTCGTCGAGCAACAGCACTTTCGGCCGCTTGGCGACGGAGCGCGCGAGCGCGACGCGCTGGCGCTGACCGCCGGAAAGCTGGTGCGGCTTGCGCTTGGCGAAAGGCTCCAGCTTGACCAGCTTCAGCATCTCGGCGACGCGCTTCTCGATCTCGGATGCCGGCATGCCCTCCTGCTTCAGGCCGAAGGCGATGTTCTTCTCCACCGTCATGTGGGGGAACAGCGCATAGGACTGGAACATCATGTTGACCGGGCGCCGGTAGGGCGGGATGCCGGCGAGGCTCTGGCCGTCGAGCAGTATCTGGCCGGAGGTTGGATTCTCGAAACCGGCAAGCATCCGCAAAAGCGTGGACTTGCCGCAGCCGGAAGCGCCGAGCAGGGCGAAGAACTCGCGCTCGAATATGGTCAGCGACAGGTTGTTGACGGCGGTGAAGTCGCCGAACTTCTTGGTGACCTGATCGAACTGGATATAGGGTCTGGCGTTCGGATCGTTCCATGGCGCGAAATCCTTGCGGATGCTGCCAAGCGATTTCATGTCCCACTCCGTCCCTGTGCCCCAAAGCGGACGGACCCGGGACTTGCGCCCCGGGTCCGGTCTTCCCTCGCTACTGACCCGTGACGACCTTGGTCCACATGCGCGTGACGTTGCGCTGCGTCTTCGGATCGAGCGTGCCCACGGTGAACAGCTTCTTCAGCGTCTCCTCGTCCGGGTAGACCGCCGGATCTTCGAGGATGTCCTTGTTGATGAACTCCTGCGAGGCCTTGTTGCCGTTGGCGTAGTAGACATAGTTCGATGCCTTGGCGATGACCTCCGGCTTCATGATGTAGTTCAGGAACTCGAGCGCCTCCGGCGTATGCTGGGCGTCGGCCGGGATCGCCATCATGTCGAACCACATCTCGGCGCCTTCCTTCGGTACGGAATAGGCGAGGTGAACGCCGGCATCCGCCTCGTCGGCGCGGTCACGCGCCTGGAAGACGTCGCCCGACCAGCCGATCGCCACGCAGATGTCGCCATTGGCCAGCGCATTGATGTATTCCGAGGAATGGAACTTGCGCACGTCGGGGCGCACCTTCATCAGCATGTCCTCGACCTTCTGCAGGTTCTCCGGAGAATTGTCGTCCGGATCGAGGCCGAGATATTTCAGCGCCGTGGGAATGATGTCGGTCGGCGAATCGAGGAAGTAGACACCGCAATCCTTGAGCTTGTCCATGTTCTCGGGCTTGAAGACGACGTCCCAGCTATCGACCTTGTCGGTGCCGAGGGCGGCCTTCACCTTGTCGATGTTGTAGCCGATGCCGACCGTGCCCCACATGTAGTTGATGGCGTACTCGTTGCCGGGGTCGTAGCGCGCGGTGCGCTCGTTGATGACGTCCCACATGTTCTTCAGGTTCGGCAGTTTCGACTTGTCGAGTTTCTGGAAGACGCCTGCCTGGATCTGCCGCGCGAGGAAATTGGCGGTCGGCACGACGACGTCGTAGCCGCTGCCGCCGGCCAGAAGCTTGGTCTCCAGTATCTCGTTGGAATCGAACACGTCGTAGACGACCTTGATGCCGGTTTCCTTGGTGAAGTCGTCAAGGATCGAGGAATCGATATAGTCCGACCAGTTGAAGACGTTGACGACGCGATCCTCCGCGTGAGCGGCAAGCGTAAAGACCGCCAGAAGCGCCGATGTCGCAAAAAGCCCTGTTGCCTTGCGGTTCATGTTGTTCTCCCTTTGAGTTCAAGTGTTCCCTGGCCAGCGTGGCGCATCGGCGCGGCTGTACATGTATTTCAGACTATTGAGGTCCACGACATACGGCAAGCACGGGCAAGGCAGCGCGCACATCACACGATCGCGAGAAGCGCCGGCGGGCGCCGCGCCGCGCATGCGCCCGGCCAGCGAAACCCTTGCGACGCGCGCCGGATTCGCCACGGTGCGGTATCGAAACTGACGATTTGTTCCGGTCTCTGTCGGGTCGCCGGTGAGACGTGGCAAGATACGCCTGTCTTGTTGTTGCCGTATTTGCAAACCTGCCCGCCGCGCCGCGAGCTTGTCAATGGGAAAGCAACGGCGACGTTCAGTGCGGCGCCGGAATTCCCGTGACGCCGGGGCGTGCCGGACGCGTCTGGCGGCGCAGTTCGAGCCCGATATGGGTGAGCAGCGCGGCGAACACGACCGCGCCGCCGACGATCGTGCGGGCCGACGGTACTTCCGCATGGACCAACCAGACCCAGATGGGCCCGAGCAGCGGCTCGAACGTGCCGAGCAGGGCGGCAATCGCGGCCGGGACAAGCCTGGCACCGGTGGCGAAGAAGGCGAGACCAAGCCCGAGATTGATGACGCCGAAGGCGAACAGCCAACCCATGTCCGCGCTAGACACCGCGAAGGCCGAAGCCTGGGAAGCCGCGAAGGTCGCGGCCAACAGCGTGCCGAGGCAGGTCGCCGGCGTCATGCGCACATGCGAGAAGCGCCGGGTGATGACGGTGGCGACGGAAAAGACCACGGCGATCAGCAGGGCCAGGCCGTCACCGACCGGCGAGACGGCGCCGTCCAGCGATTCCGACACCATGATGGCGACGCCGGCGATGACGGCGGCGATCGCGATCCAGGTCGCGGTCGAAACCGTCTCGCGAAACAGGATCCAGGCCAGAAGCGCGGCCAGAAGCGGCACCCCGGCCTGCATGAGCAGGATGTTGGCGACCGTGGTGTAGGCGAGCGCGACGACGAAGGCGGTGGACGCCGTGGCGAAGCACATGGCCACGGCAAGGCCCGGCAGGCCCATGCCGCGAAAAAGCGAAACCATGCCGCGCCAGCCGTCGCGCCAGACCATGAAGCCGATCAGGAAAGCGGCCGCCCAGACCGAGCGCCAGAACACCACCGTCCAGCTATCGCCGGCGTGGATGAAACGGGCGATGGTGCCCCCGAAACTCCACATCAGCGCCGACAGGAAGACCAGGAGATAGCCGAAGCGCTCCTCGCGGCGGGAGGCCGTGGGCAGGCGGTCCGGCAATGGCGGCACGGCAACATCGGTCATGGCGCGAAACGTCGAAAACCGGCTCGATTGTCCACGACTTCATATCGTCCGCTGTGCAGCGGACGACAAAGCGTGTTTCGTTCGCGTAGCTCGAAACGGGCCGGCGCGGCGTGGGCCACCCGAACGGGGCGTAGAGGCCAGATGCCATGGTTCACGCCCCTACCCGAACTTGCTATATTCCGGACAAAGGAGTGTCTCGAATGAACCAGACCCTCAATGAAGCCATACAGGCGGTCGAGGCCCTGCCCGAGGCCGACCAGGAGGAGCTTGCGCGGAAGCTGCGCAGCATGGCGCTGCGCAAGAAGATCGACGCCATGCTCGCCGAAGCCGAGGCCGAAGGCGGCGAGACGCCTCAAGAAGAAGTCTTCGATCGTATCTCGCGGCGACATGGCCAGTGAGGTCGTCTGGTCCGATCGCGCGAACCGCGATCTGGAAATTCTTCACGATTACATCGCAAAGGAAAATCCTCGGGCTGCCGTCCGCTATGTGGAAGGGCTCCGGCTGGCATGTCGCCGGCTGGTGGAGTATCCGCAATCGGGAGAGCGTTCAACGAGGCCTATCGCTTCGTCGTTTATCGCAACCATCTCGTGTTCCACCGCCATGATGTGCCGCGCAACGTCGTCCTCGTCATTCGTGTAATCGACGCGAGGCGCGATCTGGGCGCGGGAATAGAGCAGCTTGGCTTCCAACCTCACTGAAAATCGAAGGCGCTCAGCCCGGTCACCATCTCGTCCAGGCCGAGCGGCCGGGTGACCGGCGGCTCGGCGCGGGCGAGGCAGCCGACGCGCTCGCACAGCCGGCAGGCCGGACCGACCGGCGTCGATCCGAAACCGGCCGATCCGGCCTTGCCGGTCGCGGGTGCCGGCAGCGCCGCACCATAGACGACCTCGTCGCGGAAGCCGATGTCGCAGCCGAGAAGCAGCGCGGTGCGGCGCGGACGTTCGTTGAAACCGCCCTGCGGCCCTTCCAGCGTGCGGGCGACGGTCAGGAATTCGGCGCCGTCGGGCATTTCCACCGCCTCCACGAAGATCTGTCCCGGCTGGGCGAAGGCGGCATGGACGGCCAGTTTCGGGCAGCCGCCGCCGAAGCGGGCATGCGGATAGCCCTGCGCGCCCGCCCGCCGGAAGCGGTTGCCGGCATTGTCGACCTCCAGCATGAAGAACGGCACGGCGGAACCGCCCGGCCGCTGCAGCATGGTCAGCCGGTTGGCCGCCTGCTCGAAGGAAACACCGAAGCGCGCACGCAGCACGTCGATGTCGTAGCGGGCGCGCAGGGCCGCCTGCTGAAAAAGCTGGTAGGGCATCATCAGGGCGTGCGCGGCATAGCGGCCAAGCTCGAAGCGGGCCAGCCGCCTGGCCTCGTCGGTGGACAGTTTCAGCGCCTTTATCTCGGCCGCCACCGCGACCGTCATGCGCATCAGGCAGGCCTCCATCGCCACTTCGCGCAACTGGTCGAAGGGCGACAGGCGCTCCGACAGGAACAGGCGCTGCGAATGGCGGTCGTAGCGGCGGCGCCAGTTCGGCATGGTGGCGACCGGCAAGACCTTGACGACGATGCCGTGCTCGCGCCTGAGCCACGCCTTCAGCGCGCCGAAGAGATCGTCACCGGGATCGAGGACCGCGGTGAAGGCCTCTGCCTCCTCCTCGATCGGGCCGAAATGGTTCGGCCGGCGCTCGAAGACCTCGTGCACCTCGTCGATCGGCAGGCGCGTACCGGAAAGGGTGGTCGCGCGCCCTTCACGCGCGAGCATCTCGTTGAGGTCGGACAGCCGCTCGGCCTGTTCGCGGTAGGCGCGGAACAGCTTTATCATGGCGGCGGCCGCGTTGGGGGCGGCCTCCGAGACCTCGATCAATTCCTGGTCGCCGGGAAGCTCGCCGGCCAGCAGCGGGTCGGCGAAGACCTCCCGGAGCGCGGCGATCGAGCCGCGCGACTCGCCCTGCAATTCCTCCGGCTCGACATGATAGACCGAGGCCAGCTTCAGGATGAGCTGCACCGTAAGTGGGCGCTGATTGCGCTCGATGAGATTGAGGTAGGAGGGCGAGATACCAAGCCCCTCCGCCATCGCCGTCTGGGTCAGCCCGCGGGCCGTGCGAAGGCGCCTGATGCGCGGCCCGGCGAAGATTTTCTGGTCGGCCATTGGCAGCCTTGACAGAATTTCACAAAAACAAGTACCGATCGGCTTTTACAGCATTTACATATTTACAGAGCGTCCTCGTAAAAATCAACACAGGTTTTCCCTGTTTTTCGGCGCAATTTCAGGCTTTCTCTCGCAATTTTTGCACTGCAATGTAAATTCCGTCATGCTCTTTAGATGACGAAGAGCCAACCCATATCGAACAGCAGTGCTTGTTGGAGCCGCATCATGACTGATTTTTACAACCTTGTTCCCTCGGCAGCGCAAGGGCGCTTCGACGGCATCGAGCGGCCCTATTCGCCGCAGGATGTGCAGCGGCTGCGCGGCTCCGTGCAGATCAGGCACACACTTGCCGAGAACGGCGCCAACCGGCTGTGGAAGCTCATCCGCGAGGAGGATTTCGTCAACGCGCTGGGCGCCGTCACCGGCAATCAGGCCATGCAGCAGGTCCGCGCCGGCCTGAAGGCCATCTACCTGTCCGGCTGGCAGGTCGCCGCCGACGCCAACACGGCGTCCGCCATGTATCCCGACCAGTCGCTTTATCCGGCCAATGCCGCGCCGGAACTGGTCAAGCGCATCAACCGCACCCTGCAGCGCGCCGACCAGATCGAGGTTTCGGAGGGCAAGGGCCTGTCGGTCGAAACCTGGTTCGCGCCGATCGTCGCCGACGCCGAAGCCGGCTTCGGCGGGCCGCTCAACGCCTTCGAGATCATGAAGGCCTTCATCGAGGCGGGCGCGGCCGGCGTTCATTTCGAGGACCAGCTCGCCTCGGAAAAAAAGTGCGGCCATCTCGGCGGCAAGGTGCTGATCCCGACCGCTGCGCATATCCGCAACCTGACGGCGGCGCGGCTGGCGGCCGACGTGATGGGCACGCCGACGCTGATCGTGGCGCGCACCGACGCGGAGGCGGCGAAGCTGCTCACCTCGGACATCGACGAGCGCGACCAGCCCTTCGTCGATCACGACGCCGGGCGCACGGTCGAAGGTTTCTACCAGGTGAGGAACGGCATCGAGCCGTGCATCGCGCGCGCCATCGCCTACGCGCCTTATGCGGACCTGATCTGGATGGAGACCTCCAAGCCGGATCTCGGCCAGGCGAGGAAGTTCGCCGAAGCGGTGCACAAGCACCATCCTGGCAAGATGCTGGCCTATAACTGCTCGCCCTCGTTCAACTGGAAGAAGAACCTGGACGACGCCACGATCGCCAAGTTCCAGCGCGAGCTCGGCGCCATGGGCTACAAGTTCCAGTTCATCACGCTGGCCGGCTTCCATCAGCTCAACCACGGCATGTTCGAGCTGGCGCGTGGCTACAAGGACCGGCAGATGGCGGCCTATTCGGAATTGCAGGAAGCGGAATTCGCCTCGGAGGCCAACGGCTACACCGCCACCAAGCACCAGCGCGAGGTCGGCACCGGCTATTTCGACGCGGTGTCGCTGGCCATTACCGGCGGCAAGTCGTCGACCACGGCCATGCACGAATCGACCGAACAGGCGCAGTTCAAGCCAGCCGCCGAGCAGGCCCGGTTCAAGCCGGCGGCGGAATAGACAGCCGGGAAACGCCCGACAGGGCAACGAGCATCCAGGGAGAAGAACCATGGCATCGATCAGTCGAGTCAAGGAAAGGGCCGAGGAGCAGTCATCGGCCATGAACGCCGACCAGCAGGCCACAATCCGCATGCTGGCCAACGACCTGCACAGGTTGAACCAGTCGGTGATGAAGGCCGTCGAGGCCGGCGTTTCGGTCGAACTGGTGCGTTCGGCACGGCATCATGGCGGTGACGGCAACTGGGGCGATCTGCTCATTCCCGTCATCGTCACCCAGCAGACCCACGGCTGACGAGCCGGCCGACGTCCATCGACAAGCACCATCTGCGCGTTTGGCGCGCAGATGGTTTTCGTTTTGACGCGATTGCGAGCACTTCCGCCAACAGCCCGAATTGACTTAATTTTTTTCTATATGAAAGCCTGGCCTATAGCCGTGAATAGCGCTTGACAGCCGCCGCTTCTCGCTCAATTCTCCGCCCTGTTTCAACTCTCAATTGAAATCAAGGCGAGCAACCGCGTTGTCCACCCCAACGAAAAGTGGCGAAAACGGTGCGGCTCATGGCGGGCGGCACGAGGACCGGGGGACGGCATCCGTGGATTTCTCCCGCGTGCTGGTGGTCGGCCGGTCGCCGATCAACCGGGTGGTGGTGTCGAAAATCGTCGAGCTTTCCGGCCTGAAGCCGATCTCGGAATCGCCGGAAACCGCCGAGAAGGCATTGCAGGTTTTCACTCCCGGCACCGTGGTTCTGGATGGCGGCGCCGACAACAGGGATTGCGACGGCCTGATGGCCGGCATCGCCGCGGCACGCCGGCTGGCGGGCAGGACGACCCCTTCGGTGATCCTGCTGTCCAACCGGACCGGCACACCGGAAAGCCTGGACCTGCCCGGCGTCATAGATGTCGTGGTCGCCAAGCCGATCACGCCCGAGCAGTTGCAGCCGGTGATCGACCGGCTGATCGGCCAGGCGCGGGCCTAGCCGACAGAACTCCTATTCAAATGGAGAGGCCGCAGCCGCTTTCTTTCGCGGCACGGACGATCGCATAGGGCGGCGCACTCCCACCCCTAACCTTGCCGGGGCGAGCCACGGGTCTCGCCCGTCCTCCGGCGCCCCCACAAGGGGAAGGGAAACTTTGCGACTGCACTACAGTTCGCCAAGGCGGCGATTTTCGCCGAAACGGCGATGTCGGCGTCTCCCTCCCCCTTGTGGGGCCTGTTGCACAATTTGCGTGTTTGGCGTTTTTGGGGTGAAGGAATGAGCAGA
>CAZBBT010000080.1:0-12342 GCA_964490065.1 uncultured Mesorhizobium sp. | reverse complement strand
GTCGCGCCGGTGAAGGAGCCCTTCTCGTGGCCGAACAGGATCGATTCCACCAGATTGTCGGGGATGGCACCGCAATTGACCGTGACGAACGGCTTCGAACGCCGGTCGCCGGAACCCTGGATGGCGCGCGCCACCAGTTCCTTGCCGACGCCGGATTCGCCTTCGATCAGGATGGGAATCGTGGAGGCGGCGGCCTTCTGGCCGAGCCGGATCACCCGCTCCATCGCCGGGCTCCTGGTGATGAGATCCTTGAAGGTGAGAGCGCGGCGGCCTCGTCGTGTGTCGCGCCTAGCCTCGCCTTCCACCGCTTCCACCTTCAGCGCGTTGGAAATCGCCGTCTGCAACCGCTCGGGCGACGCCGGCTTGACGACGAAGTCGAAGGCGCCGTGGCGCATCGCGCTCACCACGGTCTCGATGCCGCCCTGCGCCGTCTGCACGATCACCGGAGTGCGGATGTCGCGCTCGCGCATGGCCTTCAGCACGCCGATGCCGTCGAGCCCGGGCATGGCGAGGTCGAGGATCATCACCGAAACGTCACGCGCCGAAGGCCCGTCGAGCAGCGCAAGGCCCGTCTCGCCGCCGTCCGCGACGAGCGCGCTGTGGCCGAATTTCACCACCGCCGCCTCGAGCAGCCTCCGCTGCACGGGATCATCATCGACTATGAGGATGGAACCTGCCAAAGGGACCTGCTGTTGAGTGCCGCGGATTCGTTCGCCTATGGATCATAGTGGCACAGGGTTCTAAATAAGCTTTCAAAAAAGCCGGTGAACGAATTGCTTCGCATTTGACCGGCTTTTTTCCTCACCGTTTCGGAAGGTACCGGCATGGACATCATTTCACGCCCGCGGCTGGCGGCGGCAACGGGGCAAGGCGCGGCGGGGCTCGACGACCTGCCCGAATGGAATCTTTCCGATCTCTATTCCGGCATGGACGCGCCGGAACTGAAGCGCGACATCGACAAGGCGGAAGCCGACGCAATTGCCTTCGAAAGCCGCTGGAAGGGAACGCTCGCCGCCGAGGCCGCACGTGGGGCCGACGGCCATCTCGGCGAGGCGCTGAAAGCCTACGAGCAGATCGAGGAACTGATCGGCCGCATCGTCTCCTATGCCGGCCTCGTCTATGCCGGCAACACCGCCGACCCGCAGCGCGCCAAGCTCTATGGCGACGTGCAGGAGAAGATGACGGACGCCAGCGCGCATCTCCTGTTCTTTGCGCTCGAGCTCAACCAGATCGACGACGCCCTGATCGAGAAGGCGCTGGCCGCCGACCCGGCCTTCGGTCATTACCGGCCCTGGGTGCTGGATCTCAGGATGGACAAGCCCTACCAGCTCGAGGACCGCGTCGAGCAGCTTTTCCATGAAAAATCGGTCACCGGGCGCGGTGCCTGGAACCGGCTCTTCGACGAGACGATGACGGATCTGCGCTTTTCCCTCGACGGCGAGGAGCTGACGCTGGAGCCGACGCTGAACCGGCTGCAGGACGCCGATGGCGAGGTTCGCCGCAAGGCGGCGGAAGCGCTCGCCGCAACATTCTCGAAAAACCTGCGCACCTTCACGCTGGTCACCAACACGCTCGCCAAGGACAAGGAGATTTCCGATCGCTGGCGCGGCTTCAAGGACATCGCCGATTCACGCCACCTCGCCAACCGGGTGGAACGGAGCGTCGTGGATGCGCTGGCCAGCGCCGTTCGCGACGCCTATCCGCGCCTGTCGCACCGCTACTATGCCATGAAGGCGCGCTGGCTCGGCATGGACGAGATGAACCACTGGGACCGCAACGCGCCGCTGCCCGAGACGCCGAAGGCGACGATTGCATGGGACGACGCGAGGAGCACGGTTCTGTCCGCCTATCATCGCTTCTCGCCGCGGATGGCCGACATTGCGCGGACCTTCTTCGACCGGAACTGGATCGATGCCCCGGTCAGGCCAGGCAAGTCGCCCGGCGCCTTCGCGCATCCCACCGTTCCGTCGGTTCATCCTTACGTTCTCTTGAACTATATGGGCAAGCCGCGCGACGTGATGACCCTCGCCCACGAACTCGGCCATGGCGTGCATCAGGTGCTGGCCGCCGGCCAGGGCGCGCTGATGGCCTCCACGCCGCTGACGCTGGCCGAGACGGCCTCCGTCTTCGGCGAGATGCTGACTTTCCGCTCGCTGCTCGACGCGACCAAAGACAGACGCGAGCGCAAGGCGATGCTCGCCCAGAAGGTCGAGGACATGATCAACACGGTGGTGCGCCAGATCGCCTTCTACGAATTCGAGCGCAAGGTCCACACCGAACGCCGCAACGGCGAGCTGACGTCGGACAAGCTCGGCCAGTTCTGGCTGGAGGTGCAGGCCGAGAGCCTGGGGCCGGCGATCAAGCTGCGCGAAGGCTACGAGACGTTCTGGACCTACATCCCGCACTTCATCCACTCGCCCTTCTATGTCTACGCCTACGCTTTCGGCGACTGCCTGGTGAACTCGCTCTATGCGGTCTATCGCGAGTCCGAACGCGGTTTCCAGGAGAAGTATTTCGAGATGCTGAAGGCCGGCGGCACCAAGCATCATTCGGAACTCTTGAAGCCCTTCGGGCTGGATGCCACCGATCCCGCCTTCTGGCAGATCGGACTGGGGGTGATCTCCGGCTTGATCGACGAGCTGGAAGCGCTGGATTAGGCGTTTTGCCCGGAAGGCCAATGTCCCTCCCCACCCCCCTCTGCCCTGTCGCCAGGCTTTCGCCAATCTCCTGCGTTGCAGGAGAAGCGGCGAGGCCGAAACTGCCACTCTCCCCCCTTGAGGGGGAGATGCCCGGCAGGGCAGAGGGGGGTGCCTGTTGAGCGATCTTGCCGCCCCCTTCATCCTCTTCCGCGACGATTTCTCCGGCGAAGAGACGCTGTTCGACCGGCCGGAGAAGATCATCACGGCCGACCGCACGAAAGATTTCTCCCCCGCCCTGGAAGAAGCGCAGCACGCGCATGAAGCCGGCAAATGGCTGGCCGGCTATTTTTCCTATGAAGCCGGCTATCTGCTGGAGCCGAAACTCGCGCCGATCATCCCGGAAAAACGCGCGACGCCGCTGATGGTCCTCGGCGTGTTCGATCGCCCGTCGAGCAATCCCCTGCCCGCCGACCGCCGGCCGGCGACCAACGGTCCGATCCACGGCGTGCGCGCCACCTGGTCCTTCGAGGACTACGACCGCTGCTTCTCGCGCCTGCACCGGCATATCCGCGAGGGCGACTGCTACCAGGGCAACCTGACCTTTCCGGTCGAGGCCGAGTGGAGCGGCGATCCGCTCTCGGCCTTCGACGCGCTGGTGCTGCGCCAGAAGGTGAAATACGGCGCGCTGGTCGATCTCGGCGGCCCGGTGATCCTGTCGCGCTCGCCCGAACTCTTCTTTCAGATCGACGATGAAGGCTGGATCGAGACGCATCCGATGAAGGGCACCGCCCCGCGCGGCGCCACGCCCGAGGAGGACGAGGAACTGAAGGAGTTCCTGCGCAACGATCCGAAGAACCAGGCCGAGAACCGCATGATCGTCGACCTGTTGCGCAACGACATCTCGCTGATCTCCGAGGTCGGCACGCTCGATGTGCCGGAACTGTTCCGCATCGAGAGTTTCGCCACCGTGCACCAGATGGTGAGCCGCGTGCGGGCGAAGCTGTTGCCGGGGCTGACCATCCGCCAGGTCTTCGCCGCGCTCTTCCCCTGCGGCTCGATCACCGGCGCGCCGAAGATCCGCGCCATGGAGATCCTGCGCGAACTGGAAAGCGCCGCGCGCAACGCCTATTGCGGCGCGATCGGCTGGATCGCGCCGGACGGGCGGATGCGTTTCAATGTCGCGATCCGCACCATCACCCTCTTCCCGGACGGCAAGGCGGTCTACAATGTCGGCGGCGGCGTCGTCTTCGATTCCACGTCGCAAGAGGAGTACGCCGAATGCCTGCTGAAGGCCCGCTACGCGACGGGAACGGCCCCCACTTCGACCTACCCGGCTTCGACCTGATCGAGACCATGCGCTGGGAGCCGGCGGCGGGCTTCCTGCGCTTCGAGCGGCACCTGGCGCGCCTCTATGCCTCGGCGGCCGAACTCGGCTTCGCCTGCGACCCGGAAGGCGTGGGCGAGGCGCTGAAGAATGCCGTGGGGCAAGCTGGAATCCCGTTGCGAACTCGCCTTGTCCTGTCGCGCAACGGCGACACAACAGCCTCGGCCCAGCCTTACGAACCGCTGCCGGCCGGCAAGGTCTGGAAGCTGCGGCTCGCCCGCACGCGGCTTAGTTCGAGCGACATGTTGCTGCGCCACAAGACCAGCCGGCGGCAGATCTACACGCATGCCCGTTCTGAATATCTCGTCACCCAGGCCGACGAGGTGCTGCTCGCCAATGAGCGCGGCGAATTGTGCGAAGGCACCATCACCACCCTCTTCGCCGATTTCGGCGGGCCGGCACTGGCCACGCCGCGTCTCGACTGTGGCCTGCTCGCCGGCGTGCTGCGCGCCGAGATGCTGGATCAGGGCAAGGCCGAGGAAGCGGTGTTTTCCTTCGACGACCTCAAATCCGCCAAAGCGGTTTTCGTCGGCAACTCGCTGCGCGGGTTGATCGCGGCGACGCTGGCCTAACCCCGAGCCGTTGCGGCCTGCCGCATGACACGCTATCGCCAGGCTGGAAAGTGAGTTCCATTCCTGATGAACGCATTGCCCACCCACGCCCCTTACGACGGTTCGTCGAAGCCGTTCACCATCGGCCTGAAGCCGCTCGATCTCGCCGACTGGATCGAGGTGGACGAAAACCTCGCCGCGCATCTGGCCGAAAAGCGCCGGCTCTATGCCGAGATTCCGCACAAGGTCTTCGTCGAGGAACCGGACACGCGCGCCGCCCAGCAGGAGGTGCTCGACCTTCTCGCCGCCCATCTGCCGGAACGCTTCCCGCGCACGCACCGGCCGGCGAACGGTGCCGCCGAAGTCATCGGCGCCGCCGCCCGGCCGTTCGCCCCTCCACTCGACGCGCCGCTCGTCGCCGCCTCCCTGCTGGTGCAGGAAGACCTGATCCTGATGCGGCGCGGCGAGGATGGCTGGCGCCTCGCCGCCGGCTCGCTCTGCTTCCCCTCCTCCTGGGTGCTGACGGAAAAGTTCGGCAAGCCGCTGCACACCATCCATATCCCGGTGCCGGGCTTCGGCCCGGGCTCGCGTCCGGACGAAGTGATCGCGCGCATGTTCGACGGCCTGCAGGGCCAGTTGGTCGAGCGCTTCAACTGGTCGATCCAGGCCGGCGACGCGCTCTACCACCCGCTGACCGACGTCCAGCGCACCGACCGCGCCACCAGCCGGCCGTCGAAATTCGCCGATGCCGGCGACATCGACGCCGGCGCCTTCATCCGCGTCGAGCGCCAGACGCTGCGCAAACTGCCAGTCTCGCGCGACGTGCTGTTCACCATCCGCATCCACCTCGATCCGCTGGCCGTGCTGGCAAGGCACCCCGACAGGACGAAGCTCGCGGCATCCTTCGCGAACCAGCTCATGGCGCTCGACCAGGCACAGCTCGACTACAAGGGCCTGACCGCCGACCGCGACCGGCTGGCGGACCGCCTGCACGCCATGGCCGCCGCGTAAGGCGCCGCCGCCTTTCCCTTTGTTCCGACAATGCTCTATGGTCTGCCGCGCAGGGCCCGTGCGGCCCGATCCGCAACGTTTGAAGGAGTGCCGCAAAAAATGGCGAATGAGAAATGGCCCGTATACGGTGAGATCACCGGCCCGATTGTGATGATCGGCCTCGGTTCGATCGGCCGGGGAACCCTGCCGTTGATCGAGCGCCATTTCAAATTCGACAGGTCGCGCCTGGTGGTCATCGACCCCAGCGCCGAGAACCGCAAGCTGCTCGACGAGCGCGGCATCGCCTTCGTGCAGGAAGCCGTCACGCAGGGCAATTACAGGACGCTGCTGGAACCGCTGCTGACCAGGGGCGGCGGGCAGGCCTTCTGCGTCAACCTTTCGGTCGACACCGGTTCGGTCGACCTGATGCGGCTTTGCCGCGAGCTTGGCGCGCTCTATGTCGACACCGTGGTCGAGCCGTGGCTCGGCTTCTATTTCGACAAGGACGCCGACAACGCCTCGCGCACCAACTACGCGCTGCACGAATCCCTGCTCGCGGAGAAGCGCCGCAGCCCCGGCGGCCCGACGGCGGTCTCCACCTGCGGCGCCAACCCCGGCATGGTCTCCTGGTTCGTCAAGCAGGCTCTGGTCAATCTGGCGAAAGACCTCGGCCTCGAATTCAAGGAACCCTCGAAGGACGACCGCGAGGGCTGGGCGAAGCTGATGAGCCGGGCCGGCGTCAAGGGCATCCACATCGCCGAGCGCGATACCCAGCGCACCAGGAACCCGAAGCCGCTCAACGTGTTCTGGAACACCTGGTCCGTCGAAGGCTTCATTTCGGAAGGCCTGCAGCCGGCGGAACTCGGCTGGGGCACGCACGAGAAATGGATGCCGGCCAACGCGAGAGAGCACAAGACGGGCTGCAAGGCCGCGATCTACCTGGAACAGCCTGGCGCCAACACGCGCGTGCGGACATGGTGCCCGACGCCGGGCGCGCAATACGGCTTCCTCGTCACCCACAACGAGGCGATTTCCATCGCCGACTTCTTCACCGTGCGCGATGCGAAGGGCGCCGTCGAATACCGGCCGACCTGTCACTATGCCTATCACCCCAGCAACGACGCGGTTCTGTCTCTGCACGAGATGTTCGGCGCCGCCGGCAAGGCTCAGCCGCTACACCACGTACTGGACGAGAACGAACTGATCGACGGCGTCGACGAGCTCGGCGTCCTGCTCTACGGCCACGAGAAGAATGCCTACTGGTACGGCTCGCAGCTCTCGCTGGAAGAGGCGCGCCGGCTCGCGCCCTACCAGAACGCCACCGGCCTCCAGGTGACCTCCGCCGTGCTGGCCGGCATGGTGTGGGCGCTGGAGAACCCTGAGGCCGGCATCGTCGAGGCCGACGAGACGGACTACCGCCGCTGCCTCGAGGTGCAACTGCCCTATCTCGGCCCGGTGAAGGGTCACTACACCGACTGGACGCCGCTGGAAGGCCGCCCCGGCCTGTTCCCGGAGGACATCGACCGTGACGCGCCGTGGCAGTTCCGCAACATCCTGGTGCGATAAAGCATGTCTCCCGAAAGTGGCGTACCGGTTTCGGGACAAAGACCTGCGCAAAATCAAGAAACTAAAGCGCGGAAGGATCGCGACGCGCTTTGGTGGGACGGCCCGCTTCGCTCAACGCCTTGCAATCGCCCGGAAATCGGGCGATTGATGGAACCGCGGACCGAGGAGAGGATACTTTCATCATGACGATTGCGCTGAGATTGCTTTCAGCCAGCCTGGCCGCCGCCGGCGCACTGGCTCTTGCCGGCTGCATGAGCGGCGGTCCGGGCGCACCGCCCGGATCTTCCACGGCACCCAAGGGCGTCGAAGGTTCCTGGCTCGACGCGCAGGGCATAGCGATATCGACCTTCACGGGCGGGTCCTTCACCACCGTCGATGCCCGCACCGGCGCGAAACTGGCGACCGGCACCTACATCAACACGGCGCAGAACGCGGTGGAGATCACCGGCAACTCGCTGGTGCGCGCGAACGCGCCGCTCAACCTGAACTGCATCCTCGTGTCGACCTCGCAGTTGAACTGCACCGGCGTGGACGGTTCGCACTTCACCTTCAGCCGTCGCGCATAGGAAGGCAAGGCCTGCCTCTTCCCCGGAAGAGGCAGGCCGCCGCGCCCGTCGCACGGGGGCGACCTTGCTTTCGGCTTTCCCATCCTTCGCCGCTCGTCCAACACCCCTTCCGTCTCGGCGCTAAGCGCCGATCCACCTTCTCCCACAAGGGGAGAAGGGGAGGCTGCGTCGCTGTCGCCGCCAATCGCCGACGTGGAAGATTTGCCGAGGCGCTAGCGCGAACTCCCCCCTTCTCCCCTTGTGGAGAAGGTGGCCGAGCCAAGCGTAGCGCAGGCGAGGTCGAATGAGGGGTGTTCCAGCCTAGCGCTACAGGCCGCGCCTGTTGGGAAAAAACGCCGAGCCGGCATTCCCCCGAAAGATCGGAGGCCTTGTTTCCGTTGGTTTTTCCGGAACGTCGAAAGAATCTTCTCTGCCGTTTTGTTCACACCCTCCCGGCCCTCCTCCATACTTGGCCTGCGTGAATTGGAGACCGGGATGGACGGCTGGGACAGGAATGCGAACTGGAACCGCGATGTGCTGGAGCGCATCGTGGCGCTGCTGTTCGCGCTGGCCTGCCTGGCCGATCTCGCCGCCAGCCTTCCCTTCCTTCGCCGCCAGCAGTTGCTCGGGATTCTGAGCCACGGCGAGGCCGAGGCGTGGGCCTTCGTCATGGGCCTGCCGCCCGACATGCAGGCTCCAGCGTATGCCTCGGGAGAGGCCGACGACGCGGCGCGGCTCGCGGCCAGCTTCCGCGCGCTGGCGCTGATGCTGTGCGCCATGCTGGCGCGGGTCACGTTGTTCGCCGGCGTGGCCGACGTACGAGCCGACCGGCCGTCGCATGGGATTTTCGGGCCGGCGGCGCGCTGGCCTTGCACCCCGGTGCCGCTCGCGCCGGACACGTCCTAGACATCGGGATCCGGCGCTTCGTTGCCCAGGGCATCCATGCCTGAACGGCGACGGCTTTTTTAGACCCGGTGGACAGATCGGGACCGTTCCTTGACAAAGGCCAGACGGACGAAAATCCGGGCGTGGCGATGATCGAGCGCGGCCTTTCGGAAGGCGCAAACCGGAGCGCGAAACGATTGCCCTGCCTTCACCGAATCCGCTTGCATCGGCAAAAACGCAATGTGAACATGGCGCGGGGAAGTGTCGCATTCCCGACAAGCAAGACGGGATAAAACCTGTTGGCTTTCATCCGGAGAGGACCATGAAGAAGATCGCTGCCATCGCCGCCTTGTCGGCGTCCACACTCGGCCTGAGCGCCGGAGCATCCTTTGCCGACTACACTTTGAACATCCTGCACTTCAACGACTGGCACAGCCGCATCGAGTCGAACAACAAATATGAATCGACCTGTTCGGCCGAGGAGGAGACCAAGGGCGAGTGCATCGGCGGCGCGGCAAGGCTGATCACGGCGATCAACCAGGAGCGCAAGAAGCTCGAGGGCCAGAACGTGCTGCTGCTCAATGCCGGCGACAATTTCCAGGGCTCGCTCTTCTACATCACCTACAAGGGCGCGGCGGAGGAGGAATTCCTCAACCAGATGAAGCCCGACGCCGTCACCCTCGGCAACCACGAGTTCGACGACGGCGAATCGGCCTTGGTTCCCTATCTCGACAAGGCCGAATTCCCGGTCGTGTCGGCCAACGTGAACGCCAACGACAAGTCCGGCGCGCACGGCAAGATCAAGCCCTCGCTGGTGCTGGATGTCGGCGGCCAGAAGATCGGCATCGTCGGCGGCGTCACCAACGACACGCCCGATATCGCCTCGCCCGGCCCCAACATCACCATCGAGGACGACGTCAAGTCGATCACGGCCCAGGTCGAGGAGTTGAAGAAACAGGGCGTCAACAAGATCATCGCCGTCACCCATATCGGCTATCCGCGCGAGCGCGACGTGATCGCCAAGATCCCCGGCATCGACGTGGTGGTCGGCGGCCATTCGCATTCGCTTCTGTCCAACACCGACCCGAAGGCCGAGGGACCCTACCCGACGATGGTGGACAATCCCGACGGCTACAAGGTGCCGGTGGTGCAGGCCGCGTCCTATTCCAAATATCTCGGCGAGGTCAAAATCGTCTTCGACGACAACGGCGTGGTCAAGGAAGCCAGCGGCGACCCCATCCATCTCGACAAGGCGATCACGCCCGACCCCGCCGTGCTCGCCCGCATCAAGGAGCTCGGCGCGCCCATCGAGGAACTGAAGGCCAAGGAAGTCGGCGAGACCACCGCCGCAATCGACGGCAGCCGCGAAAGCTGCCGCGCGCGCGAATGCGAAATGGGCAACCTCGTCTCCGACGCGGTGCTGGAGCGCACCAGGGACCAGGGCGTCTCCATCGTCTTTTCGAATGGCGGCGGGCTGCGCGCCTCCATCGACCAGGGCAAGGTCACGATGGGCGAGGTGCTGACGGTGCTGCCGTTCCAGAACACCGTCGCCACCTTCAAGCTCGACGGCAAGGACGTGGTGGCAGCACTTGAGAACGGCGTGAGCCAACTCGAGGAAGGCGCCGGCCGCTTCGCGCAGGTGGCGGGATTGAAATACGCCTTCGACAAATCCAAGGCGCCGGGCAGCCGCGTCAGCGACGTTGAGGTGATGGACGGCGGCGCCTGGAAGCCGATCGACGAGGCCAAGGAATACATCGTCGCCACCAACAACTATGTCCGCCAGGGCGGCGACGGCTACAAGATCTTCGCCGACAAGGCCAAGGGCGCCTACGACTACGGCCCCGGCCTGGAAAAGGTGCTGGCCGACTATATCGGCGCCCACAGCCCCTACACGCCGAAGCTCGAAGGCCGCATCACCGAGATCGGCGCGCAGGCCGCCGCGGAACCCGCCAAGCCGGCGGAAACGGCGCAGGCGCAGCCTGCCGAGACCGCGAAGCCCGCGGAAGCCGCGCCGGCCCCGGCCGAACCGTCCATGCCTGAACTGCCGGCCGGCTCGAACGACATCGCGGCATCTCCGCCTTCGGTTCCGGCGGAAGCGGCGCCGGCAACTCCGGCCGAACCGGCCAAGCCGGCGGAAGCCGCGCCCGAGCAGCCGGCAACCCCGGCCCCCGGCGCCGAGACCAGCCATGTCATCGCCAGGGGTGACACCTATTGGGATCTGGCGGTGAAATATTACGGCGACGGCGCGCTATGGAAGAAGATCGCCGATGCCAACCCCGGAGAGGAGCCGCGCCGCCTGCTCGTCGGCGCCACCTTGAAGATACCGGCGAAGTAATCCATTTTCGCCACGCACAACCGCACCCGTCCGGGCGACCGGGCGGGTGTTTCCGTTCCGAAACGGGTGCGGCCAGACGCGGCATTGAAACATCGCCTGCAATCGCTAGGTTCGCGCGGTTTCTGGAGAACCACTGATGACGCTGCCCGACCCCGTGAACCGAGAGGCTACCGCCGGCGCGCAACCGCCGCCCGCCCGCGGCGGCAAGGTCGGCGTGCTCTTGGTCAATCTCGGCACGCCCGACGGCACCGACTTCAAGCCGATGTGGCGCTACCTGCGCGAGTTCCTGTCGGACCCGCGCGTCATCGAACTCAACAAGGCGATCTGGTATCCGATCCTCTACGGGCTGGTGCTGACCACGCGGCCGAAGAAGTCCGGCGCCAATTACGAGCGCATCTGGAATCGCGAGCGTAACGAATCGCCCCTGCTGACCTTCACCCGCGCGCAGAGCGAGAAACTGGCGGCAGCCCTTGCCGACCTGCCGAACGTGACGGTCGATTACGCCATGCGCTACGGCAATCCCTCGACCCGCAGCGTGGCGCAGAAGCTGGTCGCCGGCGGCTGCGACCGTATCCTCACCTTTCCCCTCTACCCGCAATATTCGGCGACGACGACGGCCACCGCCAACGACCAGCTTTTCCGGGCGCTGATGAAGATACGCCATGCGCCGGCGGTCCGCTCCGTGCCGCCCTACTACGCCGAGCCGGTCTATGTCGACGCGCTGGCGACCTCGATCGAAAAGCATCTGGCGACGCTGGATTTCGAGCCGGAACTGGTGCTGGCCTCCTACCACGGCATCCCCAAACCCTATGCCGACAAGGGCGATCCCTACGGCACGCACTGCCTGGAGACCACCCGGCTGCTGCGCGAACGGCTCGGCTGGGACGAAAAGCGGCTGATGACCACCTTCCAGTCGCGCTTCGGCGCGCAGGAATGGCTCCAGCCCTATACGGACAAGACGGTGGAGCGGCTGGCCCGTGAAGGCGTGAAGCGCATCGCCGTCGTCAATCCCGGCTTCTCGGTCGACTGCATCGAGACGCTGGACGAGATCGGCCGCGAGGTGCGCGACGAGTTCCTCCATGCCGGCGGCGAAAAGTTCTCCCACATTCCCTGTCTGAACGACAGCACGGAAGGCATGGCTGTGATCGAGGCGCTGGTTCGCCGCGAGCTGGTCGGCTGGGCCTGACCGAACGCTCCGCCACGCGATCCGCGACGCGCAGATTGTAACGCCGTCAAAACATCCTTAAGTGTTTCGTGAGCCGGTGCATCCCGATGGGCTTGGGTGCCGGTCTTTTGAGGGAGTGGCGAATGAACTTCAGCGGTTTCGACATCGCAATTCTGGTCCTTGTCGCCCTGGTCATCATTCTTCTTTTCAAGGGCATCCGGACGGTTCCGCAAGGCTACAACTACACGGTCGAGCGCTTCGGCAAATACGTCAAGACGCTCA
>CAZBBT010000079.1:0-12476 GCA_964490065.1 uncultured Mesorhizobium sp. | reverse complement strand
GCGAATTCTACGACCTCGTCATCGAGGTGGCGATCGTTCGCCCCGGCCCGATCCAGGGCAACATGGTGCATCCGTACCTGCGTCGTCGCATGGGTTTGGAAGAAGTCGATTATCCAAGTGAGGAACTGAAGGCGATCCTAAAGAGAACGCTTGGCGTGCCGCTGTTCCAGGAACAGGCGATGAAGATCGCCATCGACGCCGCCGGCTTCGCCCCCGGCAAGGCCGACCAGTTGCGCCGCTCCATGGCCACCTTCCGGCGCAACGGCACGATCGACGGCCACCGGCAGGATTTCATCAATGGCATGGTCGAGAACGGCTACGAGAAAGAGTTCGCCGAGCGCTGCTTCAGCCAGATCGAGGGTTTCGGCGACTACGGCTTTCCCGAAAGCCACGCCGCTTCCTTCGCTTTGCTCGTCTATGCCTCCTGCTGGTTCAAGACCTTCTATCCCGACGTTTTCTGCGCCGCGATCCTGAACTCGCAGCCGATGGGATTCTATGCGCCGGCCCAGCTCATCCGCGACGCGCGGGACCACGGCATCGAGGTCAAGCCTGTCGACATCAACGACTCGGATTGGGATTGCACGCTGGTGAAGGGCCGCTTCGATCCGGCCCGTGTCGCCGCGCGTCATGTCGAGATGCGTCCCGTGATAAAGTCCATGCGGGCGGTGCGGCTCGGCTTCAACCAGATCAAGGGACTTTCAGAAGAGCGCATGGAGGCGTTCGTTCAGCGGCGAGGTGCCGGCTACGCTTCCGTGCGCGACGTCTGGCTGCGGTCGGGCCTTGATGTCAGGGAAATCGAATCCCTGGCCAATGCCGACGCTTTCCGCTCCATCGGCCTCGATCGTCGCGCGGCGCTCTGGGCGGTCAGGGCCCTGGACGGCAAGGGCGCCGCCGAGAAACTGCCCCTGTTTGACCGGCCAGGCATCCAAATTCGAGACCTGGAGCCCGCGACGAAACTCCCCGTCATGCCGCTGGGCGAACATGTGCTGCACGATTATCGCGCGCTCGGCATGTCGCTGAAGGCGCATCCGGTTTCATTCCTGCGCGCCCGGCTCAGCCAGGCCGGCATTACCCCGAACATAAGACTCGCGGCGATCGGGAATGGCCGCAGGGTCTCGGTGGCCGGGCTCGTGCTGGTGCGGCAGCGTCCCGGCAAAGGCAACGCCATCTTCCTGACCCTCGAGGACGAGGATGCGATCGCCAACATCGTCGTCTGGCAGCGCGACTTCGCTCGTCTTCTCCCCACCATCATGGGGTCGAAATTCATTCGCGTCACCGGAAAGCTGCAATCGGCGTCCGATGTCGTCCATGTCATGGCGGAGAAAATGGAAGACCTGTCGTCCTGGCTGGCTGTCTTGCACGAGCAGTCAGATGATTCGGCCACGGAAAACGAAGGTACTGGCCGCAGCGGCCGCGGCGCCGAACTCTATGTCGGCGTCTCCGATTCCGAGATCATGGCGCAGAAAGCGCGGGCAGTGATGCCGAAGGGCCGCAATTTTCAATAGCCGGTCGATCAAGGCCCGGCCTGACGGGAAATCATCTTTCCTCGACAGTATCCATCCGTCGTGCCTCGGAAGGCAGCATGATCGGAATGCCATCGCGCACCGGATAGGCGAGCTTGGCGAGCCTCGAAACCAGTTCGCTGCGTTCCGCATCCCAGGTGAGCGGCCCCTTGGTCAGCGGACAGGCCAGCAGTTCCAGCAGTTTCGGATCGACTTTTCCCTTGTTTGTCTCAGCCATGGCCTCCCCCGCCGCAAGCGCTCATTGCAGGCTGGAGCCGAAATCGTCGGTCTCGCGCGCGAGCAGCATTTCCGTGATCGCGATCAGCGTCTCTGCACGCGTCTTCAGGTCCGGCGCCTCCAGCAGCGCCTGCTTCTCCGCCGGCCCGTAAGGCGCCATCATCGACAGCGCGTTGACCAGCATGACATTGTCGGCGCGACTGACGCTTTCCCAGTCGGCTTCCAGGTCGTTGGCCTGCAGGTAGGCGCGGAACGCCTTGAGCAGCGCCGGTCGGTCGAGCTCCGCCGCCGCCGGATCATCCTCGAGATCGGCCAGGAATGGCGCGATCCGGCATTGCCGGTAAGGCGTCTTCACCGCCACCTCATGGACAATGCGGAATCGGCACACGCCTTGCAGCGAGATCAGGTAGCGCCCGTCCCCGGTCTCGGCAAAGGACGTGACGCGGCCAAGGCAGCCGACGCTGCACAGCTCCGGCTCGCCGTCCGGTCGTTTGGCGCCATCGAGGCTGGGCTGGATCATGCCGATCAGCCGGTCGCCGGCCACCACTTCGTCGAGCATGGTCAGGTAGCGCGGCTCGAAAATGTTCAGCGGCATTCGCCCGCCCGGCAACAGCAACGCCGCTTCGAGCGGAAACACCGCGGCGATCGGAGGTAGATCCGATTTGCCACGGTAGTGTGCGTTTCCGGCCTGCATTCGATTCCCCGGTTTCAGCCCGCTCCGGTTTTAACCTGCACGTCACAGGCGCAACGGTTTCGCTCGGCATCGCCCTCGCAAAGAGCCGGCGCCGGCTCAGGAAAACAGCAGCGACGACAGCTTGCGCCTTGCCGCCAGCGTCGCTTCGTCGGTCATCCCCCAGGCCTCGAAGAACTGTAGGAGCTGCGCCCGCGCGCCGTCATCCTTCCACGTTCGGTCGGCTTTCACGATCGCCAGCAGATTGTCGGCGGCCTTCATGCGCTCGCCGCGCGCGTTCTGCGCCATGGCCAGATCGAAGCGTGCCTGGTGGTCCTTCGGATTCTCGGCCAGCCGTTTTTCCAGCTCTGCCGGGTCACCGAACGTGTCGGCCTGCGCGGCCAGCGCCATCTTCGCCCGCAGCGCGGCAAGCGCCGGCGCATCCCGGCCCGCTTCCGGCACGCTTGCAAGCAACTCCTCGGCGGCTTCGGTGTCGCCGGCTTCAAACAGCAGGGTCGCCATGCCGGCGATCGCGTCGAGATTGTCCGGCGCCTGCTGCAGGATTGCATCATATATGCCGGCGGCCGTCTGGTTGTCGCCGATTTCTCGCGCCTTGGCGGCCTCTTCAAGTCCGGCTGCAATTTCGGCTGCCGCGTCCGCGCCGCCGAGCTTGCCGATGAAAGCCTGGATCTGGCTCTCCGGCACGGCGCCCATGAAGCCGTCGACGGGTTGACCGTCGCGGAAGGCGATGACCGCGGGGATGGACTGGATGCCGAGCTGACCGGCGATCGAAGGATGCTCGTCAATGTTCATCTTGACCAGCTTCACCCGGCCGCCGGCTTCCCTGACCGCGTTTTCCAGAAGCGGCGTCAGTTGCTTGCAAGGGCCGCACCATGGCGCCCAGAAGTCGACCAACACCGGTTGCTTTCGCGATTCTTGTATAACGTCGGCCGCGAATCCGGCCGTCGTGGTGTCCTTGATCAGGTCGCCGGGAGACGCCGGAGCCTGCATGCCGTTAGGAGCGGTGCCGTAACTTACGGTTGTGGCGTAAGAATTGCCCGAACCAAACGCATTGTCTTCGTTCATCTGTGCCCTTCCGGTCGCCGGCTGGAGAGCGGCGATCCTTGCATGTTGGGTTTCGTCACCAATTTGGCGATCATGCCGAAACTTTCAAGATAACAGGCTCGTGGCCGGTTGCCTCGATGAATCTGGTGAGATCGCCGGCAGCGATCGAGGTGGTCGCTTCGTTGGTGAGCGGATGCGCGTTGACTGTCGCGTTCTGCATCAGCGCCTGGTCGAGCACGACCTTGACCCTGTGCTGCGTATCGTTGATCAGGCCGAAGACCGTAACCGACCCCGGCAACACGCCGAGCAGTTCCATCAGCATTTCCGGCCTGCCGAAGGAAACCCTACCGGCCGCACCGATCAGATGATGCACCTGTTTCAGGTCGACCACGGCCTCCTCGTCCACCGTCAACAGGAAGAAATTGTCCTTCTTGTCCTTCAGAAACAGGTTCTTCGTGTGACCGCCAGCGATCTCACCGCGCAGCGCCTGCGAGTCGGCAACCGTATGGAGCGGCGGATGGCGATGCGTCGTTACCTTGATCCCCAACGATTCGAGAAAGGAAAAAAGCTCGGCTTCTGTCTTCTGCATGGGATCCCCGGCTTGGTGGTGCAGGCGGTAGTGATCTACGGCGAAAGCAGGGATCGCTGCAAGGCCGCCACAGCGGACGAAGTCTTGAGATTGGCGTCTAGCCAGGCGCAATGCCGCTCCGGCGCCCGGCTGCGGCGCCTTGGCGCAGTGGCCAGGAAAGCCTGATTTTTCCCTGTTGCATTCGCCGCGCGCTTCGGCCATATAGGCGCGGCTTGCGGTCGAGGCCGCGCGAGCGGGTGTAGCTCAGGGGTAGAGCACAACCTTGCCAAGGTTGGGGTCGTGGGTTCGAATCCCATCGCCCGCTCCAAAGAATTCGTGAACGGCTTAGGGCTCGGGACATCCGGGCCTTTTTGCTATCCGGATGCCGGGAATGCGCGGAGGGCGGGCACCCCTCTTTGCCACACGGCCATGTCGACCGCGATGGCGTATAATTTGCAGACGCCGCCGGAGAAAACGACCGATTGCGAGACTTGGGCCGGCGCTCGTTCGGTCGAACGGGCGCAGGTCCAGGCATTGTCGGGATGGCTCAGGCGTCGAGCCAGACGTTCTGCAGATCCATCTCGAAAGTCTGGTGGACCCCGTAGTTCTTCACCTTCTCGTTCATGTGGCTGAAGAGCTTCTGCCAGAACGGCTGGATGATCACGCCCGAATCCTGAAGGATCGTCTCCAGGTCCTTCATGACCAGCTTGCGCTTCTCCGGATCGTTGATCGACAGCGCCTCCTTCAGCTTGGCGTCGAAATCGGGATTCGAATAGCCCGACTCGTTCCAGGCCTCGCCCGTGCGATAGCCCAGTGCCAGCACCTGGACGCCGAGCGGGCGCATGTACCAGATGGTCATGGAATACGGGAACTTCGTCCAGTCGTTCCAGAAGGTCGACCCCGGCAGCACGGAGCGTTTCACCTTGATGCCGGCATCGCGCAGTTGCGCGGCGACCGCATCGCCGGTGTTCTTCTGCCAGTCGTCCTCGACGGTGATCAGTTCGTGCTCGAAATCGGCCTGGCCAGCCTCGGCCATCAGCTTCTTCGCGCCCTCGGCGTCACGCGTCTTCTTCGGCAGTTCATAATATTCGGGATGAATCGGACTGACGTGATGGTTCTCGCCGACCGTGCCGCGACCGCTGTAGCCGAGCTGGAGCACGACATTGTTGTCGACCGCCATCTGCAGTGCGTTGCGCACCCGCTTGTCGTCATAGGGCTTGTTGGTGACGTTGGTGCGCGCGACCAGCGTGGTGGCGGTGGCAACCTCGGTCTTCATCAGACCCATATTGTCCAGGATTTCGATGAAATCGGCCGGCGTTTCGAGATTCATGTCGATCTCGCCCGAATCGAAGGCGTTCACCGTGGCCGAGAAGTCGGTGCCGTAATCGGTGAATTCGACGCCGTCGAGCGGCGCTTCGCCGCCCCACCATTTGCCGTTCTCGCGCCGCTTCACGATCGCCTTCGAACCGACGGAATAGGAGACCAGTTCGAAAGGGCCGGTGCCGATCGGCTTGGCCACCGGGTCGGCGCCGTCCGCATCGAAATTGCGATGCACGACGAGCGCGGGATAGTCGGTGAGATTGGGGATGAGCGAAATGTCCGGTTCGCTGAGCGTCAGCTTGACCGTCTGGTCGTCGACCTTGCTGATCGACCCCTCCTTGGCCTTGCCCGTCGCCGGGTCGATAAGGCCCCCCACGCGGGCGGCCATGGAGTTGCCCGCGGCATCCTTCTCGCACCAGCGGGTCAGATTGTAGACGACATCGTCGGCGTTGAAGGCATCGCCATTGTTCCAGGTGACGCCCTTGCGCACATGCAGGACATATTCGGTGGCGTCGTCGTTGACGTCCCAGCTTTCCAGCAGCACCGGCTCGAAGGTGAAGTCGCGCGTGTAGCGCACGAGCGGTTCGAGCCAAGTGCGCGAGATGTTGGCAAGCTCCACCCAGTCATAGGTGCGCGGGTCCTTCTGGGCCTTGACCGGCATCGCCACGCGTAGCGTTCCGCCCTTCTTCGCCTCCTGGGCTAGGGCAGGCGTTGGCGCGGCCAGACCGAGCATTCCATAGGCAAAGGCCGTCGAAGCGCCCAATGCGCTCGCCAGTGCCAGGAATTCGCGGCGGTCCATCCGGCCCTCTCGAGCATCGGCCGCCATCTGCTTGATCGCCGCCGGTACGCGATCGCCATTGCTTCTGAAGAATCTCATTTTCTCCTCCCTTTTCGTTCCCTGTTGAATGCCCACATCGTCCGTCGGCAGCGGTTCATACCCTCAGCCCAAACCGTATGCCGTCATAGATCGCCGCATGGATGTTGCGCGAGGCAACGGCGTCGCCGATGCGGAACACGACGAAGCCGCCATCCGGATTCCTTGTCGGGAAAATGTCGCCCTCCTTGACCAGCCGCTCGTAGTCGATCGCGCCGAGGTTTTTCGACAGCGGCTTCAGTGCGAGATAGAGCTCGTCGAGCGGCGACGTGCCGTGCTCGACCACCACCTGATCGACGCGCCGCTCGGCCGTCCAGCCATCGGCAAAATCGGAAGACAGCGTCGCCACCAATTGATTGCCGTCGCGCCGCACCGCCTTCAGCCGCGTGTTGATGGTGACCGTGACGCCCTTCTCATGGAAGGCACGCATATAGGGCACGTGGTTCATGCCGCCCATTTCCGGCGCGAAGAAGCGCTCGGGCGAGACCAGTTCCAGCCGCGATCCGGCATTGGCGATCACTTCCGCCGCGCCCATGCCCTGATGGCCGCCATTGTCGTCATAAAGCAGCACGGTCTCGGCCGGCTTGACGCTGCCGGCCATGATGTCCCAGCTCGACGTCACCAGATCGTCGCCGGCTTCCAGCGGCGGATTCTGCGGCAGGCCGCCGGTGGCGATGACGACCACGTCGGGCGACAGCGCGAGCACGTCGTCCGTTTCCGCCCATGTATCGTAGCGGATCTCGACGCCTAGCCTTTCCAGCTCCGCGAGGCGCCAGTCGACGATGCCGATCAGCTCCCTGCGGCGCGGATTATGCGTGGCGAGCCGCACTTGTCCGCCGGCCTGGGAGGACGCTTCCAGCACCGTCACGCCATGGCCGCGTTCGGCCGCCACGCGCGCGGCCTCCAGCCCTGCCGGCCCGGCGCCGACCACCACCACTTTCTTCGCAGGTCCATCCGCCCTGCGGAGAGTATGCGGAATCCAGGCCTCGCGCCCGGTGGCAGCATTGTGGACGCACAGTGCTTCGCCGCCCTCGTAGATGCGGTCGAGGCAATAGGTGGCGCCCACGCACGGCCGGATCTCGTGCTCGCGCCCCTCCATCACCTTCTTCACGATATGCGGATCGGCGATGTGGGCGCGCGTCATGCCCACCATGTCGAGCTTCCCCGTCGCGATCGCGTGGCGCGCCGTGGCGACATCGGAAATGCGCGCGGCGTGGAAGGTGGGAAACTTCGTCGCCGCCCGCACCTCGCCGGCGAAGTCGAGATGCGGCGAGGACCGCATGCCGGTGACCGGGATCACCTTGGTCAGCGCCGCATCCGTCTCAATGGTGCCGCGGATGATGTTCAGGAAATCGACCTTGCCCGAAGCCACTAGGCGCCGGGCGATCTCGACGCCCTGTTCCTTCGACAGGCCGGCCTCCATGTCTTCGTCGGCAACCATGCGGATACCGACGACGAATTGGCCGCCGACCGCCTTGCGCACGGCGACCAGCACCATGTTCGTGAAGCGCAGGCGGTTATCGAGCGAGCCGTTGAATTCGTCGTCACGGTGATTGGTCGCCGGCGACCAGAACCCGTCCATCAGATGGCCGTAGGATTCGAACTCGATGCCATCCAGCCCGGCTGCCTGGCAGCGCTGGGCCGCGGCCGCGTAGTCGGCGACGATGCGCTCGATGTCCCAGTCCTCGGCGGTCTTCGGGAAAGCGCGGTGCGCCGGCTCGCGCACCGGCGACGGGGCAAGTACCGGCAGCCAGTCAGCCTTGTTCCAGCCTGTACGGCGACCGAGATGGGTGATCTGGATCATCACCTTGCAGTCGTATTGATGGCAGTCGTCGGCCAGTTCCTTGAGCCACGGCACGATGGCGTCGTCATAAAGGTGCAGATTGCCGAAAGCCGCCGGACTGTCCCGGCTCACGATGGCCGAGCCGGCCGTCATGGTCAGCGCCATGCCGCCCTTCGCCTTCTCGGCGTGGTAGAGCCGATAGCGCTCCTTGGGCATGCCGTCCTCGGAATAGGCCGGCTCGTGGCTGGTCGACATGACGCGGTTTTTGAGCCGCAGATGCTTGAGTTGGTAGGGCTGCAGCAGAGGGTCGTTGGAAAGCGGTACGTTCATGGTTCCCGGCATTCGGTTTCGATTCCCGGCTGCAACCGGCTTTCGGGCATCGTTCGGGTCTGGAGTCCTGTTTCGATCACCTGTCCGATCATCGCTCAATTGACGCTGTCCGGCAGCCCTTTCTCGCGTTTCGCAATGAACTCCCGAAGACCCTCGGCGATGCCTTCGTCCAGTTTCGGTTCCTCATAGTCCAAAAGCATGTTGCGCGCTTTCTCCCGTCCGCGCGTGTCGTGATCCTTTGCCCCTTCCGCATTCCACTGCTCGAACGAATTGAAATCCATCAGGGTCGGCATGAAGAAGGCGGATTCGAAATGCTCCAGCGTGTGCCGGGTGCCGAGGAAATGGCCCTGAGGACCCACCTCGCGGATCGCCGCCATGGCTTCCTTGAAGTCGTCGAACGGAACGCCGCCGGCATATTTGTACCAGCCGACGAGTTGTTCGCAGTCTGTGGCGAACTTCGAATAGCCGCAGGTCAAGCCCGCTTCCAGCCATCCGGCCGAATGCCAGATGTAGTTGGCGCCGGAGAGTATCGCGGCGTGCATGAGCATATTCGCCTCGTAGCCGGCCTGCGCATCGTTCAGCTTGGAGCCGACATGGAATCCGGAAGTGCGCCACGGTAGCCGGTATTTCCGCGCCAGCCCACCCATCAGATACATCATCTGCGCGGCCTCAGGCGTACCGCCCATGGGGGCGCCGGTCTTCATGTCGACCGTGACCATGAACTGCCCGTAAAGCTGCGGCGAGCCGGGGCGCAGAAGCTGCGTGAAGGCGACGCCGGCAAGCGCCTCCGCATTGACCTGCGCGACCGCGCCGACGGACGAGGCCGAGGTCGAGGCGCCGCACAGCGCGAAAGGCGCCAGGATCAGCGGCTGGTTGTGGCGGGCATAGACCTTCATCGCGTCCAGCATGGTGGCGTCCCACACCAGCGGCGAATTGCAGTTGGTGACTGATACCATGACCGGATTGTCGCGGACGAAATCGTCACCGAACACGATGCCCGCCATCGCCATTGTGTCCTCGGCGCGCTCCTTCGACGTCACGATGCCCATGAACGGCTTGTCGGAGTGCTTCAGCGCCGAATGGATGATGTGCAGGTGCCGCTTCGGCACAGGGATTTCCATCGGCTCGCAGATGATCGAGCTCGATGAATGCAGCGCCGGCGCCATGTAGGCGAGCTTGTGGAAATTCTGCAGGTCTTCCAGCGTGCCGTAGCGGCGGTTGTTGTCGAGATCGCGCACATAGGGTGCACCGTACATCGGGATGAAGATCGAGTTCCTGCCGCCGACCTGCACGGTGCGCTCGGGATTGCGCGCATGGAGCGTGAATTCGGCGGGAACCTTCGACACGAGGTCCATCAGCAGGCCGCGGTCGAAACGCACCCGCGTTCCCGAAACATCCGCCCCGGCCTTTTTCCAAAGCGCGATCGCCTCGTCGTCACGGAATTCGCAACCCACATCCTCGAGGATGTCGAGCGATTCCTGATGGATGAGCTCGACCGCCTCGTTAGGCACGATCTCGTATGCCGGGATATTGCGAACCAGTGTCGGAAAGGACGCGACAGGCGCCGCCCGCAGAGCCCTGCGCCCGACGCGGCCGCCGCCGCGTCGATGGGCTTGATGGGGTTCCTGCACCTCAATCGTATCCGACACGCTCATGCTGGCTCTCCCTTGGCTCTAGGAGAACGCCTGCGGACCGGTTGTTCAAGCGAAATAGGAAGCCGGCTCGCTTGAATTGAACTCAACGAGCCAAGGGAGAGCAACCAGTCCCTCAGCAGGACCGCCTGCGGGCTCAGCGGCCGGCGCGCGCTCCATGTCACGAAGGAGGATTGCGGCGCCGCGATCTCGGTATCCGTCACCCGCACCAGATTGCCGGCCTCGATCAGCGGCGCGACGAGGCTTTCCCAGCCAAGCGCCACCCCTTGTCCGCTGCGCGCTGCCTGCAGGGCGATCACATAGCTGTTGAAACGCCGCACATTGACGCGCCGGTCCGGATGACCGACCTCGCGCAGAAACTCCGCCCAGGTGGTCCAGGTCCAGTCGATGCCCTCGACGGACAGCAGTTGCAACTGCGCCAGATCGGACATGGACTTTACCGGATAGGCCTTGGCAAAGGCGGGGCTCGCGACGGGGAAGATGCGGTCGTCGTAGAGCTTGGCCGAGAGCTCGTCCGGCCATTCACCGTCGCCATAGCGGATGCGCAGGTCCACATCCGGCCGGTCCAGGCCGTGCGGATGGTCCGAGATCACATGGTCGACGACGATGTCGTGGTGCCGGTTCCAGAACGCTCCCATGCGCGGCATCAGCCAAAGCTGCGCCATCGCCATGGTGCTGCCGATGGTCGCGACAGCCTGGCCGCCGAGCGACTTGATCTGGCGAAACGTCGATGACATCCGCTCGAAGCCTTCGCGCAGCGCAGCCGCCAGCGTTTCGCCCTCGCGGGTCAGCTCAAGCGCCCTGTGCCGGCGCAGGAACAGCGGACTGCCGAGCTCTTCTTCGAGCATTTTGACCTGTTTCGAGACGGCGCCCGGCGTGACGTTCAATTCCTCGGCGGCCTTGGTCAGGCTGACGTGCCGCGCCGCCGACTCGAAAGCGGCGAGCGCGCTGAGGGAAGGAAGGTTGTAGAATCGGCGTACCATGGCTTTGCGTCGAACGGGCATCCAATCGGCGGTTCACGCCGGAAGCGGGTTCCTATTGGTTGCGCATGATGCGGCCGCCATCAAGCCCCGGCACCGGCCTGTTCGTCTCCCCTCTCCGCTCGCGTTGCGAATTTCACGAAAGCCGCGCCGCCTACCGGTCGATCCGCGTCGACAGGATGATCGAGGACAGCGTCCGCTCGACACCGTCGAGCGCGCCGATCCGATCGAGCAGTCCGTCAAGGTCACGGATCGACGGCGCCTCGACCACGACGATCATGTCGAACGTGCCGCTCACCGAATGGACGGTCCTGACCTGCGCCAGCAGGCGAAGGCTCCGCACCACGGCATCGGCCGCTTTCGGCGCCACCGTCAACAGCACATGCGCCTTGACCAGCTCCTGCTCGTAATCGCTGGAAAGCCGTACCCCATAGCCGGCGATGATGCCGCGTGCCTCCAGCCGCTCGATACGGCTCTGCACAGTGGTACGCGAAACACCGAGTCGCCGCGCCAGCTCCGCGGTCGAGGCGCGGGCGTTCTCGCGCAGCAGCGCGATCAGCGCTTGATCGGCTTCACTCAGCATTTCGACGATCTATATCGGCGTTTCGTCTTAATTGCCATGACGTTTCGTCCAATCGCACACTGCCTTTCGTCATGCAAGCTGACAGAATGGAGACAGACAAACAGTTTTCGAAAACGGGGTGCGGAAGATGAAGGACATCGTTGTCGTCGGCGCGGGCAAGATCGGCTCGACCATTGCCGACATGCTGGCCGAAACGGGCGATTATCGCGTCACGATCGTCGACCGTTCGGCCACCCAACTTGCCGCGCTCGATCTGCCCGACGCCGTCGAACGGCGCGAGATCGACATCGTCGAGCCGGGCGCGCTGGAAGCCGTGCTGGCGGGAAAATTCGCGGTGCTGAGCGCCGCTCCCTTCCACCTCACCACGCGCATCGCGGAAGCGGCCGCCGCAGCGGGGGTCAACTACATGGACCTGACCGAGGATGTCGCCTCGACGCGGCGCGTCAAGGAACTGGCCAAGGACGCCAGCACGGCCTTCATCCCGCAATGCGGCCTTGCGCCGGGCTTCATATCGATCGTCGCTGCCGATCTCGCCGGCCGTTTCGACGCACTGGAGAGCGTTCGGATGCGCGTCGGCGCGCTGCCGCAATACCCTTCCAATGCCCTCAACTACAATCTCACATGGAGCACCGACGGCGTCATCAATGAATATTGCGAGCCCTGCGAGGCGATCGTCGAGGGCGAGCTGGTCGAGGTGCCGCCGCTCGAGGAGCGCGAGGAGTTCTCGCTCGATGGCGTCACCTACGAGGCTTTCAACACGTCCGGCGGGCTGGGCACGCTGGCCGAGACGCTGAAGGGCAAGGTGCGCACGCTGAACTACCGCACCATCCGCTATCCCGGCCATGCCGCGATCATGAAGGCGCTGCTCAACGACCTCGGCCTGCGCCACCGCCGCGAGGTGCTGAAGGACAT
>CAZBBT010000078.1:0-12554 GCA_964490065.1 uncultured Mesorhizobium sp. | reverse complement strand
TCTCGCCATTATGGGCGACCATGCGGTAGGGATGCGCCAGCTTCCACGACGGGAAGGTGTTGGTGGAGAAACGCTGGTGGACGAGGATCAGCGCCGTCTCGAAGCGCGGATCGGCGAGGTCCTTATAGTAGGCACCGACCTGGTAGGCCAGAAACATGCCCTTGTAGACAATGGTGCGCGCCGACAGCGACACGCAATATGCACCGATGTCGCGGTTGTTGTTCTCGGCATAGATGCGCCCCGAGATGACCTTGCGCAGCAGGTAGAGCCGCGCCTCATATTCTTCGTCATCGGTGATGTCGGGCGTACGGCCGATGAACACCTGACGATGGAACGGCTCGGCAGCGACGATCTCCGGCGCCTTGGAGAGCGAGGAATTGTCGACGGGTACATCGCGGAAGCCGATCAGCGGCAAGCCTTCCGAAGCAGCCGATTCGCGGATGATCTCATCGATGTGGGCACGCAGTTCGGCATCCTGCGGCATGAACCAGTGGCCGACGCCGTACTGACCCGGCGGCGGCAATTCGATACCCTGCTTGGCCATCTCCTCGTGGAAAAAGCGGCCGGGAACCTGCACCAGCACGCCGGCGCCGTCGCCGACCAGCGGATCGGCGCCCACCGCGCCGCGATGCGTCAGGTTCTCGAGCATCGCCAGCCCGTCCTCGACGATCTTGTGCGACTTGACGCCCTTCATCTGCGCGATGAACCCGACTCCGCAGGCATCGTGCTCGTTGCGCGGGTCGTAGAGGCCCTGTGCGGCCGGCAGGCCGGAAAGGGTCGCGCCGGTTCGGATCGGATTTTTGACGGTCGCCGCTTTCGTCTGCGCGGCCGGCATCAGATCCGTCGTCACAGATGGCGTTGCTTCCGTCATCGTTCCTTCCTCCGTTGCGTACCACCGCGCTGGTTCAGACCGGAAAAGGCCTCTCACCTCTTCCGTCGCGCGGACATGGCCGGACCGGCGTCAATCATACGCCATCCCCGCCTGTCATGCGCGATTAAATAAGACAGTATTACTGTCCTAAATTGATATGACAGAAATCAGGACGGGCCACAAGACCGATTCACAAAAAATCTCGGCCGTCGGCGAAAGAAAATTTCACTAACACCCGCTCGAACGGAACGTTTCGCCAAACTCTCCGCTGGATTGGCACCAGCACTTTTGTAACGACTGGCCCTTGCGACCCGCCGGGAAGAAAAGGCATGGTCGCGCCTCCCGCCAACCTCATTCACGGACCAGAGCATGTTTTTCGCTTCCGACAATTGGGCCGGTGCTCATCCCGCCATCGCGGCGGCGCTGACCGCGAATGCGGGCGGCTTTGCCGCAGCCTATGGCAACAGCGAACTGGACAGGACGGTCGCGGAACGGTTCAACGCGGTTTTCGAGCGCGAAGTCGCCGTTTTCTTCGTCGCCACCGGCACGGCCGCCAATTCGCTCGCCATGGCGTCGGTCGCCCGGCCGGGCGGCGTCGTCTTCGCGCATGACGAAGCGCATATGATCGAGGACGAGAGCGGCGCGCCCGAATATCTCACCGGCGGCGCAAGGACGAGACCCGTCGGCGGCGCGCTGGGCAAGATCGACCCCGAACGCCTGGAGGGAGCGATACGCCATCCCGCGACCCGGTTTCCGCATGGCGGCCAGGCGATGGCCGTGTCGATCACCCAATCGACCGAAAGCGGCACCGTCTATGCGCTGGACGAGATCGAGACGATCGGCAGGATTGCGCACAGCCATGGCCTGCCCTTCCATATGGATGGCGCGCGCTTCGCCAATGCGCTTGTATCACTCGGCGCCACACCGGCCGAGATGACCTGGAAGCGCGGCGTCGATCTGCTCTCCTTCGGCGGCACCAAGAACGGCTGCTGGTGCGCCGAGGCGGTGGTATTCATGGACCCGAAGGCCGCAACCCAATTTCCGTTCCTGCGCATGCGTGCGGGGCAACTCTTTTCCAAATCGCGTTTCGTCGCCGCGCAGTTCGACGCCTATCTCAAGGACGGCCACTGGCTGGAGACCGCCCGCCATGCCAACGCCATGGCCGCGCGCCTGGCGGCCGCGATCGAAGCGTCGTCGAAAGCCCGGCTCGGCTGGCGGCCCCAGGCCAACGAGGTCTTCGCGGTGATCCGGAAGGACGCGGCCGACAAGGCGCGGAAAGCCGGTGCCATGTTTTACGATTGGACGGCGCCCGCCGGTTTCAAGATCGACGACGACGAGCAGCTTTTCCGCTTCGTCGCAAGCTTCGCCACCACCGAACAGGATATCGACCGGCTCGCGGAACTGATCGGATAGACGATAGCAGTCCGGCAACAAAAAAGCGGCGCGGGTGGGCCGCGCCGCTTTCGTCTCGGGAGGAGACTACGATGATCAGGCGGCCTTCTTGGCGGTCGCCTCGATCTGCCTGGCTTTCGCCGGGGCAGCCGAAATCGCGATCTTGCGCGGCTTCAGCTCCTCGGGGATGTTGCGCTTGAGGTCGACGAACAGCAGGCCGTTCTTCAGCGCAGCGCCCTCGACATCGACATGATCGGCAAGCTGGAAGCGGCGCTCGAAGGCGCGCGCCGCGATGCCGCGATAAAGCAGCTCCTTGCCTTCCTCGCTGCTCTCCTCCTTGCGCTCACCCTTGATGGTCAGCACATTGCGGTGGGCTTCGATCGAAATCTCGTCTTCCGAGAAGCCGGCGACCGCGACGGAGATGCGATAGGCATTCTCACCGGTCTTTTCGATGTTGTAGGGCGGGTAGGTCTGCGCGCCGTCGGGCTGGGCCAGCGAGTCCAGCATGGTGAACAGCCGGTCGAAACCGACGGTCGAACGGTAAAGCGGGGAAAAGTCAACGTGACGCATGATGTGTTCTCCTTGAGAGCAACAGGGTTTGCGTTTGGCGCCTGCGGAACCCGTTATGGCGTTCCGGCGGGACCAGCGGCCCCGATATGGCGGCCGCAAAGCACATTTGGGTGTGGGAAAAGGGCGTTTCAAGACTTTCCCACCCACGGAAATACGG
This sequence comes from uncultured Mesorhizobium sp., assembly GCA_964490065.1. Lineage (GTDB taxonomy): Bacteria > Pseudomonadota > Alphaproteobacteria > Rhizobiales > Rhizobiaceae > Mesorhizobium. The sequence goes on along the minus strand of CAZBBT010000078.1, from coordinate 9,564 downwards.
CCTCGGCGCCACTCCGTTTCGATGAACGCAGGATGAACCGCCGCTTCGGGTTGCGTTCAGACCCTTGGCGTTACGGTGCGGCCAAGTCAGTCGGGGCGATCCTCCAGCGCTCCGCGGAGGCCGGCCGGGTGTAACGTCCCTTCCTCCCGGTTCGACAGAGGCCGGAAGCGCCCCGCAGGTCGCTTCCGGCCTTGCTCGTTTTCGGTGGCTTTGCTTTTCACCCGATTGCTTCTATCACGGAGCCGGCGCCCCATTCGGCGGCGCGATCATGAAAGGCCCGAAGCCGAAGCGCCGCATGACGGACCTGCTGCACGAAACGCCCGGCAATCCCGTTCCCGAGAATGCCTTTGCCGGGTTCCTCCACGCTCACGACGGAAAGCGTATCCGCTACGCCCGCTTCGATGCCATAGCACGCCCGCTCAAAGGCACCGTGGTGGTGCTGCCCGGCCGCAACGAGTGCATCGAAAAATATTTCGAAACCATCCGCAATCTGCAGGAAAGAGGTTTCGGCGCGATCTGCCTCGACTGGCGCGGCCAGGGCGACTCGGACCGCCTGATCCGCGACCCGCAGCGCGGCTATGTCAAAAGCTTCGGCGACTATTGCGCGGACCTCGACCGTATCTTCGAGGAGATCGTCCTGCCGGACTGCCGCGGTCCCTATTATATCCTCGCCCACTCGGCCGGCGCGCTGGTGGCGCTGTTGTCGATCCCGTCGATGGTCAACCGCGTCAGCCGCATGGTGCTGATCGCGCCCTTCCTCGCCCTGCCCGGCCACCCGACGGCCATGCCGATGGTTCGCCGCATCTCCACCTTCCTTTGCCTGATCGGCCTCGGCCGGCTTTATGCCAGCGGCGGTGCGCGCCCGACGCAGACGGCACCCTTCGCCACCAACAAGCTCACCACCGATATCGGCCGCTACAAGCGCAACACGCTGATCTACGAGACTTTTCCGCGGATGGCGCAGGGTGGGCCGACGATTCGCTGGCTGAGCGCCGCTGCCCGCGCCATCGGCACCGTCAGCGAGCCCGACTTCATGGCGGGAAATAAAATTCCGATTCTGGTCGTCGCCGCCGGAGCAGACGAGGTCGTGTCCACCCGCGCGGTCGAATGGTACACCCGCCATCTGCGGCTGGGATCGCTTGTCATGATCGACGGCGCCCGCCACGAGATCCTGCAGGAAGCCGACCTCTACCGCGAGCAATTCTTCGCCGCCTTCGATGCCTTCGTGCCGGGAAGTGCAGAGCAGGCGGTTTCGGAGTTCCCTATCCCCTGAGCGCGGCCATCGCAGCCTCATGCAGTTCCGGCGTCGCGGCCGCGATTATGTCGCCGCCTTTCTCCGCCGAGCCGCCTTCGAAGGTGGTGATGACGCCACCGGCCTTCTCGATGATCGGGATCAGCGCCACGATGTCGTAGGGTTTCAGTCCGGGATCGACAACGATGTCGACGCTGCCGGCCGCCAGCATGGCGAAGGCGTAGCAGTCCGTGCCATAGCGGGCGAGCCGCACCTGCGTCTCGAAGCGATCGTAACGGCCCCGCGCCTCGCCGATGAACAGTGCCGGCGTAGTGGTGAACAGCGTCGCTTCGGAAAGCGCGGTCGTTTTGCGGGTGGTGAGCCTGCGCGGACCGCCCGGCCCCTCGTAATGCGAACCGGACGCGTTGGCGTAGAATAACTCGCCGGTGAAGGGTTGGGACATCATGCCGGCCACCGCGTCACCATCCTCGGTCAGCCCGACCAGCGTACCCCAGACCGGGATGCCGGAGATGAAGGCGCGCGTGCCGTCGATCGGATCGATCACCCAGACATGCCGGCTGTCGCTGTTCTGGCTGCCATGTTCCTCACCGAGGATGCCATGATCTGGAAACTCGGCTTCGATCAGCGCACGGATCGCCAGTTCCGCCTGCTGGTCGGCCTCCGTGACCGGATCGAAGCCGCCGGAAAGCTTGTTGGCGATCGCTCCCTGGCTGCGGAAACGCGGCAGCGTCTCGGCAGCCGCCGCGCGCGCGATTCGCCGCAGAAAATCGGTGGAAATGTCCAATTCGCTCTCCTGGAGGCCGCCCGAGACCCGGATCGACCCTTTCTGCATAGCAAAACCGTTGCGGGAATGTCACGCGCGCCGCGCGTCTTCGCATTTCCACTTCATAGTGAATTAATAATGCGTCGCGCTGGCTTGACATTTGTGCAGCGCACAATAGCCTGTTCGTCGGACGGTTCGTTCCGTCCATGCCCTCCTTGGGCGTTTCCTCCCTAGACTTCAACCGCATCGTGCGAACGATGCGGTTTTTTTATCGGCTGCCCCCCACCGCGTGTAGGCCCTACTCGGCCGCGATCGGAAGGTGGCCGAAAAGGTGATCGGGCATCGCCATCAGATCGGCCGAAAAGCGCATCAGGTCGTCCGCCAGCGCGTTGAAACCGGCCGACTTCTGGAACGTGCGCTCGTTCATGTAGAGACCGCGATTGACCTCGATCTGCAGCGCGTGCAGGCGCCGCGCCGGCCTTCCATAATGTTCGGTGATGAAACCGCCCGCATAGGGCTTGTTGTGCGCGACCGTGTAGCCCATGCCGGACAGAAGCGCGATCGCCGTTTCGGTGAGGGCCGCGGCAGCGGAAGTACCGAACCGGTCCCCGACGATGAAGTCCGGACGGAAGCCGGAATCGCCGACCCGTATGCTGGCCGGCATGGAATGGCAATCGATCAGCACGGCGAAGCCGAACGCGGCATGAGTACGTGTGACGAGATGCTTCAGCGCTTCATGGAACGGCTTGTAGACCGCCTCGATCCGGTCCGTCGCCTCGTTGAGGGGCAGTCGGCCGGCATAGATGTCGAGCCCCTCGCCGACCAGACGCGGCACGGTGCCGAGTCCGCCCGCCACGCGCGCCGAGCGGATGTTGCAATAGGAAGGCACCGGCTCGGCAAACATGCGCGGGTCGAGTTCCCAAGGCTCGCGGTTGACGTCGAGATAGGCGCGCGGAAAATTTGCCGCGAGCATCGGGGCGCCGAGCGCGACCGCGCCGCCGAACAGTTCGTCGACATAACAGTCTTCCGAACGCCGGATGGCGGTGGCGTCGAGCTTCGTCATGGCAAGGAAGCGCTCGGGATAGAAGCGGCCGCTATGCGGGGAGGAGAAGACGAAGGGAACGCGTTGCTCGGCTCCGCAACGAACCTCGAAGGGCGGAACGACCGAAAAATCCTCGGCTGCCGTCTTCAACGCGAACGAACCTTCCACCTGGAACGCATCATGGACCGAGCCTGCCATCGCAGCGGCGCCATGTCCAGCACTTCGGCCGTTCTGCATCGGCTTCCTCAACGGCACTTGCAGCCTGTATTCACTTGATATTTACCGGCGCGCTTTCATATACAGCATGGTTAACGGGATCGCCCGGCGGCAATCTCGGGCGGGTGATTCGGACGGGACACGATGGCACGCATTCTTCTGGCGGAAGACGACGACGACATGCGCCGCTTCCTGGTCAAGGCGCTCGAGCGCGCCGGCTACCAGGTCAGTGACTTCGACAATGGCGCAAGCGCTTACGAACGCCTGCGCGAAGAGCCCTTCTCGCTGCTGCTGACCGACATCGTCATGCCCGAGATGGACGGTATCGAGCTTGCCCGCCGCGCTACCGAGATCGATCCCGACCTCAAGGTGATGTTCATCACCGGCTTCGCCGCCGTTGCGCTGAACCCGGACTCCAAGGCACCCAAGGACGCCAAGGTGCTGTCGAAGCCCTTCCACCTGCGCGATCTCGTCAACGAGGTCGAGAAGATGCTGCAGGCTGCCTGACGGCACTTAGCGCCATTTCCCCGATGCCGGTTTTCTTTGTCCGAAACCGCTATTGACGGGCCGGAGCAAAAGTGGTGTATGCGCGGCCTTGGATGGGCGTATAGCTCAGCGGGAGAGCACTACGTTGACATCGTAGGGGTCCCAAGTTCGATCCTTGGTACGCCCACCATCCAATCAAGCTATATGAAGTCCGCGCTATACCGGGCCTGGCACGGTCGCCAGCGGCTACGCCCGTCCGGCCCGTGCGCGAATTGCCGGCGTCTCGATCCGGCGCGACCAGTCTTCGGTCCGGCCTGAGGCGAGGCGCGCCTCGGCCAGCCGTCGCCAGCTTTCGGTCAGGCAGGGCAGGCTGGCCAGTTCGGTGAGCGCCGGCCGGTTCATTCGGTCGTGATAGAGCAGGTGCGACACGCGGGCCAGTGTCCACGCCGGATTGGGTCGGTCCGCCAGCACGCCGTGGTCACCGGCGGCGACCATCCCGGGTTCCAGCACACGGAAATACCAGCCGCTGCGGCCGGTCTCCTGGACACGCCGCGCCATATCCTGAAGGTCGAAGCGCAAATTCAGCTTCCAGCAGGGCTGACGGCCCTGGCTGACTTCGAGCAAAGCGCCGCCAAGCCGCCAACGGTCGCCAAGGCAGAAATCGGCTTCGGTCGCGCCGGCGATCGCCAGGTTCTCGCCGAAGGCGCCGGGCCGTAAGCGCCCGGCACGGTCGGGGAGTTCCGCCGCCCAGATCGGCAGATGCGCCGTCGCATAGGCATGGATCGCTTTATCCGGCCCGCCGTGATGCTTGCGGTCCGCCTGCTCGTCGCCCTTCAGACCGAGAGGTCCGGCCAGCAGAGGGCGATCGGCCTTCTGCTTGTCGATCGCGCTCACAGCCTCGCCGACGCCAAGAGGCGCTACGCGGCCGATGCGCAGTTCGACCAGTTCGAAGCCGCTCATTCCGCGTCGCCCTTTTCGCCGATCAGCGCCATGATTTCCGCACCGATCGCCATGTCGGACACCTGCCCGAAATGACGCGCGCGCATCTGGCCCTGACGGTCGAACAGCAGCAGCGTCGGCGTTCCTTCCAATTGCCAAGCCGCCATGGTGCGCGGCATCGAGCCCGAACCGCCCGCGTCCACCGCTACGGGAAAGCGGATGCGGTATTCGTGCAGGAAGGCGCGCAGCGCCACCGGCGTCATCGCGTCGTGATGCTCGAAGACGCTGTGCAGCCCGATCACCGCGACGTCGTCCGGCCGGAAGGTCTGCGCGATGCGCTGCGCCTGCGGCAGCCCATGGCTGACACAGCCGGGGCACAGCATCTGGAAGGCTTCCACGGCGACGACCCGTCCCCGTAATTCACCAAGCGACATCGGCCGCTCGGCGTTCAGCCACTCGGCGGCTTCGATTTCAGGCAGCTTGTCGGCGTCAGGCATGATGAACCTCGGTCATGTAGACGCTACCGGTCAAGCATGATCCGGACAAGCGGAACCGATTGGGGCACGACCGCGCGGGCCCACGCCGCCCCTTACGGATGCGGGCCGCAGTCTACAGTCCCGCCACCGCGCTCAGGCTCTGCATCCGCTTCACCGCCAGTTCCGGATCGGCCAGCAAACCGGCCTGGTCGGCGAGCCGAAAGACGTCGGCATAGTGCCGGATGCCGCGCGCGGACTGCATGCCGCCGACCATCGCAAAGTGGTCCTGGTGGCCGTTGAGCCAGGCCAGGAAAACGATGCCGGCCTTGTAATATTCCGTCGGCGCTTCGAAGATTTTCCGCGAGAGCGGCACGGTCGGTGCCATCAGCGCGTCGTAGCCGGCGCGGTCGCCGGCGGCCAGCTTCGCCAGCGCTGCATTGGCGACAGGGGCGATGGCGTCGAAGATGCCGAGCAGCGCGTGCGAATGCCGGTCTCCATCGCCTGCGATCAATTCGGGATAGTTGAAGTCGTCGCCGGTGAACATGACGACGCCTTGCGGCAGGCGTGCGCGCAGCGCGACTTCCTTGTCCGCGTCGAGCAGCGAGATCTTTATGCCCTCGACCTTGGCGGCGTGGCCCCCGATGATGCCGACGACCGTGTCGAGTGCGGCTTCGAAATCGGCGGAGCCCCAATAGCCGTTCAGCGCCGGGTCGAACATGTCACCCAGCCAGTGCAGAATGACCTTGCCGGACGCCTGCGAGAGGAGCCGGTCGTAGACGCGGGCATAGTCCTCGGCACTTTTCGCCACTCTGGCCAGAGCGCGGCTTGCCATCATGATGACCTTGCCACCCTGCCCTTCGATAAAGCCGAACTGCGCCTCATAGGCCGCGATGACATCGTCCAGTGAACGCACTTCGGCCGGTACGAGTTGGTCCGTCCCGGCGCCGGAGGCCAGGTCCGCGCCTTCCACCGTCTTCGCTTCCGCGATGGAACGTCGGATCAACTCTTTGGCGCTGTTCCAGTCGAAACCCATGCCACGCTGCGACGTGTCCATCGCTTCTGCGATGCGGAAGCCGAGCCGCCACAGATGATGGCGGAAGGCCATGGTGCGCTCCCAGTCGATCGCCGGTCGCGACCACGGATCCGTCATCGCCAGCGGGTCGGCGACGACATGCGCGGCGGCGTAGGCAATGCGGGAGAAGCGCGCGCCGACGACAGGCTGCACCGTCTTCCCTGTCAACGTGTAACGGCTTCGCGCGCCATCTGCTTCCGGCAGCGTTATATCCATCTCAAAGCCTCCATCCTTTTCCTCATAAATGGAACGTTCCAATAAATCAAGAAGCGTGATTTTTATGAAAAGTCCCATTTCAACGGTCTTGACGTAGAATGATATCCGTGATTTAGAACGTTCCAATAAATTCCAGACGAGAGGTGGCTCCGGAATGGCCGACCGGCCCAAGACCACGATCCTCGACATCGCCCGCGCCGCCGGCGTGTCGAAGTCGACCGTTTCGCTGGTGCTGCAGGGCAGCGATCTGATCCGGCCGGATACCGCCGGCAAGGTGAAGAAGGCGATCGAAGACGTCGGCTATGTCTACAATCGCGGCGCCGCGAACCTGCGCAAGGCGCAGTCCAACGTGATCGGCATGGTCGTGAACGATCTTACCAACCCGTTCTACGCCGAACTCGCCGTCGGCATGGAGCGCGCCTTCCAGGCGGCCGGCGTGGTACCCTTCATCGCCAACACGGCCGAAAACCCGGTGCGGCAGGAAGAGGTGCTGAAATCCATGCTGGAACAGGGGGTCGCCGGCCTCATCGTCTCGCCGGCGCGCGGCACGCTGCCCGACGCCTTCCGCCGCGTCGAGGCGGCCGGCGTTCCCGTGGTCTTCGCCATGCGGCGCCTGCCCGAGAGCCGCATCCCGGTCGTCGTGCCGGACAACCGTCGCGGCGCCTGGCTCGCCGCCCGGCACCTGATCGGCAAGGGTCATCGCCGGCTTGCCTTCTTCGGCGGCTCGGCCGATCTCGTGGTCTATCACGAACGTCTCGGCGGGTTTCGCGAAGCATGCCGGGAGTTCGGCATTCCCGAAAGCGATGTGCTGGTGTTCGAGGGCGAGACCAGCCGCAAGGGCGGCATGGCCGGTATCGATCTGACGCTCGCCTCGGAGGAGCCGCCGACGGCCGCGCTCTGCTTCAATGACGCGGTCGCCTTCGGCGCCATGTTGGGACTGCGCCGGCGCGGCCTTGAGCCGGGCAAGGATTTCGCCGTCGTCGGCTTCGACGACGTGGTGGAGGCACAGCACTACGTGCCGAGCCTGACCAGCGTGGCCGTGGATACCGCCGGCCTCGGCGAGCGCGCCGCCCACATCGTCCTGAAGATGATCCAGTCGCGCACCACGCGCGCGGAAGACCATATCGGCGCGGTCAATCTGGTCGTGCGCGAGAGCAGCGGGCCGGACCGCAACGCGGAGAAAGGAGCCGCGGCATGACCATCCGCTGGGGCCTGATCGGCGCGAGCACCATCGCCAGGCAGTTCATGATCGCCGCCATCCGCAACCAGCCGAACGGCGAGGTTGCGGCCGTCATGAGTGCCAGCCAGGAACGCGCCGCCGCCTATGCGAAGGAGAACGGCATATCGTCCGCCTTTTCCTCGCTTCCGGATCTGCTCGCATCCGGCATCGACGCCGTCTACATCTCGACCACCAACGAACTGCATCTGGAGCAGGCGCTGGCGGCCGCGAAAGCAGGCAAGCATGTGCTGTGCGAAAAGCCGCTGGCGCTGACCACCGCCGACGCCCGAAAAATCGTCGCCGCCTGCAAGGATGCCGGCGTCGTCCTTGGCACCAACCATCATCTGAGGAATGCGGGGACGCACCGCGCGATGCGCGAGGCAATTGCCGCCGGCCGGATCGGCAAGCCGATCGCCGCGCGCGTCTTCCACTCCGTCTATCTGCCCGAAAACCTGCAGGGCTGGCGTATAACCAAGCCCGAGGCCGGTGGTGGCGTTGTGCTCGACATCACCGTTCATGACGCCGACACGCTGCGCTTCGTGCTGGGCGACAATCCGGTGGAGATTTCCGCCTTCACGCAATCGGCCGGCATGGCCGGCGGCGGCCTGGAAGACGGCGCCATGTGCGTCTGGCGCTTCAGGTCGGGCGTGATCGCCCAAAGCCACGAAGGTTTTACCACCAAATATGCCGGCACGGGCTTCGAGGTGCACGGTACAGAGGGCTCGCTGGTCGCGAAGGACGTCATGACACAGAAACCCATCGGCTCGGTCACGCTGCGTACGGCGAGCGGTGAAGAAGACCTCTCCTTCGACCGCGAGGACCTCTACACGCGCTCGGTACGCGCCTTCCATGCCGCGATCCGCGGCGAAGGCCAACCGGCCGCAACCGGCGAGGATGGCGTCTGGTCGCTCTGCTGTGCGGAAACCGCGCTGGAATCGGCACGGACCGGCCGCGCTGTAAAGATCGAGCCGGGAATTTAACAATGACCAAGCTCATGTCCGCCGACGAAGCAGCAAGCCTCATCCCCGACGGCGCGATCGTCTCCGTCTCTTCTTCCTCCGGCCTCGGCTGCCCGGATGCGGTGCTCGCCGCCATCGGCGCCCGCTTCGATGCGGAAGGCCACCCACAAAACCTCACCACGCTGCACCCGATCGCGGCCGGCGACATGTGGGGCATCAAGGGCATCGATCATCTCGCCAAGCCCGGGCTGCTCAAGAAGACGCTCTGCGGTTCCTACCCCTCCGGCCCCTCCTCGTCCGAGCCGCCGAAGATCTGGCAGATGATCGGCGACAATGCCGTCGCCGCCTACAACATCCCCTCCGGCATCCTGTTCGACATGCACCGCGAGGCCGCCGCCAAGCGGCCGGGCGTGCTCACAAAGGTCGGCCTCGACACTTTCGTCGATCCGCGCCAGCAGGGCTGCGCCATGAACGCGGCGGCCTCCGATCCCATCGTGCGCGTCGAGCAATTCGATGGCGAGGAATGGCTTTATTTCCCGGCCATCGCGCCGCAGGTATCGATCATCCGCGCCACCAGCGCCGACGAGCGCGGCAACCTTACCTATGAGCACGAGGGCGCCTATCTCGGCGCGCTGGAGCAGGCGCTGGCCGCGCGCAACAATGGCGGCATGGTCATCGCGCAGGTCAAGCGCGTGGTCGAGAACGGCACGCTGAAGCCGCATGACGTGCGCGTGCCAGGCGTGCTGGTCGACCACATCGTCGTCGATCCCGACCAGTTGCAGACCACGCAGACACCCTACGACCCGGCGATCTCGGGCGAGATATTCCGGCCGCTTTCCACCTTCCGCACCCCGGCCTTCGATATCCAGAAGGTGATCGCGCGGCGCATCGCGATGGAGCTTGCCGACGGCTGGGCCGTCAACA
>CAZBBT010000077.1:0-12558 GCA_964490065.1 uncultured Mesorhizobium sp. | reverse complement strand
ATCTGTCGGGCGGCGTCGGCATCGGCGGCGTGCTGGAGCCGATGCAGGCCGGCCCTACCATCATCGAGGACAACTGCTTCATCGGCGCACGCTCCGAAGTGGTCGAGGGCTGCATCGTGCGCGAAGGCTCGGTGCTCGGCATGGGCGTGTTCATCGGCCAGTCGACCAAGATCGTCGACCGCGCGACCGGCGAAGTCTTCTACGGCGAGGTGCCGGCGAATTCCGTCGTCGTGGCCGGCTCGCTGCCGGGCAAGAAGCTGCCGAACGGCGAGCCGGGGCCGAGCCTGTACTGCGCGGTGATCGTCAAGCGGGTCGATGCCAAGACGCGCTCCAAGACCTCGATCAACGAGTTGCTCAGAGATTGATATTTGCGTCAAACCGACGCACCTTCCACCTGCACGCCGCTGGGCGGTGCTGTCTATCGGAGGGGTGCCATGGACTGGAAATATCTCCTGACGAGTTACGAAGGTCGCATAAACCGCGCCAAGTTCTGGGCCTGTATCGGGGTTTTCGTCGTTGGCGGGATCGTTGCGGTGATCCTCGACAATATCCTCGGCACGACCTTCGACGGCGCGCCGTACGGCTTCATCTACGCCATATACAGCATCGCCATGCTCTATTTTGTCTTCGCCGTCTATGCCAAGCGCTGGCATGATCGCGACAAATCCGGCTGGTGGACGCTGATCATCTTCGTGCCGGTCATCGGCGGCATCTGGTTCCTTGTCGAATGCGGCATCCTGCCGGGTACCCAGGGCGCCAACCAGTATGGACCGGATCCTCTTGCCTGATCGACCGCAACTTACCTGGCTTTTCTTCAAGACCTCGGGCCGCGTCAGTCGCGCGGTCTATTTTCTTGGCGGGCTGCTGGTCGCCATCGCCCAGGCTTTCCCGCTCTATCGTTTCACGCTGGTGCCCGAAGGCACGACGGAAAGCGAAACCTGGGCGATGCTCTTCCTCGTCGCTTTCGTCGCCTCGCTGTGGTCGAACGTGGCGCTGGCGGTAAAGCGCCTGCACGACTTCGGCAAGCCAGGCATGATGGCACTGGTGCTGTTCGTGCCGGTTGTCTCGATCGTCGCCTTTCTGGCGCTGTGCCTGTTTGCCGGCGACAAGGGACCGAACCGCTACGGCACGCACACCAACGCGCCGGAGTGACGGCGGAAATTTCTACCGAACAGCTTCGGGTCCCAGTCCGGGTGATCCGGTTCCCGTCGCCTGAGCCTGCCTGACCAGGGCAGCGACCCGTTCCACCGTCGGCGCCGCCGTTCCCGCCCGCATGGCCAGCCGCAGCACCGCGCCCTGCAGATCGTCGATCTCGGTCGGTCGGCCGCGTTCGAGATCGTCCCACATCGAGGAGCGGGCGCTCGGATCGATCGCCAGCATCCGCCGCGCCAGCCGCCTGAACAACCAGTCGGGCAGGCGCAATGCAAAGGGCAGCCATGCCGGCTTGAGCGAACCTGCGGCGGAAGCCGGCACTATGCCGGTCGCCTTCATCGCCGCCAGCGCCTCGCCGATCTGGTCGGCCAGGATCAGCCGCCAGCGCCGGTTCGCAAGTTCCTCGGCCAGCGGCAGGCCGGACAGCGCCACCAGCGCGTTGTTGAGGTTGAACAGCAGCTTGCCCCACAGCGCCGCCTTCATGTCGGCGCGAGCGGCGGCGCCGCAGCCCTCGACCGAGAGCAGGTTCGCCAGCCCCGGCACGCCGTCAGCGACGAGAACCATGCCTTCGCTTGCCCGATGAACGTGAACGGGCTTTCCCTCGTCCTGCGACAACACGACGTTGAACGGCACCATGCCGGCAAGGACGGGCCGTCCGAGAACCGCCGCGATCCGCTCGGCATTGTCGATGCCGTTCTGCAGGCTGACGATCTTCGCATCCTTCGGAGCATGGGCGGCGATCAGCCGAGCCATCTCTTCGCTGGCGCCGCTCTTGACCGTGACCAGCACCACCTCGGCCTTGCTCAAGGCAACCGCCGGATCGGTCGTCGCGGAAATCTTGCTGTTCTTCAGCACGCGATCATGGCCGTCCGGAACGCTGACGCGCAGGCCATGCGCATGAACAGCGGTTTCGATCTTCGGCCGCGCCAGGAACGCGACGCTTCGGCCGGCCAATGCCAGGCAGCCGCCAACATAGCAACCGATGGAGCCCGCGCCGGCAATGGCGATACGGGCCTTGGCGTCGATCATGCTTCCTCCGCTCGCGCCACCGGAGCTGCGGGGGTTCCGACGAACGCGGTTCCGCTACTCCGGCTTGATTCCTCGCCGCATTTGTGCGGACGGACGATTCCGTCTGGCTGCAAATGCTTATAGGCCACGGCAACCATAATGTCGGCCACATCGGCGGGCTTGTCTCGCCAACGGTGACAGGCCCGCCGCTTTGGACTATCGCTTCGCCCATGACGTTTCCGACCGACCCCGCCGCAAACCTCGCCGCCCTCATCCGCTGCCCCTCCGTAACGCCCGCCGAGGGCGGCGCGCTGGCTGTATTGGAGGCGATGCTGACGCCGCTCGGCTTCACGGTCGAGCGCCCGGTCTTTTCCGAGGGCGGCACGCCCGACGTGGAAAACCTCTATGCCCGCCGGTCCGGCAACGGCCCGCACCTGATGTTCGCCGGCCATACCGACGTGGTGCCGGTGGGCGACGAGGCGGCCTGGACGCATCCGCCCTTCTCGGCCGAGATCGCCAATGGCGCGATGTATGGTCGCGGCGCCGTCGACATGAAGGGCGGCATCGCCTGCTTTATCGCGGCACTTGCCCGCCATGTCGAGGCAGCCGGCGGGCCGAAGGGATCGGTCTCGCTGCTGATCACCGGAGACGAGGAGGGGCCGGCGGTCAACGGCACGATCAAGCTGCTGGAATGGGCGGCGGGGCGCGGTGAAGCCTGGGACGCCGCGATCGTCGGCGAGCCGACCAATCCGGACCAGCTCGGCGACGCGATCAAGATCGGCCGGCGCGGCTCGCTCTCCGGCACGGTGATCGTGCATGGCCGCCAGGGCCACGCCGCCTATCCGCACCTCGCCGACAATCCGGTGCGCGGCCTGCTGACGCTGGCCGACGCGCTGCTCCATCCCGTCTTCGACGAAGGCAGCAAGGATTTCCAGCCGACCAATCTGGAGATCACCTCGATCGACGTCGGCAATCCGGCCAGCAACGTCATCCCGGCCAGGGCGACGGCGATCTTCAACATCCGCTTCAACGACAATTGGAGCGCCGAAACCATCCAGGCCGAGATCCACAACCGGCTGGATGGCGCCGCCGGCCGGAAAAAATACCGCAAGGGGCGCCGCGAGCCGATCGACTACGAGCTCGTCTGGCGCGAGCGACCGAGCCACGTCTTCCTTACCCGCGACGACAGGCTGATCGAAACGCTGGGCAAGTCGGTGAAAGCGGTGACGGGTCGGGAACCTGCGCTGTCGACTTCGGGCGGCACGTCCGACGCGCGCTTCATCAAGGATTATTGCCCGGTGGTCGAGTTCGGCCTGGTCGGCAAGACCATGCATATGGTGGACGAGCACGTGGCGCTGGCCGATCTGGAGACGCTGACCCAGATATACCAGCGCTTCATCGAGGACTGGTTCGCAGAGGGCCGCAACTGAACACCATGCTTTCCGGAGACGAAATTCAGTCGGCATTGTCGGGAGCCTGGCGGCTGATGATCGGCAAGGCCGACGGCTTGCGCCTGCTCGATCTTTCCGTCGACGGTTTCTGGAACTCGTTCTTCGCCATCGTCGTCGCCCTGCCGGCCATGATCGTGAGTTGGGTCGGCATCGCCAACGAGATCGGCGATCCCGACGCCTTCGCCGGGCGGGCAGGCATGGTGGTCCAACTGGCCGCCATCGACATCGGCACATGGGTGCTGCCGCTGGTGGGGCTTGCCCTGATCGCGCCGCGCGTCGGCATCGGCGGGCGTTTCGTGCACTATGTCGTGGCGAGCAACTGGGCCTCGGCAATCGTCGCCTGGCTGATGCTGCCTTCGGCATTGGCCAGACTGGTTATCCCCGCCGCCAACCAGGCCATCGGGTTGCTCTCGCTGGCGCTCTTCATCGTCACCATGGTGCTGACCTGGCGCATGACCAATGCGGCTATCGGCAGGGGTGCGGCGGTCGGCACCGCCGTGTTCGTCGGCATGTTCGTCGCCTCGCTGATCGTGCTCTTCGCGCTGCAGGCGCTGCTCGGCGTCACCGTGCCGGAGTGACCTTCCCGACCGGCTACGCCTTGCGCACCACGGCACCCACAGCGGCCGCCACCAGCGTCAGGGCGAGCGCCAGCGTGGCGATGGTGGAAAAGCCGAACTTCTCATAGAGCGGCCCGAAGCCGGCCGTGCCGGCGAACACGGCCAGATAGGTGACCGTGCTGTTCAGCCCCATGATCGTGCCGCGGCGCGCCGGATCGAGCGCGGAGAGCCGCATGATCAGCACATTCAGGCCGAAATGATTGGTCAGCCCCCAGAAGAAGACGATAACCAGAATGGCGGTGAAGCTCGGACCGGCCAGCGCGAAGCACAGGTAGACAAGCGCCACTGCAAGGAAGGCGAGCGGCATGACCAGCCTTGCGCCGAGGCGGTCGACGATGCCGTCGAGCAGCGCCGCGCCGCCGAAACCGAAGCCGTAGACAAGTGCGGCGATGCCGTTGGCGCTGACGGGCTCGCCGAGGCCGCTGTGAAGATAATCGCCGAGATAGCCGTAGACGCCATAGAACGCCGCCATGAACGTGCCGCAGGCGACGAGCAGCGGCTTCACGCCGGCAATGCCGAGCGCTGCGAGCGGAGTGGGCGCGGCTACGCCGCTTGGCGTATCGCGGTAATCGCTGGCACGGACAGCGATGCAGGCGAGCAGCGCCAGAAGCGCGACCGCGGCGTAGACGGCGCGCCAGTGCAACCAGTCGGCGACCAGCGCCGACAGCGAGACGCCGGCGACCATCGAGAGCGTCCAGCCCGTCAGCACCACGCCGATGGTGCGGCTCTCACGGCCGGGCGGCGCCACCGCAGCCGCGCTCGAATAGACCGCCGGCAAGGCGATGCCGGATGCCAGGCCGGCGAGAAGCTGTGCGGCGATGAGGACGGCCACGCCCGGCGCTCCCGCGCTTGCCAGCATGGCGAGCGCGAGGCCCGCGAGCGCGCCGGCCAGCATCCTGCGCGCGCCGATGCGATCGACATGGCGCGCCGCGAGCAAGGCGCTGGCGGCCGTGCCCAGACCGAATGCGGACGCCGCCGCCATGACCAGCGCGACCGAGGTGCCGAAGGAGCGCGCCACTTCGGGCGCGATCGGCCCCAGCACCAGCGAATTCGAACCGACGACCGCAATGCAGAAAGTGAGGACATAAGCGGCAGGCGGTATGCGATCCGATACGGCAAATGGCGAAATCGTTTGATCTATCTTCGTCATTTTGTCATGATGGCAGAATGATGTTCTGATTCAACGGGATTTCGCGGTATGACAGAAGAAACAGACACCATTCGGCGAAATCGGTCCGCACCGCGCGAGATGGATGCCCTCGACCGAAAGCTGTTAGGCGTTCTCGCCGAGGACGCGACGCTGAGCTATGCGGATCTCGGGGCACGCATCGGCCTGTCGGCGCCGGCGGTGCATGAGCGGGTCAAGCGGCTGCGCAGGAGCGGCGTGATCCGCTCCACCGTGGCGCTGGTCGATGCGGCGGCGATAGACAAGCCGTTGCTCGCCTTCGTCCATGTCGACACCACGGGCTGGGGCAAGTCGCCCGAGCTTCTGGCGATCGCCGAGCATCCGGAGGTCGAGGAAATCCATTCGGTGGCCGGCGACACCTGCATGCTCATCAAGGTGCGCACCGCCGACACGCAGGCTCTCGAAGGGCTGCTGGCGCGGCTCTACGGCACGCCGGGCGTGGTGGCGACCCGTTCCTACGTCGTGCTGTCCACCTATCTGGAGCGGCCGGCGCAACCTGGACGCACGGAACACTGGCCGGTGCCGCCCCACATGGCCGTAGGGGCAAAAGCCGGCTCCAAGGTCAACGATATCAGTAATCGACCCTAGTCAGGAAAAGCCCGTCCGGCGGCGCCACCTGGCCGCAGGCGGCGCGATCGCGGGCCTCCAACGCGGCTTTCAGGTCGCTTGCGGCCCAGCCGCCCTCGCCCACCTTCTTCAACGAGCCGACCATGGAGCGCACCTGGTTATGCAGGAAGGAGCGTGCCGAGGCGCGGATCTCGATCGTGTCGCCGTCGCGGGTGACGTCCAGCCTGTCCAGGGTCCGGAGCGGACTGTTCGCCTGGCATTGCGTCGAACGGAAGGTGGTGAAGTCGTGCCGGCCGACGAGCGCCTGCGCCGCCTCGTGCATGGCGGCGGCATCGAGGGGCTTCGGCACCCACCAGACCTTGCCGCGATCGAGCGCGGCCGGCGCGCGCCGGTTGGCGATGCGGTAGAGATAGTGACGGGCGACGGCCGAGAACCGGGCGTCGAAATCGTCCGGCACGGTCGAGACGGCAAGGATAGCCACCCGCTCGCCGGCCTGGCTCAGATGCGCGTTGACGGCGTCGCGCACCGTATCGGCCGGCCAGTCCTTCGCCAGGTTCATATGCGCGACCTGGCCCGTGGCATGGACGCCGGCGTCGGTGCGACCGGCCCCGCGCAGCGAAATTTCCTCGCCGCAGAATTTCTCCACCGCCTGCTCGATCGCCGCCTGCACCGAATGCTGACCGGCCTGCCGCTGCCAGCCGGCATAGGGGCCGCCGTCATATTCGATGTCGAGGCGGAAGCGCGGCACGACAGATCGTTCAGGCGGCCAGCGCCGTCCCGAAGGCGGGGGCGTAGACGAGCTTGCCGCTCTCGGGCGCCTCGCCCCAGGCCAGCGCCTGCAAGGCGTCGCCCTGATATTCGCTTTCGAAACCGGCGGCGCGCCCGTGGCTGTAGCCGAAACGGCCGTAATAGGCCGGGTCGCCCAACACCACGGACAGTTTTTCGCCGGCTTCCTTCAGGCGGCGATGCGCCTCGCGCACCAGCGCGCCGCCGATGCCGGTGCCATGGAACGTCGGCTCCACCGCCAGCGGAGCGAGCGCCACGGCGGCGAATTTTCTGGCGTTCTTCTCGACATAGAGCCGTGAAAACAGGACATGGCCGACGACCTGCCCGTCATCCACGGCCACCAGTTCCAGAACCGTATCGCCATCGCCGACCAGCG
The DNA here is from genome assembly GCA_964490065.1 of uncultured Mesorhizobium sp. Lineage (GTDB taxonomy): Bacteria > Pseudomonadota > Alphaproteobacteria > Rhizobiales > Rhizobiaceae > Mesorhizobium. The sequence goes on along the minus strand of CAZBBT010000077.1, from coordinate 5,415 downwards.
CATCGACCAGGCCGGCCTCGGCCTGCTGGCCGAAAGCGTGCTCCTCGACGCGGCGGATGGCGTCGCGGTCGCGCGGCGTCGCCGCGCGTATCGACATCATGCTCATGACAGTTTCATTCCTTCTTCGATCCTGGCGCCGCGCAAAAATTCCGGCGCCGATGCAGGCCTTCCGCCCGCGCGTTGCAGTTCCACCAGCCTGACTGCGCCCGATCCGCAAGCAACGGTCAGCCGGTCGTCGAGAACCTCTCCCGGCGCGCCCGCGCCTTCCGCGAGCGTCGAGCGCAGCAGCTTCAGGCGCTCGGCGCGACCGCCGATCGCGGCCTCGCACCAGGCACCCGGCATCGGCGACAGAGCGCGTATATGGTTATGCACCTCGCCGGCCGGAGGCGACCAGTCGATCCGGGTCTCCGCCTTATCGATCTTTCTGGCGTAGGTCACGCCTTCTTTTGACTGGTTGGTAAAGGTCAGCGTGCCGGCTTCGAGCCGCGCCAGCGCTTCGGCCATCAGCCCTGCCCCGACATCCGCCAACCGGTCGTGCAATTCGCCAGCGGTCATGTCGGCCCGAATGGCTACTTTTTCAACCAGCCCGACCGGGCCGGTGTCCAGCCCTTCCTCCATCTTCATCACCATCATGCCGGTCTCCTCGTCACCGGCCATGATGGCGCGCTGGATGGGAGCGGCGCCGCGCCAGCGCGGCAGCAGCGAGGCGTGCCCGTTAAGGCAACCAAGGCGAGGGGCGTCGAGCACGGGCCTGGGCAGCAGCAACCCATAGGCCACGACGACGGCGACGTCGGCATGGAGACTGGCAAAAGCCTGCTGTTCAGCCTCACCCTTCAGCGAGACCGGCGTGCGGACTTCGATGCCAAGTTGTTCCACCTCGCGCTGCACCGGCGACGGCGTCAATTCCAGGCCGCGCCGGCCGGCGGCGCGCGGCGGCTGGGTATAGACGGCGGCGATCTCGTGTCCGGCTTCCGCGATGGCGCGCAAAGTCGGCACGGAAAAATCCGGCGTTCCCATGAAGACGACGCGCAGCGGCATTTTCTCCCTCGGATTTCGGGTGACCCGTTTCATGCGGATTCCGCCGCCGGGTCAAGCAGTGGCGAGAATTGGCAGGAACCTTGCGCGACTTTATCCACGTCCGCGTGGCCGCGCTTAGACTCCGGGCAATTCGACATCACGGGAATTGCGCCATGAGAACGCAGCGACGAACTCGACTTGCCTTGCCTTCGGCCATCGCAGGCGTGGAAGCATCGGACACACGATACAAGAATGGCCAGCCGGAACTGACCCGGCGGCGCACGCTGGCGCTGCGCGTCAAGCCGCTCGGCCTGTGGTTGATTCTTGGATTGTCGCTGGCGCCTGGCGCGTGGACGCTGGTGGGGGAACTGGTCAGAGCGGGGCTGAAATGGATGCTGGCGATGTTGAACTGACTTGCGAGCCTCCTCGCCTGTCCGTATCTGTCAGGCTCCGGCTTCGAACGGATTGACCAGTTTCATGTCCAGTCCATCGAAGTCGCGAATGTTGCGTGTGGCCAGCGTAGCGTCATGCGCCATGCAGATCGCGGCAATCATGGCATCCTTGGTTTCTATCGGCTTGCCGGCCAGTCGCCTAGATGCCGCTATGCATCCATAAAGTTCGGAAGCAGCATCTCCAAATACGATAATTCTGCCCGAATATTCTGTTCTTATTCGAAAAATACTTTGAAGCAGGCCTTCTTTTCGTGGCTCCTCACGCACGAGATAAGCTCCGAAATACAATTCGGAAAAAACTATCGTCGACAAGAAGAGCGAGGGGGCCTCCTGCGCGTTCAGCCAATTTGAAACCCGCTGGCTTTTTTGGCGCGAGAACGCTTCCGAAACGACATTCGTGTCCAGAAGGATCATGAAATCATGCCAGGTCCGGCGGCGGGCGATCTTTCTCGTGCCGCGATTCCTCGATGGCTTTCAGCTCTTGGTCTGTGAAGTAGACATTGTCGACCAAGGCATAGAGGCGATCTCCGGCCCTTTCCAAGCCTGCGGTCTGGGTGGCAAGCCCCCTTTGCAAAAGGCCGATTGCTTCGTCGGACAGGCTTCGACCGCTTCGCCGGGCGCTCTCTTCCAGGCGTCGTTTCAATTCAGGATCGATTCCCCGAATAAGCATGTCACCCATGGGACGCCTCCATTGATATCAATGATATCGCGATCGAAGTCCTTGTTCAACCACAAAACCGAACCGATGAACGGCCTTTATGAAACTCCCTATTAACTGTTTTTGAATAGAATGAGATTATCATTCGGACATTGAAGCCGCTCGGAGCGCGTTGATGCCGCAGGACGAAAAACCCTTTGGTAGACGCAGGACTCCTATTGCCGAATTCAAGTCTGTCGACGAAGAATACAAGAAAGGTCAGCTATCAAGACGGCAAGAGCGACGATTGACAATTTGTCTAACACCGCTGGTATTTTTAGCCGTGTTTTTGCTTTCTCCAGAATCTCGCGCTTTCGCGGTCGAATTGGGAGCCAAGGTTTTTTCCCTCGGTAAAGATTGGCTGCTTCGCGGATTGCTGAGCTGAGTTCTACCCCACCATGCGGCCGGGCGCTTTTTCCTTGGTGAGCTTCTTGAACTTCTTCACAACCATGTCGCGCTTCAGCTTCGAGATATGATCGATGAACAGCACGCCGTTGAGATGGTCGATCTCGTGCTGCAGGCAGGTCGCCATCAGCCCTTCGGCCATGATCTCCTGCTCCTTGCCGTCGCGATCGAGGTATTTCACCCTGACCGCCGCCGGGCGTTCGACCTCGGCATAGTAGTCGGGGATCGACAGGCAGCCCTCCTCGTAGACCGAGCGGGCGTCGGCGCTTTCGAGGATTTCCGGATTGATGAAGACGTGCGGCGCCGGCGGCTCGTCCTCCTTGGCGAGATCGATGACCAGCATCCTGAGCGGTTCGCCGATCTGGATGGCGGCCAGCCCGATACCGGGCGCGTCATACATCGTCTCCAGCATGTCGTCGGCCAGCTTGCGCAAGGGGGCATCGACGCGCTCCACCGGCTTGGAAAGCTGGCGCAGCACGGGATCGGGAAGAATGATGAGCGGCTTGATCGGCATCCGCCTCACCTAAGGTGTCGCGCGAAAAGCGTCAACAGGAACGCTCGTTCACCTTTTGATCTGTGCTGGCCGGCCGAATCGGCTATGCTGGTGCGATGAACTCACTTCTGTCCGAACCCGTCGCCCGGCTAGGCGATACCGTCGTCACGCTTGGCCAGGCCGTTGCCGGCGTCGCGGCGCTCGTCGCCGTGCTCCTGTTTCTCCTGGCCGTGGCGCTGTGGCGTGCGGCAAAGGCCCGTACCGAGGCAGCCGGAGAAGCGGCCGAGCGGGCCAGCGAAGCGGAAAGCCGCATGGCGGCGATCGCCCAGGCGCAAGCCGAGATGCAGGGCCGCATGGGCGCGTTGGCCGAGGTGTTCGGCGCGCGACAGGCCGAACTCACCCAGTCGATCGGCCAGCGGCTCGATGCCATGACCGGTCGGCTCGGCCAGTCTATGAGCGAGCAGGCACGCTCGACGCATGAGAGTCTGGCGAAGTTGCAGGAAAGACTGGCGGTGATCGACACCGCGCAGGGCAACATCCAGTCACTCGCCGGCCAGGTGGTGCAGTTGCAGGCGATCCTGTCCAACAAGCAGACGCGAGGCGCCTTCGGCCAGTCGCGCATGGAGGCGATCGTGGCCGACGGGCTGCCGATGGGGGCCTACGAATTCCAGGCGACGCTGTCCAACGGCAGCCGGCCGGACTGCATCGTGAAAATGCCGAACGGGACGCCTTCGCTCGCCATCGACGCCAAGTTTCCGCTCGAGGCGTGGAACGCGATCCGCGCGGCGGAAGGCGAATCGGCGCAGAAGGTCGCCGCGCAGGCGTTCCGCCGGGACATCGAGGTGCATATCCGCGATATTTCGGAAAAGTACCTGATTCAGGGCGAGACGCAGGACACGGCCTTCATGTTCGTGCCGTCGGAATCGGTGTTCGCCGAGATCCACGAGAATTTCGAAGCGCTGGTGCAGCGCGCCCACCGCGCCCGGATCGTGATCGTCTCGCCCTCGCTCCTGATGCTGTCGATCCAGGTCGTGCAGGCGATCCTGAAGGACGCCAGAATGCGCGAGCAGGCGCACCTGATCCAGGGCGAGGTCATCCGCCTGATGGAGGACGTCGGCCGCCTCGACGAGCGGGTGCGCAAGCTGCAGGCGCATTTCGGCCAGGCGGCGAAGGACATCGACGACATCCTCGTCTCGTCCTCCAAGGTCACCAAGCGCAGCCAGAAAATCGAAGCGCTGGAATTCGGCGAGACGGGCGAGATGGCACACAAGGAGTCGCGCGATGCGGCGAGCGACAAGCGCGCCGCTCAATCCAAGACGGGCCAGTTGCGGCTGCGCGTCGTCGAAGGCGACGACTGAAGTCGCCGAACGGTTAGTCCGTCAGGTCTGGCCTTCGATCGTCGCCATATCGTCGAACTCCGGCAACCAGTCCATCTTCGAACCGTGCCAGATCTGCTTGCGCGGGACGAGTTGGTCACGCTGACGTGCCGTGCCCGTCCGGATGCCGTACACTTTCGGCCCGTCGCCGGTGGAAGTGGCATAGAGATGCGAGCCGCATTCGGGGCAGAACGCCTGCGCCCGCTTCGCGCCGCTCGCCGCCGTCTTGACGAAGACCTTCGGCGTTCCCTTGGTGATGCGGTAGTTCGCCTCCGGCGCCGGCACGGTGACGCGGAACACCGTTCCGGTCAGTTGCTGGCAATCCCGGCAATGGCAGATCGAGGTCTTTTCCGGATCGACCTCGGCCTCGTAAGCGATGGCGCCGCAAAAGCACCCGCCGTCTATTCTCATCGTCTCGCTCCCGAACAGAATTTCCACCGTCATCGTAACGCTGATTGCGCAACCGGCAACGGTATCCTTATGGTGCCACAGGCGCTTGCGAGGCGGCGATGATCGATTGCCGCTGCCGGTGCCACGCGCCGGCCGTCTGCGGCTTGACGAACAGGCCCACGACCTGCGGAACCTCGTCTTTCAGCCGCGCCTCGATGCGTTCTATGCAGGCTTCGATTTCGGGCGCCGTTACGTGGTCCTCGAACTCGATGCTGAGGCCGGCGACGATCTCGTCCGGGCCGATATGGACGCTCAACATGCCGTTGGCGCGCTGCACCGCCTCGTCCTGGTCGGCAACCGCGAGGATCATGCGCTGGACCAGCGGCGCGGCTGGCTCGCCGAGCAGCAGCCCCTTGCACTCCCGCGCGAGGAAAGTTGCGGTTGCGGCGAGAACGAGGCCGATTCCGATCGAGGCGGCGCCGTCCAGTTCGGGCATGGCGAAGTGGTGGGCGGCGAAGATGCCGACGAATGCGATGAGCAGGCCGAGCAGGGCCGCGACATTCTCGAACAGGACAGTGATGACGC
>CAZBBT010000076.1:0-12931 GCA_964490065.1 uncultured Mesorhizobium sp. | reverse complement strand
CGCCCACATCGCTTCGCTGCTCATCACCTTCTTCTACCAGGAGATGCCGGCGCTGATCCACGGCGGCCATCTCTACATGGCCGTGCCGCCGCTCTACTCGATCCGCCAGGGCGGCAAGGTCGCCTATGCGCGCGACGACGCGCACAAGGACGAGTTGCTGAAAACCGAATTCACCGGCCGCGGCAAGGTCGAGATCGGCCGCTTCAAGGGTCTCGGCGAGATGATGGCCGGCCAGCTCAAGGAAACCACCATGGACCCGAGGAAGCGCACGCTGCTTCGAGTCGACGTGCTGGACGAGGAAACCGCGACGAAGGACGCCATCGACGCGCTGATGGGCACCAAGCCGGAGGCGCGATTCCGCTTCATCCAGGAACGCGCCGAGTTCGCCGAGACGGAAGAACTCGATATTTGAGCGATTGACCGCGGCCGGCGTTCAGGCAACGTAGGCGCGCATGTTGCGGGAAAATCTCGGAAAATGGTTCGTCGGCCTGGCCAGCCCGACCCGATCGGACTGGATTTTCGCGCTGCGCACCGTCTCGGCCGGCCTGATCGCCCTGCTTGTCGCCTACGCGCTCAAGCTCGAGCACCCGCAATGGGCGATGATGACGGTCTTCATCGTCGCCCAGCCGGTAGCCGGCATGGTGCTGGCGAAGGGTTTCTACCGATTGATCGGCACGCTGGTCGGCGCCGCCGCCTCCATCGGCATCGCGCGGCTCTGCGACGGCAACGCATGGCTGTTCGTCGCCGCGCTTTCGCTCTGGATCGGACTCTGCACCTACGTCTCCTCCCTGCTGCGTAATCCGGAAGCCTATGGCGCGGCGCTCGCCGGCTATACGGCGACGATCATCGGCCTGCCCGCCTTCGGCCAGCCGCACCTTCTGGTCGAACTCGCAACCGCGCGCTGCGCCGAGATCGTGCTGGGCATCGTCTGCGCCGGGATCACCAGCCGGCTGATCCTGCCGCAACTGGCGCGCGATGCGATGCGCGCCCGGCTGCGCCGCTCGGTCCTCGACCTCGCCACCTATGCGAAAAGTTCGTTCGGCGGCGGCGATGCGGCGAAACTGGAAGCGCTCTACCGCAAGCTGATCGCGGACAGCCAGGCGCTGGGCGAAATGCGCGCCTATGCGCGGCTCGAAGCGCCGAGCCAGGCGACGCGCGCATATCCGGTGCGCCGCACGATCGGGCACCTTCTGTCGGCGCTGTCGGCCGTGCGCATGTTGCACGCCCATCCGCGGCCGCCGGATGCGCCCCGCCTCGTCGTTCGCGGCGAGCTTCGCGTTCTGCTGGAAGACCTGTCGTCTACGCCGGGGGCGCTTGACGATACCCGTCCGTGGATCGCGCGGCTCCAGCAAATCGCCGACCGCGCGCGCCGCCTGCCCGACGAAATCATCCGGGACGATCCCGATTCTGTCGGCGCGGTGACCCGACTGACGATCGCGGCGGAATTCGCGGATGCGCTGAAGGAGATATTGCGCGGCCTGGATGCCTTGACGGCGCCGCCTTCCGGCCGCTCGCGGGATCGTCGCCAGCCGGCGCTGGTCATCCATCGCGACCGCCCGGCGGCCGTCCGCAATGCCGTCAGGGCGGCCGTCGCCACCATGCTGGTCGCCGCCTTCTGGCTGGCGACGCGCTGGTCGGAGCTAGCCGGCGTCGTCATCATCGTGGCCGTGGTTTCCAGCCTGTTCGCGCCGCGGCCCAATCCGGTCCAGGTCGCATGGGGCTTCTTCAAGGGAACATTGATCGCCCTCCCGGTCGCCTTCGTCATCAGCCAATATGCGCTGCCGGCGCTACCGGGGTTCGGCTGGTTCGTTGTTTTCGTCGTGCCGGTGCTGGTGCCGGCGGCACTCGCCATGGCCAATCCCCGCCATGTCGGCGTGGCAACGGCCTTTGCCATCAACTTCCTGGCCTTTCTCAACCCGCATCAGGTCATGATCTACGACCCGCTGCCGTTCCTGGCCGGCTCCGCCTCGATCGTCGTCGGCATATTGCTGGCCATCGGCGTTTATTTCGTCGTGCTGCCGGCGAGGCCCTGGGCGACGGTCAGTCGTCTCGTCGAATCGATGCGCGAGGATCTGGTGCGGCTCTGCCTGCACGAACGGGTACCTCGCCGAACAGCCTTCGAGAGCCTGGCCTACGACCGCGTCAACCAGTTCCTGCCGCTGGCGCAACGCATCGGCCGCAAGGCCGATGCCCTGTTCGGTGGCAGCATCGCCTCGGTCGCGGTCGGGCTTGAAGCCCTGCGCCTACGCAAGGTGCTGGCAGCCGGAACGCTGCGCGCGGAAACGGCTGATGCGGCGGGTGAATTCCTGCGCACCCTGGCTCGCGAACTGGTCCTGCATCCCTCCGGGAGGGCCGTCGACGCGGTCGAGGGCATCCGCAACAAGGCCGCGACGATCGCAGGCAGAGATGCCTCTGCCGAGAACCTGCAGGTGGCGGCCTCGCTGCGCATCGTCGCCGTGGCGATCGAGGATTACCCGGAATTCTTTCGCGGGAGCTGAAATCTCAGGCAGCGGCGATTGCCAGCGCGTGACCGCGTGCATTCTCGCGCAGGGCGTCGAGATGGATCGACTTGACCAGCGTCGCCAACTCCCCTTCGGCCGCCTGGCCGCCGAGTTCCTTCAGCATCAGCCAGCTCACCTCCTGCACGCCGGCGATACGCTTGCCGTTGGCGACGTCGCGCCACACCTTCAGCGCCCGGATCAGTATGAGGTGCATCGAGCGCGAAAGCCCTGCCTTGCCGAACAGCGCCTGCAACGCGGTATCGTGACCGCCGGCAAGCAGCGCCCTCACCCGCTGCTCGGCCTGGCCCGTCAGCGCGACCAGCACCGAGCCGAAGAAATCCACCTTGCCATGGGCCAGCGTGCGCACGATGAAGCTCGCCGTGAGGTCACCGCGCAGCCGCAGATGCTCGACCAGCGCCGCGTGCTCTTCCGTCCGCGTGCCTTCGATCAGGGTCACCGAGGCCCTGATGCAGGCGTCGCGCATCAGCCGCTCCGCTCTCGCCTGCCCCATCAGCGCCAACACCAGCGGCGAACCTTTCAAAGCCTCGCCGAGCTTGACCAGCAGCAAGTGGCGGCAATCCGCGGGAAGCCGCGGATCGGCGATCAGCGCCTCGCGCACCACCGGCACGTGGCCATGGCGCTCGACCATGCGGCGGAAACTGAGCGAGGCAATCTCGGCGCCACTGTTGGCGAGAAGCGTTGCGCAGGCGTCCATTTCGCCGATCTCGGCAATGGCCGCGGACAGCGCCATCGACACGACCGGTCGGTCGGCGATCAGCAATTGCGTGGCCTTGGTTCCGCTGGCGACGCGATCGATCAGATCGGCGTCGGTCAGGAGCGGCGAGCGCGCCAGCACCAGGCCGGCCACCTCGGGCTGATCGGCGGCGAGCGCCGCGATGATCTGGATCGGCGCATGCCGGCTCATCGACAGCGCCTCGGCCATGGCCTGCCGAACCTTGGAAGACGGATCGTCGAGCAGGAAGGTCAGCGCCGCCTCGGCAGCGCAGCGGTCCTCGAACGGCAGGTCGGCATCGACATAGGCGCGTGCCAGGGCGGCGGCAGCCGCCGCACGCTGCGCGACCTTGGCCGTGTATATCCATTTCAGGAAATGCGAAACAACCATGCCGGCCGCTGCCCTCTTGCCCCGAGGTGACGGTAGGCACAAATGGTTTACGAACGGTTCACCATGTTCGTTGAGGCCTTGGAAACCATGGCCACGCCGGTTCAGGCCGCCGCCAGCCAGGCGCGCGCCTCCGCAAGCTGATCGAGCGTATAGGTCCGCGTCTCCGCCGACATGAAGACACCGGCCAGTCGCGTCAGCGCGGCGATCCATTTCCGGTCGGTCACGATCGCGACCTGGCTGACATGGTCAGCCATCGGCAGGCCGATGCGCAGATCCTCCCACATGGCGTCGAAATCCATGCCGTCGAAGTCCCGGATTACTTCCAGGACCTTCACCTTGCCGGCGGCCGGCATGTCCGCTTTCATCTTCGCCCATATGGCATCGATCTGCTCCCTGGTGAGCCTGCCGCTGACGGAAATTTCGAGAATCCCGTTTTCGCCCTGTCGATAGTCGATCATGCTTTTTCTCCATGCTGCCCTCGCCAACGGAACCGAAACACGAATGTTCCATAGCCGCATCCGGCTTGGCAGCTTGCCGCTGCATCCAGCAACGATTATCACCGCTGAAAGAGGAGAGGATCATGCCCGGCCTGTATCTCGAGGAGTTCACCGTCGGTCACGTCTTTCGCCATTCGCTGCGGCGAACGGTGACGGAAAGCGACAACGTGCTGTTCTCGGTCATGACGCTCAACCCGCAGCCGCTGCACATCGATTTCGATTTCGCCGCCAAGACCGAATGGGGCAAGCCACTGGTGAACTCGCTTTTCACGCTCGGCCTGATGATCGGCATCTCGGTCAACGACATCACGGTTGGCACCACCGTCGCCAATCTCGGCATGAAGGATACTGTCTTCCCGCATCCGGTCTTCCACGGCGACACGATCCGCGTCGAGACCACGGTCGTTTCGGTGCGTGAATCGAAATCGAAGCCCGATCGTGGCATCGTCGAATTCGAGCACCGCGCCTACAACCAGAATGACGCGCTGGTGGCGAAGTGCCTGCGCCAGGCGATGATGCGGAAAAAACCCGCCTGATGCGCTCGCTGCTGTTCGTTCCCGGCGATTCGGAAAGGAAGCTGGAAAAAGGCTTTTCCTCGGAAGCCGACGTGGTGATCGTCGATCTGGAGGACTCGGTCGCGCCGGCGAACAAGCAGGCGGCCCGGCAGGTTGCGGCGGACTTCATTGCGGCCAGGCGTAGCGGCACGCGGCCTGCCCTCTATATCCGCGTCAACGACCTCGCTACCGGTCTGACCGACGACGACCTCGCCGCGCTCGTGCCGGCACGGCCCGGCGGCGTCATGCTGCCGAAATCGAATGGCGGGCAGGACCTGCAGTCACTTTCCGCCAAGCTCAGGGTTCACGAAGCGGAGGCCGGCCTGCCGGACGGCGGGATAAGAATCCTGCCGATCATCACCGAAACGGCGGCCGGTGTCCTTGCCGCCTCGACCTATGCCGGCGCGTCTTCCCGGCTTTCCGGCCTTACCTGGGGTGCGGAGGACCTGTCAGCGGCTGTCGGCGCGCGCACCGTGCGCGACGAGGCCGGCCGTTACACCGATGTCTTCCGACTTGCCCGCGCCGTAACCCTGCTCGCCGCTTCATCCGCCGACGTGGCGGCGGTCGATACGGTTTTCCCGAATTTTCGCGATATGGCCGGGTTCCAGAGGGAATGCGCCGAAGCCGAGCGCGATGGCTTCACCGCCAAGATGGCGATCCATCCGGACCAGGTGCCGGCCATCAACGCCGCCTTCACGCCATCGCGCGAGGCGATCGAACGCTCGGCGGCCATCGTTGCGGCCTTCGCCGCTGCCGGCAATCCGGGCGTCGTCGGCATCGAGGGCAAGATGTATGACCGCCCGCATCTGAGGCTCGCCGAGCGTCTGCTGGCGCGGGCGAAGGCGGCCGGCGTCTATCCGCCCCAGGGCCCCGAATAGTCCGAGTAAAGCTTTTCCAGATCGGGCCGCGGCCGCTCCGTCACCGTGCCGGAGAAGGTGCCGATATGCACGAAGCCGACCACGCGCTCATGCGGCGCAAGACCGAGGATCGCCCGGCCCTCGGGTAAATCCGAATACCAGTTGGTGATCATGTTGGTGCGGTAGCCAAGCGCGTTCGCGGCATGCGCCAGGTTCATCGCCGCCAGGCCGCCTGACAGGAACATCTCCCATTGCGGGATTTTCGGATTCTCCTTCGGGCTCGACACCACGCCGATGACCAGCGGCGCGCGCGAAAAGCGCGTCAGTTCCTGGTTCCGTCGGCCTTCCGTCAGCGGCCCCTCGCGTTGCTCGGCCAAAGCTGCCAGTTTCTTGCCGACCTCGACGCGCGCATCGCCCCGATAGAGGATGAACCGCCAGGGCTCCAGTCGGCCGTGATCGGGCACGCGCGAGGCGGCCTTGATGATCGTCGCGATCTCGGCGTCGTCCGGGCCGGGCTCATGCAATTCGGTGATCGGCACGGAATTGCGGGTGAGCAGGAAATCGATAACGGGCGACGTCATGGGCGCGGTTCTCCTGAACGCTGATTTTGGCTGAAGCGCGCCCTGGGAAAACGGCGGCTCGGGCGTGGCGCGCGAGCGCCGATAGGTCTTGAAATTGCCACCGCCTTGCGCTTCAACGCAAGGCATGTCGTTGAGGCTTTCCCATCTTTTGTCGCTGGTCCTTTTCGCCGCCTTGTTGGTCGCGACGGCGCAGCGTGCCGCCGCGCAGGACAATGACGGCCTCGACGATCTCAAATTGCCCGATCTCTCGACCTATGCGCCGCCGCCCCAGGACGCGCCGCTCGCGACGGCGGCGGACGGCGACATCACACTGAGCGCCCAGCTCACCGACAAAGGCGCCGATATTACCCGCGGTCTTGTCTGGCGCGTGTTCAAGCCCGATCCGGGCGCCGACGGCAAACTGCCGCTGGTTGCCTCCGCCCATGGCGGCACGGCTTCCTTCCAGCTCGAACCCGGTAGCTACCTGGTTCATGCCTCCTATGGCCGCGCCGGCGCCACCAAGCGCATCACGGTGAGCCGTCAAGCCAAGCGCGAAAGCCTGGTGCTCGACGCCGGCGGGCTGAAACTGGACGCCACCCTTTCCGGCGGGCAGCATATCCCGCCGAACAAGCTGCGCTTCTCGATCTACGAGGGCAACAAGGCCGACCCGGACGGCGACCGCGCGCTGATCATCCCCGACGTGAAGCCGAACACGGTGATCCGGCTGAACGCCGGCATCTACCACGTGGTCTCGACCTACGGCGCCACCAACGCGGTGATCCGCTCCGACATCCGTGTCGAGGCCGGCAAGCTGACGGAAGCCACCGTGGAACATCACGCCGCCGAAGTGACGATGAAGCTGGTCCGGGAGGAAGGTGGCGAGGCCATCGCCGACACATCCTGGTCGGTGCTCAACGAATCCGGCGATCCGATCAAGGAAGCGGTCGGCGCCTATGCTCCGATGGTGCTGGCCGAAGGCGACTACACCGTCATCGCCAAGAACCGCGACCGCATCTACCAGAAGGACTTCAAGGTCGAGGCCGGCAGGAACGAGGAGGTCGAGGTCATCGCCTCCGAGGCGACGGCCATCGACCCGGAAGAAGGCGCGGACTGAACGGTCAAGCCTCCGCCTTCCGTCGTTCCGTGCCGGAAAACGGCGGCGAAACGTATCGCCGCCCCTATCTTGACGACTACCCTCTCAGGCCGTAGCCCGCCGGCGCCTGACGTCCGGCGGCACGGCTTCCTCGACCAGCGCCGCAACCGCATCGTCCAGCGTCAGCGACTGCTGGTCGCGCGAGCCGAGACGGCGCAGGTTGACAGTCCCCTCCTCCGCTTCGCGCCGGCCGCAGACGAGGATGACGGGCACCTTGGCCAGGCTGTGCTCGCGTACCTTGTAGTTGATCTTCTCGTTGCGCAGGTCCGCCTCGGCGGTCAGGCCCGCGGCCTTCAAACGGGTGACCACCTTGGTCGCGTAGCCGTCGGCGTCCGAGGTGATCGTCGCAACCACAACCTGCAGCGGCGCGAACCATAGCGGGAAGTGGCCGGAAAAGTTCTCGATCAGGATGCCGAGAAACCGTTCCAGCGAGCCTGCGATGGCGCGATGCACCATGACCGGCTGCTTCTTTTCCGAATCCGAGCCGATGTAGAAGGCGCCGAAGCGCTCCGGCAGATTGAAGTCCACCTGCGTGGTGCCGCATTGCCATTCACGGCCGATGGCGTCCTTCAGCGTATATTCGAACTTCGGCCCGTAGAACGTGCCCTCGCCCTCGTTGATGCCGGTCTTGATGCGATTGTCCTCGCGCGCCATGCGGGCGAGCGCACGCCGCAATATGTCCTCGGCATGGTCCCACATCGCATCGGTGCCGACGCGCTTCTCCGGGCGCGTGGCGAGCTTGACCTCGACCTCCTCGAAACCGAAATCCTCATAGACCGACATCATCAGGTCGTTGATCTTGAGGATTTCCGCTTCGAGCTGTTCTTCCGTGCAGAAGATATGCGCGTCGTCCTGCGTGAAGCCGCGCACGCGCAGCAGCCCGTGCAACGCGCCGGACGCCTCGTAGCGGTGGACGTTGCCGAATTCGGCAAGCCGGATCGGTAGATCGCGGTAGGATTTCAAGCCGTGCTTGAATATCTGCACATGGCCCGGACAGTTCATCGGCTTCAGCGCGAAGACGCGTTGGTCGGCTTCAGGGTCGTCAGGGTGGGTGAAGGCGTGCGCGGATTTCACCGCGAACATGTTCTCCTGATACCAGCCCCAGTGACCGGACGTCTCCCAAAGCGACTTGTCGAGCACCTGCGGTGCGTTGACCTCCTGATACTCGTCGTCGATGCGGCGGCGCATATAGGAGATCAGGTTCTGGAATACCCTCCAGCCCTTGGCGTGCCAGAAGACGACGCCGGGGCCCTCCTCCTGGAAATGGAACAGGTCCATCTCGCGGCCGAGCTTGCGGTGGTCGCGCTTCTCGGCCTCCTCGAGCATCTTGAGATAGTCGTCGAGCTGCACCTGGTCGGCCCATGCGGTGCCGTAGATGCGCGTCAGCATCGGGTTGTTGGAATCGCCGCGCCAGTAGGCGCCCGCCACCTTCATCAGCTTGAAGGCGGAGCCCACTTGTCCGGTCGAGGCCATGTGCGGGCCGCGGCAGAGGTCGAACCAGTCGCCCTGATAGTAGATCTTGAGGTCCTGATCCTCGGGGATCGCGTCGATCAGCTCGACCTTGTAGTTCTCGCCTTTGTCACGGAACACCTGTCGCGCCCTGTCGCGCGGCCAGACTTCCTTGGTGAAGTGCTTGTTGCGGGCGATGATCTCCCGCATCTTCTTCTCGATCACCGGAAAATCCTCCGGCGTGAACGGCTCGTTGCGGGCGAAGTCGTAGTAGAAACCGTTCTCGATCACCGGGCCGATGGTGACCTGCGTTCCGGGCCATAATTCCTGCACCGCTTCCGCCAGCACGTGCGCCGCATCGTGGCGGATCAGCTCCAGAGCGCGCGGGTCCTCGCGGGTAACGATCTCGACCGCGCCGGAAGCGCCCAGCGGATCGGCCAGATCGCGCAGCGTGCCATCGAAAGTGTAGGCGACGGCCTTCTTGGCCAGCGACTTCGAAATCGACTCCGCAAGTGCTGTACCCGTCGTCGCCGCATCGTAAGCGCGAACGGAACCATCGGGAAATGTGAGGGAAATGTCTGGCATGTCAGGCTCCTATCCAGTCCCGCAAACGAGCGCGGGTGGTAATGATGAAACATCCGCCTTGCGGACGCGGCCTTTTAGGGCGACCGACGCGACAGGTAAAGACGCCGCCTGAGGAGAGTCCATTCGGATTTATGCCACCATCCGCTTTAACATGAGCCGATCCTCACGTTCTTGTGATTAGCGAAAAAAGCTGACTGGCGCGACGAAGGGGCATTTGATCTGATGCGCCGCCGACTGCGGTCCGAATTTCGAAAGTGCGTTTCAACCGTGAAAACCTATTTCGTTCGCAAGGCGGCCGGCTGGGAAATCGTCGGCCTTTTTGTCGCTGCCTCCATCGTCGAGCTCGCCGGGCTCGTCGACGAATGCTGCGATCCGACCCTTTGCGAATATGCGCCTGCTCCATCGGGCGGCTTGATGGTATCGGACGTCACGACATCGAAGTGGCCCCGTCCGGCGGGGGAAACCGCGACCGGCCTCGAAGAGGCGATATTCAGTCAGCAGTGGGAGGACAATCTCGATCTTGCCACCAGCGCCCGGAAATGGAAGCCGCTTGCCCCTGCAGCGCGGCGTTTGTTGAAGGCTCTCGCCGGCAAACCGGAAACGGTTAGACCGTCAGGATCGTTGACTGCCACCGATGTGTCCGAATCATCCAGCCTGCCTGCGGCGATCAGTCGTGAGGACGGCTGACGGACCAGAAGCGCCAGGGCGCCCACCAGACGAGATTGGCCGACAGTGCCTCCGGCACATTGTCGATGCCGTGCGTGCCGCCTGGCCCGCAGCGCATCACCCGGAAGAGACCAAGCCATCCGCCGGCCCACAGCCCGTGACGGGCGATCGCCTCGTAGGCGTATTCCGAGCAGGTCGGCATATGCCGGCAGGAATGACCGACGAAACCGGACAGCGTGAGTTGGTAGAAGCGCACCAGCCCGATGCCCGCGAGCCGCGCCGGCGTGCGTGGCCAGGGACCGTTCCAGTTGCGGGAGCGGTTCTTGGCGTGGCGGGAACGCTCGTGCCCGGAATGATCGTACATTGGCATCGCACCACACATAGGCGTTTGTATCATTTCAAGCGAGAGAGCTGCTTACCGCAGGGCCTGACCCGACCATCGATCGTCAAGCAATGTTAAACAGTCAGTGCTGTTCGTTCAGTTTGAACACGAAGCGTGCAACGCCTATCTAGCCCGAAACCAACCGTGCCGCCTTGGCTATCCAAGTGCTGCACCCCTTCGCGACCGGCTTTGGCCGGACCACCCGCGGATCGAGAAAAACCATGACCAAACGCGTGGAATTCGGCATGGACACCTTCGGCGACGTTACCGTGGGCGCCGATGGAAAGCTGCTCTCCCAGGCTGAAGTCATCCGCAACGTGTTGGACGAGGCGATCCTCGCCGACGAGGTCGGCGTGGATTTCATCGGCGTCGGCGAGCATCACCGCTCGGACTTCGCCGTCTCGGCGCCGGAAGTGGTGCTGGCCGGCATCGCCACACGCACGAAGCGCATCAAACTGGGTTCCGCGGTCACGGTGCTGTCCTCGGACGACCCGATCCGGGTGTTCGAGCGCTTTTCCACAGTGAACGCGCTGTCGAACGGCCGCGCCGAGGTGATCCTCGGCCGCGGCTCGTTCACCGAGTCCTTCCCGCTGTTCGGCTACAAGCTCAATGACTACGAGACGCTGTTCAACGAAAAGCTCGATCTGTTCGCAGCCCTGCTCAAGAACGGCCAGGTCAACTGGGAAGGCCAGCTTCGTCCACCGCTCAAGGACGTGACGGTCTACCCCGAGATCGAAAGCGGGAAACTGAGCGCTTGGATCGGCGTCGGCGGCTCGCCCGAATCCGTCATCCGCTCGGTGCGCTACGAGATTCCGATGACTCTCGCCATCATCGGCGGCGATCCGCGCCGCTTCCTGCCCCTCGTCGATCTCTACAAACGCGCGCAGGACCAGCTTGGCGTGGAAAAGATGCCGCTCGGTGTTCATTCGCCCGGCTATGTCGCCGAGACCGACGAACAGGCGCGCGAGGAACTGTGGCCCGGCTACAAGGCCATGCACGACCGCATCGGCGCCGAGCGCGGCTGGCCGCCGACCACCAAGGAGAGCTTCATCCGCGAGATCGAAAGCGGCTCCACCTATGCCGGCTCGCCCGAAACCGTGGCGAAGAAGATCGCCGCGACCGTAAAGGCACTCGGCACCGATCGCTTCGATTTGAAATACTCGTCCGGCACGACCAGCCACGAGAAGATGATGAAGAGCATCGAGTTCTACGGGACGAAGGTGATCCCGATGGTGCGCGAGATGCTGGCCGAGAAGGAAAAGGCGGCTTAGGCCGGTGATGCTGAAAGGCTACTCCGATCCTCTGTAGGATAGGGTGCCGCGCTGGGCGGCACCCTATCAAGAAGGCCGAAAATATCAGACGCCGGGCTCGTCGTTTTCTCGGCTGGATTTCACAGAGGCACCAATTCCGATTGAATCCGTTCCGTAACCTTGGGAAGCGGGCGGACGGGGTGACGATGTCCACGCCGGTTCCCAGAAGGCCTTCCAGTTCTTCCTCCAGTTCGCCGCGATGAACGAACGTGGTCACCTCGAAATCGGGGCAACCAACAAGTCGAGATCGCTGCCTTCAATATCCTCTCCCCGCGCCACGGAACCGAAGATGCGGGGATTGGCGACGGGATATTTGGCTATGATCGCCAGTCAGGCAGCCTCTTCCGCCTGCTTGGCCTCGATCTGGCCGATGCAATCGACCACGGCGTCGAAGGTCAGCATGGTCGAGGCGTGGCGCGCCTTGTAGTCGCGCACCGGCTCGAGATATTTCAGGTCATCGAAACGGCCCGTCGGCGGCGAGCCGTTTTCCTTCAGCATCTTCAGCATCGTTTCGCGCACCGCGCGCAGTTCCTCTGCCGTCGCGCCGACCACGTGCCGAGCCATGATCGAGGACGACGCCTGGCCCAGCGCACAGGCCTTCACCTCATGCGCGAAATCGGTGACGACGCCGTCCTGCATCTTGAGGTCGACCATTACGGTGGAGCCGCACAGCTTGGAGTGGGCCTTGGCGGTGGCGTCGGGATGGTCGAGCCGGCCTATGCGGGCGATGTTTCCGGCAAAGCCGAGAATTTTCGCGTTGTAGACGTCGTCTATCATGATTTTCCGGTCCATCGCCTTTTGGCGAATATGGTTTGCCGCAGTGCGGCCTTTCATTCGCTCGCCATGACCATATATAATGCTTGGGTTCCGGGAACGGCAAGGCAAGCCGAGCATCCCATACCTGGAACCAGTCACGCCGCTTTCGGGCAGACGTCCCGTGAAAGGCTGTGGTCCGTTCAACTCGTCCCGCCATGAGCGGGACTACGGGAGACACCTTTATGGACGCCGTCATCAAGAAAATCATGCCGCCCTCGACCTACATGGAAAAGCCGGTCACCGACCGGCCGAGCCAGGCGGAGGTCGAAGCCGCCGTGCGCACGCTCATCCGTTGGACCGGGGACAACCCGGACCGCGAAGGGCTCGTCGACACGCCCAAGCGCGTGGCGAAAGCCTATCGCGAGATGTTCGGCGGCTACGACATGTGCCCCTCGGAAGAGCTCGGCCGCACCTTCGAGGAGGTGGCCGGCTATGACGATCTTGTCCTGGTCAAGGACATCCAGTTCCACTCGCATTG